>CBIHKY010000014.1:0-54900 GCA_966205705.1 uncultured Alphaproteobacteria bacterium
GCTCCACACCGGGGCCACACGCAACTAGCGCGTCGCCTTCATGGCAGGAAGGGCAAGTATCCGGCGTCGGCACGGCATGGCCGCAATGGTGGCAGGCCAGCCGCCGCGTGAGGCGATGCTCCACCATCCATGCCGAGCAATTGGGGCATTGGAAGCGATAGCCGCAATGGCGACACAAGGTGAGCGGCGCATAGCCGCGCCGGTTGAGAAACAGCAGGGATTGCTCGCCACGCTCCAGCGTCTCCGCCATCGCCTTGACCAGCGGCGGCGCGATCCAGCGGCCGCGCTCTGGCGGGTTGTGGGTAAGATCGATGCCGATGATCGCAGGCAATTCCGCGCCGCCATAGCGCGAAGGCAGCTTGATCTCCTGATAGCGGCCCAGCGCAACCTGATGGCGCGTCTCGATGGCGGGCGTCGCGGAGGCCAGAACGACAGGACATTGCTCAAACAGGCCGCGCATTACTGCAACATCGCGGGCATGGTAGCGCACGCCCTCTTCCTGCTTGAAGCTGGTTTCATGCGCCTCATCCACGATGATGAGGCCAAGCCTGGCATAGGGCAGGAACAAAGCCGACCGTGCGCCAACGACCACGCGCGCTTCCCCACTCGCAATCGCGCGCCAAGCCCGGCGGCGGTCCGATTGCTTGAGGCCTGAATGCCAGGCCACAGGCGCGCAGCCAAAGCGCGCTGTGAATCGGTCGAGAAATGGCTCGGTCAGCGCGATTTCCGGCAACAACACCAGCGCCTGACGACCATCGCGAAGGGCCTGTGCAATCGCCTCGAAATAGACTTCCGTCTTGCCTGAGCCAGTGACGCCATCCAGCAGTACGGCCTGAAAATGATGCTGGCTTACATGGTCGATGAGCTGATCCGCCGCCGCCTGCTGACCGGGATTAAGCGTCACGATTGTATGATCGGGCCTCGGCTCAGGATAAGGCTGATCGGTGGAAACCTCGATAGCCTCGAACGCGCCCTGCTTGATGAGCCCGCGAATCACCGCGTCGCTCACCTCGCCTAGCACGGCCAGTTCGCGCACCAGCCCTTGCCGATCCCCAATACGTTCAAGCGCCTGTGTGCGCTGTGGTGTCAGTCGCTCTGGCAACAGCCCGGTGGGGCGATACTCGATGACCGTTCGCCCGCCTTCCAGCGCGGACATGGAGGCGAGCGCCATGCGCAGCACGGCGGCAAGCGGCGCGATATAATAGTCCGCTGTCCATTCGATCAGCCGCCGCAAGGGCGCAGGCAAGGGGGAGGCGTCCACCACGCTGAGCAAGGGACGCAGGCGATTGTCGCCCACCGAGGGCACATCGGGCAAGCGATCGGCCTCCCACACCACGCCGATCATCGGGCGCGGCCCAAGCGGCGCGACGACAATCTGGCCGGGTTCCGCGCTCATGCCTTGCGGCACCCGGTAATCGAGCGGGCCAAGCGCGGCGTTGAGCAGGATGATCCGGGCACGGCTCATGGTCATGGCCTTAGAGATAGTGCGTCCAAGTGCAAATGCCTCTTGGCGCTTCGTCACGCAGCTGAATCACGCGATGCTCTTACGTCCTTGCCTGCTCGGCGCTATAGGCGCCCCATCATTCCGCCTTTCCAGGAGCCAAGGGCCATGAAATTCTTTGTCGATACCGCCGATACCAATGAAATCCGCGATCTTGCCGCAACCGGTCTGCTCGATGGCGTCACGACCAATCCCTCGCTCATCCACAAGTCCGGCCGCAAGTTTCTTGAGGTGGTTGAGGAGATTTGCGGTCTGGTCGATGGCCCGGTCTCTGCTGAAGTCGTCGCGATGGATCATGCGACGATGCTGAAGGAAGCCGCCGTCCTGCGGAAAATCGCGGACAATGTCTGCATCAAGGTGCCGCTCACCGTTGATGGCCTCAAGACCTGCAAGGTGCTGAGCGAAGATGGCTGCATGGTCAATGTGACGCTCTGCTTCTCGGCGAATCAGGCACTGCTCGCCGCCAAAGCTGGCGCGACCTTCATCTCGCCCTTCGTTGGCCGCCATGACGATAATGGCTTTGATGGCATGAAGCTGATCGACGACATCCGCCTGATTTATGACAATTACGCATTTGCGACGGAAATTCTTGCCGCGTCGCTGCGTCATCCCATCCATGTGCTGGAATGCGCCAAGATCGGTGCCGACGTCATCACCGCCCCGCCAGCGGTCATCATGTCGCTCTTCAATCATGTGCTGACGGACAAGGGCCTCGCAGCCTTCGAGGCCGATTGGGCCAAGACCGGCCAGTCGATCCTGTAAGATCGACGTAACGGTCTGATTTCAGCCTGCCCGGTGCGACTTTACGAAGCACCGGGCGGGTTTTTTCTTGTCTACTTCACGAACCCGCGCGTTGCGCCATCAAGCACAGTTGCGCCACTCGCGCTGACTTCCTTCACTTCCAGCATACGCTCGGCAATGCCATCGCGATTGAAGCGGAAAGCGCCGTCGATGCCTGAAAAGCCTTCCGGGTCCACCAGACGCCGCGCCGGGAAGGCCGTGCCGGGCTTCCAATCCTGCGCAATGCGCACGGTCAGCAACACAGAATCATAGCCGAGCGACGCCAGCCGATAGGGCGCTGCGCCATATGATGTCCGATATTTGCTGGCGAGCGTGCGATAGAGTCCATCGGATACGCTGGCATACCAGGCGCCGCGTAGCGCAGCGCTCGCGGCCAGACCCGTCTCGGTCCCCCAAAGCTCAGTGCCCAGAATGCGCGCCGCCTGACCGCCATTGCTGCGGATCAGCGGCCCTGCCTGCAGCGCGATGCGGCCGACATCGGCAATCAAAATCGCATCATAGCTGGAACTTGCCGACAGCCGCTTCACGGCAGCCTGAACCGATGCCGGCGAGCGGTCGAACGTCTCCATCGCGACGACCGTGCCGCCTACAGCTTTCACCTGTGCCAGAAACGCGCTGCCCGCGCGCTCGCCATAAACGCCCTTAGGCACCAGCGCTGCGAAATTGCTTAGGCCCCGCGAACGCGCATAGCCAATGACGCGCGCGACGGACTGCTCAGGGCTGTAGCCCAGCAGATACACGCCATTGCCAGCCACGGTCTCGTCGTTGGAATAGCTCAGCACCGGCACATTGGCAGCACGCGCCAGTGGCGCAGCCGCGCGGACCTCATCTGCCGTCAACGGTCCGAGGATCAGCTTATTACCTTCCGCAATCGCTCTGCGGGTCGCCTCCGCGGCACCGCGTGCGGTGTCATAGGTCGTCACGCGCACGCGCTCGGTTTTCGTGTCCATCAAAGCCATTGTCGTGGCGTTGGAAATCGAGCGGCCAACACCTGCATTCGCGCCGGTCATCGGCACGAGCAGCGCCACGCGATGGCGCTCGGCATCCGTCGGCAAGCCTTGGGTAATGGGGCCCTGCTGCTGAGTAGGCGGGGGTGGCGGCGGTGTGGATGGCGGCACGACGCGTCCGCAGGCGGCCAGCAGCATCGCGCCGATCAGCGCAATCGCCTGCCCGAGCCGCTTGGGTGCCCGACTTTGGCGGTTTTGACCCTCTGCCATGTCGAACCTCACTTGCCCCGCAAGGCCCCTCTCTGTCATGGCATTCCTCATGTCTGCTTTACTCACGCCTGGCCTATACATTGTTGCTGGCCCCATCGGCAACTTGTCCGACTTCTCCCCGCGCGGGGCAGAGGTGTTGCGCCTGGCCGATATCATTGCCGTAGAAGATACCCGCGTCAGCGCAACCTTGCTGCGGCACGCCGGTTCGGAACGGCCGATGATTCCCTATCATGATCATAGCGACGAGCGGGTGCGGGACCGCCTTGTGGAGCGCATGGCGAGCGAAGCGGTGGCGCTGCTGAGCGATGCCGGAACCCCGCTGATCTCCGATCCGGGCTATAAGCTGGTGCGCGATGCGCGCGCGGCCGGCCGGGCGATCACCACCATTCCGGGCGCTTGCGCCGCGATCGCGGCCATCACGCTGGCGGGCCTGCCGAGCGATCGCTTCCTTTTCATGGGCTTCCTTCCATCCAAGACCAAGGCGCGGAGCGATGCGCTGGCCGAAGTGGAAGGGCTGCGTGCCAGCCTGGTCTTTTACGAAACCGGGCCGCGCTGCATTGCCTCGCTGACGGATATGCAGAACGTGCTCGGCGATCGCCCGGCTGCGCTGTGCCGTGAGATCAGCAAAGCCTATGAGGAAACGCTGACCGGCACGCTTTCCGAACTGGCGGCCGCCTGCGCCATCAAGGAGCCACGCGGCGAGATCGTGATCGTCGTCGGCCCACCCGGCGAGCGTCCTCCGCCAGACGAAGCCGATGTCGATGCAGCCTTGGCAGAGGCGCTGGGACGACTCACCGCGTCTCAAGCGGCTGGAGAAGTTTCGCGCACGTTCGGGGTCGATCGCAAAGCGCTCTATGCGAAGGCCATGACCATGAAGGGCAAGGTTTGAGCCTGCCGCCCATGCGTCCGCGCGCAAAAGCAAAGGCGGCTTCGCCCGCGCGCGCTGCGGCGGAGCAGAAGGGGCGGCAAGGCGAGCGCATCGCGGCATGGTGGTTGCGGCTCAAGGGCTGGTCCATCCTCGCGCGACGCGCCAGAACGCCCGCGGGGGAAATCGACCTGATCGCGCGTCGGGGCAACGTCGTCGCCTTCATCGAAGTTAAGGCGCGAGCGACAAGCGCGGCTTTGGACCAATCCATCGATGAGCGTCGCCTGGCCCGCGTCGCCGCCGCCGCCGAATCGCTCGCCGCCCATTATCTCGGCCCAAAGGACGACATGCGAATCGATGTGATGCTTCTTGCGCCGGGGCGTCCGCCTCGCCATCTGGAGAATGTCTGGCATGGCGGGTGAGGCGGTGACGCCATCCCTTCAATCCCGTTTCAATCAAATGCAGGCCTGCCGATACGTTCGGGGCGAATGGAGAATGAAAGCATGTCCCTGAAGGTTGCAGTGCAGATGGACCCGATGGAAACGCTCAACATTGCGGGCGATTCGACTTTTCACATCATACTGGCGGCGCAGCAGCGCGGGCATCAGCTTTATCATTATCGCCCCGATGATCTCACCTGGCGGGGCGGGCGCCTTTATGCGCAGGCCCGTGAAGTGACCGTGCAAAAGGTCGAGGGCGATCATTTCCGCTTCGGCGATGCCGTGAAGCTTGATCTTGGCCGCGATGTCGATGTCGTCTGGATGCGTCAGGATCCGCCCTTCGACCTGAATTACATCACCGGCACGCATTTGCTGGAGCGCATCGCTGGCGAGACGCTGGTGCTCAATGATCCCGTCTCTGTGCGCAATGCGCCCGAGAAGCTGTATGTGCTCGATTTTGCGCGCTTCATGCCGCCCACGATGATCACGCGCAGCCTTGCCGAGACACGCGATTTTCTGGCCGAACATGGCGAGATCGTCGTGAAGCCGCTTTATGGCAATGCAGGGTCTGCAGTCTTCCGCATCGGGCAGGATGGCGCAAATCTTGCCGCGCTGGTGGAACTTTTCCGCGAGATGTGGGTCGAGAGTTTCATGGTCCAGGCCTTCCTCAAAGATGTCGCGCAAGGCGATAAGCGCATCGTGCTGGTTGATGGCGAGGTTGCAGGCGCGATCAATCGCATTCCCGGCAAGGGCGAGATTCGCTCCAATCTCGCGGCGGGTGGCACGGCCGCCAAGACCGAGCTCACGGCAGAGGAGCGGGAAATCTGCGACGCGCTTGGCCCGGAGCTTAAGAAGCGTGGTCTGCTTTTCGTCGGCATCGATGTGATCGGCGGCAAATGGCTGACCGAGATCAATGTCACCTCGCCCACCGGCATCGTCTCGATCGATGCGTTCAATGGCAGCGACACTGGCGGCCTCATCTGGAACGCGATCGAGCGCCGCCTCGACGAGCGGGCGGCCGCCTAAGCGCGTGCATGGCTGACGGTCCATCCCGAGTTGCGCGATGAGCGATTGGGTCGTGCAGTTGATCGATGGCGGCGGCTATTGGGGCATCGCGCTGCTGATGGTGCTGGAAAATGTCTTTCCACCCATCCCCTCAGAGCTGATCATGGGTATCGGCGGCATCCGCGTGGGGCAGGGGCAGATGGCGTTCGTGCCACTGCTCATCGCCGGAACGATCGGCACCACGATCGGCAATCTGTTCTGGTATTTCCTCGGCATTAAGCTCGGTTATGAGCGCCTGCGTCCGCTGGTCGAGCGTTACGGTCGCTGGGCCACCTTGCGCTGGGGCGAGGTGGAATGGCTGCACCGTATTTTCAAGCGGCATGGCGAGAAGATTGTTTTCTGCTTCCGCTTCATGCCGGTGTTCCGCACGATCGTGTCTCTGCCAGCCGGGCTTTTCTCGATGAATGTCTGGAAGTTCATCATCTGGACCGCAGGCGGCGCGCTCATCTGGAACATCATATTGGTCGGCGCAGGCTATCTGCTCGGCGCGCACTTCTCGCGGATCGATGATTATCTCGGTCCTATCGCCAATGTCTCGGTCGCGATCATGGTGGTGGCGTATCTCTGGCGGCTGTTCACCTGGAAAGCCGAGCCAAAAAAGAAGGGCTAGCGCCCCGCGCGCGGATGCGCATTGCGATATACATCCATCAAATGCGCCGCATCGACGCGCGTATAGATTTGCGTGGAGGAGAGGCTCGCATGGCCAAGCAATTCCTGCAGCGAGCGTAAATCAGCGCCGCGGCCAAGCAAATGGGTCGCAAAGCTGTGCCGCAAGGCATGCGGTGTTGTGCGATCATGCAGGCCAAGCCGTCCGCGTGCACCTTGCACCGCGCGGCGGATGAGGGCAGGGGAAAGCGGGCCACCCCGCGCACCGCGAAATATGGGGACGTCCTTCTGCATCGGATAGGGGCAGAGATCGACATAGGCCTCTATGGCCGATCGCACCTGGGGAAGCAGCGGAACCACCCGCATCTTGCTGCGCTTGCCGATCACACGAATGGTTTCGCTGAGCGGCAGCACGTCTCCGGTCAGGCCCATCGCCTCGCCAATGCGGAGGCCTGCTCCATACAGCAACAACAGCACCGCCCAATCCCGCGCGCCAATCCAGCCTTCACGCGCCGTCTCGGCAATATCGCGCGCCAGTGCGACCGCCTGATCGGGATTGACCGGTCGCGGGACGCCGGGCTTGACTCGTGGGCCGCGCAGCACGGGAATGGAAGCATGTTCGCCGCCGACAAAGTGCAGGAAGGCCCGCAGCGCGGAGAGTTCACGCGCCGCCGAACTATTCCCGATGCCATCGGCGCGGCGGGACGCCAGATATGCGCGCAGGTCGCCCGTGGTCAGGGCAGTGATGGCGGCGCGGTCAGCGTCCTTCCCATCCATATCGGCCATCCAGGCCGTCAGGCGCTCAGCCGTGGCGACATAGGCGATCACCGTGTGGATCGAACGCCTGCGACTGTCCGCCAGATGCGCGCGCCAACTCTCGATGAGGGCTGGGGCGCTGTCGTCACTCATGATGGACGCGGCGCCAGCAGAACGGGCCAGATTTCCAGCAGATCGACGGGATAATAAGGCTCGTCCAGCATGGCCAATTCCTCGGGCGTCCACCAGCGGTGGGAGAGCATCACGCTTCTCTCAAGCTCGGTATGGCCAGCTGTCTCAATCTCTGTCCGGTCAACGGACACGGCATAGAAGCGCTCTTCTGCATCCACCTCGATGCCCTCAAGCGTCAAAAATTGCACATGGCGCACAGCGATGAGCGGCCCCGGTTCCATGTCCAGCCCCGTCTCTTCGCGCAGTTCGCGCCGCGCCGCCTGCTCGAAAGTCTCGCCACGATCCACCGCGCCGCCTGGCGTCACCCAAAAGGGCGGACGGTCCTCCGGCGTGAAGCGGAACAGCAGCAGGCGCCCTAGTGGGTCCGTCACCAGCAGGCGGGCGGCAGGGCGCTTGGCGCGCAGGCTCATTCCTGTGGCGCGCGCGCCTTGATCGCGAGCGCATGCACCTTTTCCTGCATCAGATCACCAAGCGCGGCATTCACAAGGCGCTGCCGGGCAAGCCGGGACTGGCCCACAAAGACATCCGCCACGATCTCCACCGTGAAATGGCTCTCTCCAGAGCCGTCGTCCCCCGTGTGCCCACGATGCTTCGCGCTGTCGTTGATGACGGCGAGTTGTTGCGGAGACAGGGCTGTTTCCAGCCTTTGTGCGATTTCTCGGCCCACCGGCCCTAGCGAAGGATCAACCATGCCCCCTATATAGGCCGTTTCCACAGCGCAGCCAGAAGGGATGTGAACCACCGTGTCAGGCCGCGGCGACAATGATGAGAAGCCGCAACGCCACACGCGCTTTCATGGCCGTGTTGCGGGGGATGGCCGCGTCTGCTTCTATCCCGGCTGTGAAGAGCCGGGCGAGTTCCGCGCGCCTCCAGAGCAGCGCCGTGGTGCACCCGATGGTCCCCCGCAATGGCGCTGGTTCTGCCTTGATCATATTCGCGCGTTCAACACGGAATATAATTATTTCAAGGGCATGAACTCGGAAGAGATCAATGCCGCGCAACGCCCGTTCAGCGGCTGGGAGCGGGAGACGCGGGCTTTCTCCGCCAATGCCGCCAGCGGCACGACCCCGCCGCGCTGGGCGGATTTTCATGATCCGCTCGATGCCATTGGCGCGCGGTTCAAGGCGCGCATGGCCGAACAGGCGCAGCGCAATGATGGCAGGCCGCTTTCGGGCGAGGACCGTGCAGCGATGCGCACCCTCGGTCTGGGTGCCGATGCTGATCGCCGGGCACTGCGCACGCGCTACACCGAGCTCGTGCGGCGCTATCACCCCGATCATAATGGCGGAGATCGCGCCCATGAGCAGGCCTTGCAGGATGTTCTTGCCGCCTATGCCCATTTGCGCAAAGCGCCCGCCTTTGCCTGAGTCGGGTTGCGTGGGTAAGGCGACGCTGCCATAGCGCGCGGCCCGTCCAGACCATACCCGGAGTAACTTGATGCCGCAGGCTCAGCGCCCCCGTGCCCTTGGGCTGGATTTCGGCACCACCAACAGCGTCGTGGCGATTGCCGATGCGGGCGGATCCCGGCTGGTCGACTTCCCCGGCCCGCACGCGGCAGGCGCCGTGTTTCGCTCGGCGCTGTGTTTCTGGCATGATGAAGCGGTGCGCGGTGGCATGGCGCATGAGGCGGGGCCTTGGGCAATCTCGGAATATCTCGAATATCCCGAGGGCAGCCGCTTCATCCAGTCCTTCAAGTCCGTCGCAGCCAGCGGCATCTTCGAGACGGCGAGCATCTTCGAAAAGCGCCTGCGGTTCGAGGAGCTGGGCGAGCTTTTTCTGGAGCGAATGATCGCGCACGCAGGTGGCGCGCTCGATGATCGGCCAGACCGCATCGTCGTTGGCCGCCCCGTGCATTATGCCGGATCGCGGCCGGATGAAGCCCTCGCCCGCCGCCGCTATGACGCCATGTTCAAGGCATTCGGCACGCAGGTTCATTATGTCTATGAGCCATTGGGCGCTGCATTCAGCTATGCCAGCCGCCTCGACCATGACGCCACCATTCTCGTGGCCGACTTTGGCGGCGGCACCAGCGATTTCTCCGTCGTGCGCGTGACTCCCTCAGGCAGCGCGCGCCGGTGCGAACCATTGGGTTCGGCAGGCATCGGCATAGCGGGCGATACGTTCGACTATCGCATCGTTGACCGGCTGGTTCTCCCGATGCTCGGCAAAGGCAGCAGCTACACCTCGATGGGCAAGACGCTGGAAATCCCGCGCAGCTATTTCGCGGATTTCGCAGACTGGTCCCGCCTCGCGCTTATGCGCAACCGCCGCACGCTGGAAGCATTGCGCCGCCTGCAAAAGGTCGCGGTCGATCCCGACGCTATCGGTCGCATGCTGATGGTGATCGAGCAGGAGCTTGGCTACCCGCTCTATGATGCGGTCGGCGCGCTCAAGCGGGCGCTCTCCACGCAGGAGAGTGCGCATTTCAAGTTCGAGGCGGGCGATCTGTCGATCGAGGCCGATGTCTCCCGCGCAGATTTCGAGCAATGGATCGCGCCCGATATCGCCCGGATCGATCAGACCATCGACAAAGCGCTGGCCTCCGCTGGGGACGCCGGACGCAAGATCGACCGTGTTTTCCTCACTGGCGGCTCATCGCTCATTCCGGCGATTCGCGCGCTGTTCGAGACGCGTTTTGGCGCCCAGAGCATCGCCACCGGCGGCGAGCTCACCTCCATCGCCCACGGCCTCGCGCTGATCGGACAGGAGGCCCATCCCGCCGATTGGGCAGCTTAGGGCGGATCGACATTCAGCCCTGACGGCCTGCAAATGGCGCTTCTCCGCACTTCCGGTGCTCACGGACCATAAGTCCGCTGCGCTCCGGGTCACGGATAATCACCATTTTCGGCACGTCATCATCTGGAGCCGCAGGCGTCCGTAGGACAATGTCGATCCGCCCTAAGAATGCAAAGTCCCGCGTCCACTCTATCGACAGGGACTTCCCGGATCGGTTAGGGCAGGGGCGACTCCCTGGGAAAGCTCACATGACCGATCTGCCGAATACCAATTCCGATATGCGCAGCGAAGTGCTGCTGGATGCGCCAGACCGCAAGGTGAAGGCGCGCGACCTGTTCGGCATCGATATCGACATGGAAGTGCCGGCATTTTCGGAAGCCGATGAGCGCGTGCCGGATCTCGACCCATCCTATGTGTTCGACCCGGATACCACGCTCGCGATTCTGGCGGGCTTTGCGTTTAATCGCCGCGTGATGGTGCAGGGCTATCACGGCACCGGCAAATCGACGCATATCGAGCAGATCGCCGCGCGCCTCAACTGGCCGTGCATCCGCATCAATCTGGATGCGCATATCAGCAGAATCGATCTGGTCGGGCGTGACGCCATCGTCCTCAAGGATGGTCAGCAGGTCACCGAGTTCAAGGAAGGTCTGCTGCCCTGGGCGCTCCAACGCCCCGTCGCGCTCGTGTTCGATGAATATGATGCGGGCCGTCCCGATGTGATGTTCGTCATTCAGCGCGTGCTGGAAGCAGATGGCAAGATGACCCTGCTCGATCAGAATCGCGTGCTGCGCCCCAGCACATGGTTCCGCATGTTCGCGACGGCCAACACCGTCGGCCTTGGCGATACGACCGGGCTGTATCATGGCACCCAGCAGATCAATCAGGGCCAGATGGACCGCTGGAATCTGGTCGTCACGCTCAATTATCTGCCGGCTGAAACCGAAGCGCAGATCGTTCTCGCCAAGTCGGGCGAGTATGACAATGTTGGCGGGCGCGAAGAGGTCAGCAAGATGATCCGTGTTGCCGAGCTGACCCGCCAGGGCTTCATCAATGGCGATATCTCGACCGTGATGAGCCCACGCACCGTCATCAGCTGGGCGCAGAACACGCTCATCTTCAAGGATGTCGGCTTCTCCTTCCGCCTCTCCTTCCTCAACAAATGCGATGAAGCGGAGCGGTCGCTCGTGGCTGAATATTATCAGCGGGTGTTCGGCAAGGATCTGCCGGAGAGCGTCGTCGGCAAATCGCGTTAAAGGGCAGGCCATTCATGATCGTCGTTGAGCGCATCTCGCCTGAAGGCACGGCGCATCGCATCACCATCGGTGCGCATGAGCTCATCGTCGACATGAAGACAGTGGATGGCGGCGCAGGCGAAGGTCCTGATCCGCACGATCTCTACGATGCGGCTCTGGGCGCTTGCAAAGCTCTCACCATGCTCTGGTATGCGCAGCGCGAGGACATCCCGCTCGAGGGCATACGCATCGGCGTGTCACGCGACGCGAGCGAGGAGCGGAACGGCGTTTACAGCCTCACCGCCCGCGTCGCGATCGATGGTCCGATGAGCGATGCGCAAAAGGACAAGCTGATCGCCGTGGCGGACAAATGCCCGGTCCATAAATTGATGACGCAAGTTCGCACGGATATCGAGACGCTGGCAGTCGAACCGCCGCGCTGAACGGATCAGGTCGTGGGCGTGGCAGCCCGGCGGAAACGCAGGCGCAGCGCAAGGCCCGCCATCGCAAAGCCGCCGATCATCAGCGCCCAAGTCGCGGGCTCGGGAATGGGTGCGGCCAGCATCATCATCGGGCGAATCTGCGATTCATCAGCGGGTGTCGCCAATGTGGAGTTGGCGAGAATCGGACTCTCGGCAGGGAGATCGAAATAGCTGCCCAGCACGCTGTGCGTGAATGTGTATCCGCCGCCATTGAACATGTCGGGCACGGTGCTTGCCGGGGCAGGCGCGGGAAGCTGGGGCGCGCTGCTGCTAAAATAGCTGTCGAGCACGGAATGGGTAAATTGATATCCACCACCGTTGAACACGTCCTGCGATGGCGATTTCGCCCAATCATTGAGCGCGCTATAATTATTGAATGCCCGCACGCCCGCGAGACCCTTGAACATCAGCTGGGATGAGCCGTTGTGATTGATCGCGAATGAAAAATCCCGGCCTGAAAAATGCGAGTCGTCTTGCAGCCGCTTTACGACCAACTCGATCCGGTTATTCGTCGTGGCGCTTGCGCTTTGAACGGACAGCAATGTGCTGGCGGCAAGCGTCGCGGCGATGCAGGCAGTCCGGATCATTCTCATCGTCAGTCCTATAACAAGCTGCACGCTCCCCAGCTGCCACAGCACTATCCCCAAAAGGCAGATAGACGCTCGGGCACGTCCCGGAAACGCGCTTAACCAATAAACGGCGGAGCGCAGGCCCCATGTCTCGCGTAGAGACAGGATGGCGCAGAAAAGTTAATATAGCCTCCTGTGGCGCCGAACTGTCGGTGCGAGACTTGACAGGAGCGCGCCTCTGCCCCAGCCGTTGAGAGGTTATGGCCGACCGTTCTCCGCTTGATCGCTTCAAAGATGTGCTCACAGGAGCGTCGCGCGCCATCGCGCATGATGCCGAGGTTGAGCTCGGGTTCACTGCCGATGCGCCTTATATCGCCGGCAAGCAGATCAAGGTGCCGACGCCCGCACGCGGCCTGCCGCTCGAGCAGGTGGCGCTGGCGCGGGGCTTCGCCGATAGTTTTGCGCTCAAGATGCGCCATCATAATGCCACGCTGCACGCCAGGCGCGCTCCGGAAGATCCCTCCGCCCGTGCGGTCTATGATGCAGTCGAAGCTGTGCGCTACGAGGCGCTTGGCTCCAAACATTATGACGGGATGCGCGCCAACCTTGCCGCCGCGCTGGAGATGCGCACCCAGTCCGACCCGATCACGCGCGCGCAATCTGCGCAGGAGGTTCCTCTCCAGGGTGCGGTTGCGCTGTTGCTGCGTGAAAAGCTGACCGGGCAAGCGCCGCCGCCTGAAGCGCAAAAGGGCATCGCCTTCCTGCGCGACTGGATCGATGAGAAAGCAGCCTCCGATTTCGAAGGACTGGCGCTGTGCCTCGATGATCAACAGGCGTTTCAGGACAAGGTCCTGTCCATGCTGCAGCATCTGGAGCTGGTGGGCGCAGATATGCCGCCCGAATCATCCGAAGAGAATGAGGATGAGCAGGACGGCGATCAGGATCAGCAGCAGGACGATCAGGACGACGATCAGCCCGAAGAGGATGAGCAGTCCAGCGCCGAGACGCGTGGGGAAGATACGGGCGAGCAAAGCGATGAAGCGTCCGAAGAGACGGAGGATGACGCCGCCGACTCGGAGTCTGATGGCGACGGCGATGCGCAGGATGATGAGGGCGCGATGCCCGTGCGGCCCAACCGGCCCTTCTCGGACCTGTCGCCGGATTTCAACTACACCGCCTACACGACCAAGTTCGACGAGGTCGTCACCGCGACCGACTTGTGCGACATGGATGAGCTGATCCGGCTGCGCGGTTTCCTCGATCAGCAGCTTGCACCATTTCAGGGCGCCGTTTCCAAGCTGGCGCACCGGCTCGCACGGCGGCTGATGGCGCAGCAGAACCGCAGCTGGGATTTCGATCAGGAAGAGGGCATGCTGGATGCCGCGCGGCTGGCCCGCGTCGTCGTCAGCCCCGCGCACTCGCTCTCCTACAAGATCGAGCGGGATACCAATTTCCGCGATACGGTCGTCACCTTGTTGATCGACAATTCAGGCTCGATGCGCGGTCGGCCTATCGGTATCGCGGCGATCAGCGCGGACATCATGGCACGCACGCTTGAGCGCTGCGGCGTGAAGACCGAAGTGCTGGGCTTCACGACGCGTGCGTGGAAGGGCGGGCAAAGTCGTGAACAATGGCTTGCTGCCGGGCGCCCACCAAAGCCGGGTCGTCTCAACGACCTGCGGCACATTATCTATAAGCAGGCCGATGAGCCCTGGCGTCGCGCGAAGGCCAGTCTTGGCCTGATGATGCGTGAGGGGCTGCTCAAGGAAAATATCGACGGCGAGGCGCTGCTCTGGGCGCATAGCCGCCTGATCGCGCGCAATGAAGAGCGGCGCATTCTCATGGTCATCTCGGATGGTGCGCCGGTGGACGATTCGACGCTGTCGGTGAACAATGGCACCTATCTGGAGCGGCACTTGCGTCAGGTGATCGACTGGATCGAGACCCGCTCGCCGGTCGAGCTGATCGCCATCGGCATCGGCCATGACGTCACGCGCTATTATAAGCGCGCCGTCACCATCATGGATGCCGAGCAGCTTGGCGGCGCAATGGTCGAGCAACTGGCGTCACTCTTCGACACGGACTGACGGCAGGCGCTTCAGAAGCGCCCGCCGTACAATCGCGAAATTACTTCAGCGCAGAGCAAGCTTCCTGAATCCGCGTGCAAGCCTTCTTCAGGATTTCCTCGGACGTTGCGTAGCTCACGCGGAAAGCCGGTGCGAGGCCGAACGCGCCGCCATGCACGGCTGCAACGCCATGTCCTTCGAGGAAGTAAGTGATGAGATCTTCGTCGGTCTCGATCTTCTTGCCGTCTGGCGTCACCTTGCCCATGCAGCCGCTCGCGTCCGGATAGACGTAAAATGCGCCTTCCGGCGTTGGGCAATTGAGGCCCGGCGCATCATTCAGCATCGCCACGACGAGATCGCGACGACCCTTGAACGCGGTGTTGCGCTCGATGAGGAAGTCCTGATCGCCATTCAGCGCCGCAGTGGCCGCCGCCTGGCTGATTGAGCAGGGGTTGGAGGTGGATTGCGATTGCAGCTTGGCCATCGCCTTGATGATCCACTGAGGCCCACCGGCATAGCCGATGCGCCAACCAGTCATCGAATAGGCCTTGGAGACGCCATTCACTGTGAGCGTGCGCTCGTACAGATCGGGGCAGACCTGCGCGATCGTCTTGAACGGCGTCGGCGCATACCAGACATGCTCATACATATCGTCGGTGAGGATCAGCACATGGGGATGGCGACGCAGCACCTCGCCAAGCGCCAGCAATTCCGCGCCGGAATAGGCCGCGCCGGTCGGGTTGGATGGCGAGTTCAGCAGCACCCAGCGCGTCGTCGGCGTGATGGCCGATTCCAGCTGGGCAGGGGTGATCTTGTAAAGCTGGTCGGCGCCCGCTGAAATGATCACCGGCGTGCCGCCCGCAAAGTTCACGATATCGGGATAGCTCACCCAATAAGGCGCGGGGATGATGACCTCGTCGCCAATATCCACCGTCGCGACCAGCGCGTTGAACAGCGTGTGCTTGCCACCGGAATTGACGCTGATCTGCCCATTCACATAGCTCAGCTCATTGTCGCGCTTGAACTTGGCGGCAATCGCTTCCTTCAGCTCGGCGGTGCCATCGACATTGGTATATTTCGTCTGGCCGTTGCGGATCGCCGTAATGGCGGCATCCTTGACGAAATCTGGCGTATCGAAATCAGGTTCGCCTGCCGAAAGCCCGATAATGTCCTTGCCCTCGCGCTTCAGGCCAATGACGCGATCGGTCATGGCGAGTGTGGCACTGGGCTGGATGCGGCCAAGGGCAGCGGACGTCCGGGACATTGGGAGTCTCCTGATAGGCAGGGTGGGGTGCAAAGCATCCGGCATCAGTCCGGACGGCGCGGTGCATAATGCGCTCAGCCCCGGCGCGCAACCACGCTTGCCGCCACAAGGCCACGCGCAGCATTGCCGATGAAGAAGCCGTCATCCAGATCATGCGGGCGAAGGTCCGCCTCGCGCGCCTCGCCCAGATCGATCAGGCTCTGGCGCAGCACGCCCGGCAACAGCCCGCGCGAGAGGGGTGGCGTCACCAGCATATCGCCGCGCTCGACGAAGATGTTGGAGAAGCAGCCCTCGGTGAGATAGCCCTGCTCATCGGTCAGCAACACCTCATAGGTGCCGCCCTGCCGCAACGCGTCCTGATAATGGCGCCGATCCGTCGTCTTGTGGCGCATGCGCATATCATCGCCGCTCAGCGCGCGGCGCATGATGCTCACGGGCACGATGGCATCGGGCCAGGGCGAATAGTCGCGCACCTCAATCGCCATCGCGCCAACGCGCGAGAGCAGCACGCGCACCCGACAGGGCTCGACCAGGCTGAAGGTTGCGGCCTGCAATTCATTGCGCAATTTGTGCCGGTCGAACGTGAAGCCCAGCGCATCGGCGCTCGCCTGCAGTCGCGAGACATGCATGTCGAGCATCGGCAGCCCTGCTGATGGATCGAACGCCATCGTCTCGATAAGGTCAAAGCGGTGCAGGTCTTCGCTCACGTCACTTCACTCCATGCGCGCTGATGAAGCGCGCCTTGTCCAGGCATTCCTGCCACTCCCCCTCTGGCTGGCTGTCTGCTACAATGCCGGACCCAAGCCCTAAAATGCCCGATTGCGCGCCCGCCTCAAGCACGAGCGTGCGGATAGCGACATTGAACCGCGCGCTGCCGTCCGGCGCAACATAGCCGATGCTGCCGGTATACAGCCCACGCCCGAAGTTTTCGACTTCGCGGATGACTTCCATCGCCCGCAATTTCGGCGCGCCGGTGATCGATCCGCACGGGAAAAGCGCCCGCAACACATCGAGCGGGCCGAGCCCGTCCTGCAACACACCCTCCACCACCGAGATCATCTGGTGCACGGTGGGATAGCTTTCCACGTGAAACAATGTCGGCACATGCACACTGCCCGCCTGCGTCACGCGCGAGATATCGTTGCGCAACAGATCGACGATCATGAGATTTTCGGCGCGCTGCTTGGGGTCGGCAGAAAGCTCTGCGGCGGCGGCGGCATCCTGTGCGGCGGCGTCCGCTCGCCGCGCGGTTCCCTTCATGGGGCGCGTGGTGATGGTGCGGTCCCGCAGCGTGAAGAAGCTCTCTGGTGAGAAGGACAGGATGTGTCGCCCATCATGGCGGATCAATGCTCCATAGCCAGCGGCGGCATGAGGGCGGATCACGGCATAAGCGGCGAGGGGATCGCCCGAGACGGCAACACTTGCGGGAAAGGTCAGGTTTGCCTGGTAGATATCGCCAGCCTGGATATAGTCGAGGACCTGTCGGATCGCCGTTTCATAAGCGTTCCGCGAGATGAGCGGCGACACGGGTCCGATCTTTGCCTCGTTCGCCGGGGGAAGCAGGCCGGGCACGTCGTCCCGTGAGATGCTGGTCGGTTCCCCGAACAAGCCGAACCATAAGAGCGGCCCTGCATCCCCTTCGCGCAGGGGCAGGTGGCTCGTGCGCGGCTCAAATGCAGAGCTTGCTGCGTAGCCGATATAGCCTGCCACATGATGCCCGGAAGCCATTGCTTCCTCAATGCGGGCAATGGCTGGCAGCACATCCTCAAGCCGGTCTGCGCTGATGATCCCCACCGGATCGCGAAACAGCAGCGCGCGTCCCGAACCGCTCGGGCTCGCGTCGTCCAGCAGGATGAAAGGCTCGTCGGCCTCGGGCAAGAGCGCAGCGTGCGTCATCGCGCTCTATTGGCAGCGCTGCGCGCGCAAGGCCAGCCTTTGAGATGGATTATGACACTGTGCGCGCCACCATTTGGAACGGGCGATCGCAATGCCTGTGATTTCCCTGACACAGTCGCCGCCAAATCCGCAAAACTGCATCGTTATTGGGCACTTTGCGGCGCTCAAACCGTAATTGCCATTAGCGCGCCATCGCAATGGTTCATATGGCGCGGCGAGCGCCTTTGTTGGCAAGTGGCGCGTTCGCAGGTGGGGGCAAATGATGTCGAGCTATGGCAGGATTGCAGGCGCAACTTTGGTTGCTCTTTTAGCGCTCATCGCCGCCACGATGCTTGGTACGGTACCAGAAGCGGCGCGTTGGGCGTTGCTGATCTGCGTCCTTGGATTTGTCGGCGCGACCCTGCGACTGCGCCGGATCGATTCCAACCTATAACCTCAGTCGAACAGCGAGCTGACCGAGCTTTCGTCCGCAATGCGGCGGATGGCTTCGCCGAGCAGCGGCGCCATAGGCAGTTGGCGGATACGGGACGAGGCAGCAACGGCATCCGTGGCCAAAATCGAATCGGTGATTACTAGCTCGCGCAATTGTGATCCCTCGACGCGCGCAACAGCGCCGCCCGAGAGCACGCCATGCGTCACATAGGCCACGACATCGGTTGCGCCCGATTTCTTGAGCGCTTCAGCTGCGTTGCAAAGCGTGCCTGCCGAGTCGACGATATCGTCGATCAGGATGCAGAAGCGTCCCTTCACATCACCGATGATGTTCATCACTTCTGATTCGCCAGCGCGCTCGCGGCGCTTGTCGACAATGGCGAGCGGAGCATTGTCGAGTCGCTTGGCCAGCGCGCGGGCACGCACCACGCCGCCAACGTCGGGCGACACGACCATGATATTCTCGTTCGGGAAACGCGCCTGAATGTCCGCCGACATGACCGGCGCACCAAACAGATTGTCGGTCGGGATATCGAAGAAGCCCTGAATTTGCCCGGCATGCAGATCGACCGACAGCACGCGATTGGCGCCCGCCACGGTAATCAGATTGGCGACCAGCTTGGCGGAAATCGGCGTGCGGGGACCGGGTTTGCGATCCTGCCGGGCATAGCCGAAATAGGGGACAACTGCGGTGATCCGCTTGGCCGATGCCCGCTTGAGCGCATCGATGATGATCAGCAGCTCCATGAGATTGTCATTGGCAGGGTAGCTGGTCGACTGGACGACGAACACATCCTCGCCACGCACATTCTCGTGGATTTCGACGAACACTTCCTCGTCCGCAAAGCGGCGCACGCTCGCATTGGTGAGCGGCAGCTCGACATAGTCGGCGATTGCGCGCGCGAGCGGCAGATTGCCGTTGCCAGAGATGATCTTCATGAAATGAATGCCCCCGATGGATGGCTGTGTCCGTCGCGGCCCCTCTAGCGAGCAGAAGCGCAGGTGAAAAGGCGCTTATGACGGTTTCGCTACATGGTGTGCCGATCATGCCCCTGTATCGCAAAAGCCTGTCGCAAAAGATGGGGTTCTGATTCGTCCGCGCTTGTTCTAGAGCGCGAGCGATGACTGACCGCCTCCGCATCGCGCTAGCCCAGCTGAACCAGAGCATGGGCGATCTTGCCGGCAACGCCGCCGCCATGCTGGAATGGCGCGAGAAGGCGCGCGCGCAGGGCGCTGATCTCATCGTCTATCCAGAGTTGCAATTGATCGGCTATCCGCCCGAGGATCTGGTGCTCAAGCCGGCATTGGCCGCGCGTGCGGAAGTCGAGTTGCACAAGCTCGCTGCCGCCACAGCCGATGGCGGCCCGGCCATGCTTGTCGGCACGGTGATTGCCAATCAGGGCCTGCTGTTCAATTGCGCGGCCTTGCTGGATGGCGGCCAGATCGTCGCGATCCGCCAGAAGCGCGAATTGCCCAATTATGGTACGTTCGATGAGAAGCGCCTGTTCGCGCCAGGCCCATTGCCTGCACCGGTTGAGTTCCGCGGCGTGAAGCTTGGTCTGCCGATCTGTGAGGATATCTGGTTCCCCGCCGTTAGCGGCCATCTGGCCCAGCAGGGCGCGGAAATTCTCATCTCGATCAATGGCAGCCCCTATGAGGTCGCCAAGGATGATTTCCGGATCGGCGGGGTCTGTAAGCAGCGGATCGCGGAGACGGGCTTGCCAATCCTGTACCTCAACCGCGTAGGCGGTCAGGATGAGCTGGTGTTTGACGGCGCATCTTTTGTGCTGAATGCCGATGGCGACATCGCCCATATGCTCCCCGATTGGGAAGAAACGCTGGTCGTTACCGATTGGCAGCGGAGCGAAGATGGCCGCTGGGTCTGCAAGCCCGGCGAGATTCATGCGCTCGATGAGCATCCGGCGGACATCTATCAGGCGATGCTGCTCGGCCTGCGTGATTATGTGAACCGCAATCGCTTCCCCGGTGTGGTTCTCGGGCTATCGGGCGGCATCGATAGTGCCTTGAGCGCCGCCGTCGCGGTCGATGCCTTGGGTGCCGACCGCGTCTGGTGCGTCATGCTGCCATCGCGCTTCACCAGTCAGGAAAGCCTTGATGACGCTGCCGAGTGCGCGCGCCTGCTTGGCTGCCGCCTTGATACGATCCCCATCTCGCCAGCCGTTGAGGCGTTCGACGAGATGCTGGCGCCTGCCTTTGTCGGTCGCAGTCCTGATCTGGCGGAAGAGAATATCCAGTCGCGCATTCGTGGCGTCACGCTCATGGCACTCTCCAACAAGTTCGGCCATATGCTGCTGACCACCGGCAATAAGAGCGAGATGAGCGTCGGCTATGCCACCATCTATGGCGATATGGCGGGCGGCTATTCGGTGCTCAAGGACGCCTACAAGACCACGGTGTTCGACCTGTCCATCTGGCGCAACGCCCACAAGCCCAGCCTGAGCATCGGCCCGGATGGCGCGGTAATGCCCGAGCGCGTCATCACCAAGCCACCCACGGCGGAACTGCGCGACAATCAGAAAGATTCGGACAGTCTGCCACCCTATGAGGTGCTGGACCCCATCCTCTATGGCCTTGTCGAGCAGGAAAAGTCCGTCGATCAGCTCGTCGCCGCAGGGTTTGAGCGCGAGACGGTCAGCCGGATCGAGCGGTTGCTTTATGTCGCCGAATATAAGCGCCGTCAGGCCCCTCCGGGCGTGAAACTGGGCGGCCGCAATTTCGGGCGCGATCGGCGCTACCCCATCACAAACGCATTCCGCACAGGTTGAGCGCAGCATCATGACCGTCATCACGCGTTTCGCGCCGTCGCCAACCGGCCATCTCCATGTCGGCAATATCCGCGCCGCCCTGCACAATTGGCTGTGGGCACGCAAAATGGGCGGGCAATGCCTGCTGCGCATCGATGATACCGATGTGGCCCGCAGCGAGGAGCGCTTCGTCGAGGGCATTCGCGCCGATCTCGCCTGGCTTGGCCTGCATATGGATAGCGAGGTGCGCCAGTCCGCGCGGTTCGATCTGTACGAGCGGCATTTCGAGGCGTTGCGCGCTGCAGGCCGGGTCTATCCCTGCTTTGAAACATCGCAGGAGCTGGACCTCAAGCGCAAGATATTGCTCGGGCGCGGCTTGCCCCCTGTCTACGATCGCGGTGCGCTCAAGCTGAGCGGACAGGAGATTGCGGACCGTCAGGCGGCGGGCGATCTGCCGCATTGGCGCTTCAAGCTGGATCATGATGCACCGATCGAGTGGACCGATCTCATTCGCGGCGATCAGCATTTCGATCCGCGCCTGCTCTCCGATCCGGTGATTCGCCGGGCTGATGGCAGCTGGCTCTATATGCTGCCCTCGGTGATTGATGATGTCGACATGGGCGTTACCCATGTGCTGCGCGGTGAGGATCATGTGTCCAACACAGCAACGCAGCTTCAGATGTTCGCCGCGCTTGGCGCCTCACTGCCGCAGTTCGCGCATATGGCCCTGCTGACCGGCGCGGAAGGCAAGCTCTCCAAGCGTCTAGGCGCGGTCGGCGCGGGTGATCTGCGTGAGGCTGGCGTTGAAGCCATCACCATCAGCGCGATGCTGGCTCGTCTGGGCACCAGCGATCCGGTCGAGCCGGTGGCTGACATGGCACCGCTCATCGAGCGCTTCGATTTCGCGCATTTCGGTCGGGCGCCCGCGCGCTTTTCAGATGATGAGTTGTTCGGCCTCAACGCCAAGATCGTCCATGCGCTGCCCTATGAAGCTGTCGCCGAGCGTCTGCCGCAGCAAATCGATGCGCAGGTCTGGCCTGTGGTGCAGTCCAATATCGAAACGGTCGCTCAAGCCGCCGACTGGCTCCCCGTACTGAGTGGCGAGATTGCGATCCCCGCTTTTTCGCAGGAAGATGCGGACTATCTGGCGCAGGCCTGTCGCTTATTGCCGGACATCGATTTCGCAGCTGATCCCTGGCAGGCGCTGGTCAACACGCTCAAGGCGCAGACGGGGCGCAAAGGCAAAGCCCTGTTCCTGCCTTTGCGACAGGCGCTAACCGGGCTGGATCACGGCCCGGAAATGGCGACTCTGTTGCCAATCCTCGGCAAAGAGCGCGCACTGGCGCGGCTCGGCGCAGCATCAGGCATCGCGCCTGCAAGCTAGGCTTTTGCCGGGCATATCGGCATCAGTTTTCCAATGCAGTATCTGATGTAAGGGGGCTCTTGTGCCTGCCTCAAAACCTGCTTGCGCCTGCTATGTAATGTGATAACATATACTCACAACATAAGTAGGAGAGGTGTCATGGCTTTAATGTCGTCTCGTGCATCCACGCCCCGGTCCGGCTACGCCAATGAGCGGTCGCCGGGGGCTCTCGCGGCTTCCCTGTTATTGAATGGCGGCATCCTCACCTTGTTCGTGGCGCTGCCGGCGACGCAGTATCTCCTGCCGCCCACAACGCCCATGGATGTGCGGTTCGTCCCGCTCAAGCCGCCGCCACCGCCCACGCAGCCTGTGGAAGCCAAACCGTCCGTGCGGGATAAGGCGGAACCGGTAACGGCTGAAACGCAGCGTCAGGATCCGGTCGTGATCCCCTCTATTGTCGACATGGGCTATGGCACCCAACTCGACACGATGAAGGAGTCCATTGATCCGCCCAAAGTTGCGTTCGATCCTCCACCGCCGACCCCAGTCTTTGTGAAAGCCCAGCCGGATCCGCGCTACGCAGAGGCCTTCCGCCCTGCCTATCCGGCGGCGATGCGGCGGGAGGGGCTGGAGGGCAGCGTCACCTTGCGCGTTTCGATCGATGAGCGAGGCCGGGTGTCGTCGGTCGAGCAGATTGCCGCGACGCATCCGGCCTTTTTCGAGGAAGCGCGGCGTCAGGCTCTGCGATATTGGCGGTTTCGCCCCGCGACACGTGATGGCATCGCCGTGCCGTCCGAACAGCAACTGACCGTTCGCTTCCAGATGGAGGATTGAAGGTCTCATCGGCCCGGCATTGCAGGTTTCGCGGTGCCGGGCGGACACATGACGCACGCGCCTTTTCAATAGCGTGGCGCGCGCCTATGTTAGCGCCATGCCAATTTTCCCCCGTCCGGTTGCTCCCAAGAGCGCGATTGCTGATCTGCGCGAGATGTTCGCGCCGGAACGGCCGCACCGCTGGCCCATTCTTATGCTGTCGATCGTCCTGACCAGCATATTGCTTTGGGGCTTCGCGCTCGATTCGCGCATCCCGCCCAAACCGCGCGAGATTTTCTACATCGAGAGCTGGACCGCTGACCGCAAGGATAGCGTCATCATCGAAGAGCAGATCAAGGACGTCGCGCGCTACGAGACGGCCCTGGAAGGCAAGCAGGAAGAGTTTCAGCGCCTGGCCGACCGTCTCGGCATCGAGTGGCGGGAAGATGCCATGCGCAACAAGACCGAGCGGGCCGAGATTATTGCCTCCATCAAGCAGACTCTGAACGAGCGGCTGGCTGCTGCCCGTGAACGGGAGGCCTTGGCAGCCAATGTCAGTGCTGTGGCAGCTCGCGGCAACGCCAGCAGGGCGCGCTGATCTTGCCCACGGACGCGGCCTGGATGGCGGCCGCAATCGCGCTTTCCCAGCGCAGTCGCGGACGCACGACGCCCAATCCGAATGTCGGTTGCATCCTGCTCGACGCGCATGGCCATGTTGTCGCGCAAGGCTGGACGCAGCCGGGCGGTCGCCCTCATGCCGAGGCGATGGCGCTCGATCAGGCCGCAGGCGCAGCGCGTGGCGGCACTGCCTTCGTCACGCTTGAGCCCTGTGCCCACCATTCGCAGCGTGGGCCTTGCTGCACGGATTTGTTGATAGACGCTGGCGTGGAGCGGGTCGTCATCGCAGCAACCGACCCTGATTCGCGCACGAACGGGCAAGGCATCGCCAAGCTGCGCAATGCCGGGATCAAGGTCGAGGCCGGTTTGCTGGCGAGCGAGGCAAGGCGTGCAATGGCTGGTTTTTTCATGCGCCAGTCGAAGGCGCGCCCCTTCGTCACGCTAAAGCTCGCAACATCCTTGGATGGCTGCATCGCTCTGCGCGATGGCACGAGCCAATGGATCACCGGCCCTGCCGCCCGCGCACATGGCCATCTCGAACGCGCCAAGCATGATCTGATCCTCGTTGGTCGTGGCACCTATGATGCCGATCAGCCGCGCCTCGACGTCCGCCTCCCCGGTCTGGAAGCGCGCTCCCCAGCGCGTGTCCTCCTGACCAGCAACCAGCAAGCGGCGGAAGGCTGGACTATAATCCACCAGCCGTCAGATATCGGCACGCTGGCCGGCGATCATCTGCTTATCGAAGGCGGCGCCCAGACGGCGGCAGCGTTCATCGTCGCTGATCTGGTCGATCGCCTGCTGCTCTATCGCGCGCCAATCTTCATTGGCGGCGGCAGGCAGGGGCTGGGCGATATCGGCCTCACCCATCTCGCCGAAGCCCATGACCGCTGGGCCATGCGCGACGCGCGCAGCTTTGGGCCGGATCGGCTTGAGGTTTACGAACGCACAAGGGCGGAATAGAGCGGGCATATGTTCACCGGCATCATCACAGACATTGGCACCATCCGCACGGCCCAGCAGCGGGGGGACCTCCGACTCACGATTGGCTGCGCTTATGACATGGGCGGCGTTGCGCTTGGCGCGTCTATCGCCTGTTCGGGCGTCTGTTTGACGGTTGTCGACAAGGGGCCGGACTGGTTCGCCGTCGACCTTTCTGCCGAAACGGTGTCATGCACCGCCCAAGGCGCCTGGGCGGAAGGCCGCGCATTGAACCTCGAACGTGCGCTCAAGCTGGGCGACGAATTGGGCGGACATATCGTGACCGGCCATATCGATGGCATTGGCGAGGTTTCGTCCCTTGCGCGCGAAGGCGATTCGCACCGCGTAATCGTGCGTGTGCCATCAGAACTTGCACCATTCATCGCTGCCAAAGGCTCGATCACGGTTGATGGCGTCTCCCTCACGGTCAACAGCGTGGAGGATGGCCCGGAAGGGACGACGTTCGGGCTCAACATCATACCCCACACATGGGCGGTGACGACGTTCGGCCAATTGGCTGAAGGCCAGGCGGTCAATCTCGAAATTGACGTGCTGGCGCGCTATCTCTCTCGCATGCGTGAGCATAGCGCGCGCTGACGCGCATTTCGTGCCTCTATGTGATAGCGCCTGCTTGCAAAATCACATTGTAGTGTGATATCGCTTCGTCATGAGCAGCGAATTGATCGAAAACGTCCGTAGCCTCGTGCGCGAAGGCACCATCTCAAGGTCCGGTCTGGCCCGTGCGGCAGGTCTGCACGCCAATAGCCTGCGCCGGATGGATGAAGGGGATTGGAACCCAACTGCCGATACGCTCGGCAAGCTGGAAACCTATCTCGCCGCCCGTGCGCATGGCACCGCGCTCTCCAGCGCGGAAGAGATCATCAACGAAGCGCGCAATGGCCGCATGTTCATTCTCGTCGATGATGAAGACCGGGAGAATGAGGGTGATCTGGTCATCCCCGCTCAAATGGCGACGCCTGATGCCATCAATTTCATGGCAACGCATGGTCGCGGCCTGATCTGCCTTGCCCTTTCTCGCCAGCGCATCCAGCAGCTTGAGCTCGATCTGATGAGCGCCAAGAATGGCACGCGGCACGAGACGGCCTTCACCGTGTCGATCGAAGCGCGCGATGGCGTCACCACGGGTATCTCCGCCGCGGATCGCGCGCGCACAGTCGCGGTTGCTATCGATGCATCCAAAGGCCCTGAGCATATCGTGACGCCGGGCCATGTCTTCCCGCTCATCGCGCGTGATGGCGGCGTGCTTGTGCGCACAGGTCATACCGAAGCCGCTGTCGATGTCGCGCGGCTTGCCGGGCTCAACCCATCCGGCGTGATCTGTGAGATCATGAAGGATGATGGCACGATGGCCCGCCTTGATGACCTCATTCCCTTCGCGCAGAAGCACCGGCTCAAGATCGGCACGATCCGCGATCTGATCGCCTACCGTCGCCGGAACGATCATATGATTGAGCGGCGTGCCGAAGCGCGCTTCAACAGCCGTTGGGGTGGCGAGTGGCGCGCTGTCACCTTCTTCAATCAGGCCACGCAATCCGAGCAGGTCGCTCTCATCAAGGGTCACGTCTCCCCCGACGCGCCAACGATGGTGCGCATGCATCAGGTTTCCCTGTTCACCGATATTTTCGGCGAGGAAGGCGCTCGCTCCCGGCTTCTGGCGCGGTCGATGGAACTGATCGCCGAGGCTGGCTCAGGCGTCGTCGTCGTCATCAACCGGTCCGATGCGGATCGCTATAGTCGCCAGATGAAGGCGCGCGAAATCACCGGGGAACGTGGTGGTCCGGATATGGACGAACTGCGCGATTACGGCGTCGGAGCACAAATCCTGTCAGAGCTTGGCGTGCGGGATATGATTTTGCTGACCAACAGCCATCACACCCTGATCGCGCTGGACGGTTATGATCTCTCCGTGGTCGAGGAACGACCGATCACAGGCATGTGATGATGGCCGCTGGCACGGCGCCGATGATCGCCGGGCTGCTGCTGGCGCTCTTCTCCGCCATCACCTCTGCTTTCGCGCATGCGCTGCTCAAATCGGGGGATAACAAGCTCGCAACGCTGGCGTGGATCAGGATATGCGAATTTGCGCTCTCGCTGCCATTCGTCCTGTGGATCGGCCTTCCGCCCGATAATCTGTGGCCTTGGCTGATCGCCGCCGTCGCCGTCCACGCCATCTATCAGCTCGTGCTCTCCTGGTCCTATTCGGTCAGTGATTTCACGGCGGCATACCCGATCGCGCGCGGGTTCGTGCCCGTGTTCACTGCCATATTGGGCATGGCGCTCCTCGGAGACAGGCTGAACCCCCTCGTCTTCATCGGCATCGCCACGGTCAGTCTCGGGATACTTACCCTTGCGCGCGGACGGTCGATCTCGCCCGCAGGCTTCGCCGCTGCCGCCATCGCGGGCCTGCTCACCACCTGTTACACGCTGGTCGATGCCAAGGGCGTGCGCGCCGCGCCGGATATGCTCACCTTCATCGCCTGGTTCTTCTTCCTTGGCTCCTTCTCCATGCCAGCTATCCTGTTCGCGCAACATGGCCGCCGCGCCTTCGCCTTGCTGATGCAGGACCGGCGCTCTGGCATGGGCGCAGGCGCGATGGCGATCGTTTCTTTCGGGCCAGCGCTCTTCGCTCTGGGGCTGGCTCCGGTCGGCGCCGTGGCTGCCGTGCGCGAATCGAGCGTGCTCTTCGGGCTTGTGCTTGGCTCGCTGATCCTCAAGGAGAAGCTGGGTATGCGTCGAATCATTGGCGGGTCGCTGGTAATGGCGGGCACATTGGGCGTGCTGGCCGCCGCAGCATTTCCCTGACTTTTATATCGACTTCTCGAAAGGACCGACATGGCCAAATTTCTCATCGTTGAGGCCCGCTTTTACGATCATCTCAATGACCAGCTGATCGCGGGCGCAAAGGCTGCAATTGAAGATGCCGGCCATCAGGCCGAGGTGCTGACCGTCCCCGGTGCGCTGGAAATCCCCGGCGCCATCGCAATGGCTGCCGAGAGTGGGCGCTACGATGCCTTCGTCGCAATCGGCGTCGTGATTCGTGGCGAAACCTATCATTTCGAGGTCGTCTCCAATGAGAGCGCGCACGGTCTGATGGCGCTTGCGATGGATGGCCTCGCCATCGGCAACGGTATCCTCACCGTGGAAGATGAAGCGCAGGCGCTCGTGCGGGCCGATCCTGCACAGAAGGACAAGGGCGGCGAGGCTGCCAAGGCCGCCATGCGCATGCTCGAGATTGCAGGCAGTTTCCGCGACTGAGATGGCTCTACAAGGCCAGCCGAATCGGGTAGAGCTATCGTCATGATCGCAACCGCCACCGCCGCTCACCCATCCGGCCTCGCGCAAGACGAGACGCTGGACGATCTCCGTCTGCGTCTCGCGCCGCTCGTCGCCGCCAATGCTGCGTTCGATGGCTGGTCGAAAAGCGCCGTGGCTTCGGCAGCGGACAATGCCGGGGTTGATCGCGATGTGGCGGCGCTCGCCTTTTCCGGCGGCGTGCGCGTGATGATCGAGGCCTGGTTCGCGAGTGTCGATGCGCAGATGGTAGCGCAGCTTTCACCCGAGCAGCTTGCGGACATGAAAATCCGCGAGCGCATCACCGCGCTCATCGAGACGCGGCTTGCCATCCTCGCACCCAACCGGGAAGCGCTACGGCGTGCGCAGTCTTTTCTCGCGCTGCCGGGCAATTTGCGTTGCGCCGCGCAACTCGGCTGGCGGGCAGCGGACATGATGTGGCGTGCCGCAGGGGACGCATCAGCCGACTATAATCATTACACAAAACGCACCACACTGGGCACCGTCTATGCGGCGACCTTGCTTGTGTTCGTGAATGATGAGAGCGCGGATTTTGTGGATACCCGCGCTTTTCTGGCCCGCCGGATCGATGGGATCATGCGGTTCGAAAAGGCCAAGGCGCGGCTGGTGCCGGATGCTGATCAACAGTTCAGTATGTCCCGCTTTCTTGGCCGCCTGCGCTATCCCGGGCGGTAAAGCGGCGTGAAATAAAGGCGAAAGCTTGCCTCCGCTTGATGTTATTGATAGTCGATAGCGAATTCATCGAAAGTCATTTCCTCCGTGCGCCTCACCCAGCTTGCTCCCCATTCTCCGGCCTATGTTGAAAGTATCGACTGGTCCGCCATCCCGGATTCAGACGGGAAGCGTCTGCGCGAACTGGGGCTGCATGAGGGCGCCAGCATCGAACTGCTTCACCGGGCCGGCTTCACCGGCAAGGGCGCGCATGCCTGCCGCATCGGGCGGATGATTGTCGCCATGCGCGCGGCCCATGCTGCAGCTATCGACGTGCGGACGGGAGCTGCGTGATGGATCATGTTGGCATGATCGCATTGGTCGGCAACCCCAATGCAGGCAAAAGCGCGCTCTTCAACGCGCTCACCGGCGCGCGGCAGCATGTTGGCAATTATCCCGGCGTCACTGTCGAGCGTAAATATGGTCGCCTGGCGCTGCCCGATGGTCGCAATGTCGATATTATCGATTTGCCCGGCACTTACAGCCTCGATGCGAAAAGCCCTGATGAGGAGGTCACGCGTAACGTCGTCTTCGGCTATCAGGAAGGCGAGCGGCGGCCCGATCTGCTGATCATCGTGCTGGATGCCGCCAATCTCGACAATCATCTGCGTTTCGCGCTGGAGCTCATCGCGCTCGGCTCGCCCTGTGTCATCGCGCTCAACATGGTCGATCTTGCGACGCGGGACGGGCTCGAACTGGATGCGGTGCGCCTCTCGGCGGATCTCGGCGTGCCGGTGATTTCCACCGTTGCGGTACGGCGGCGGGGTCTGGACGAATTGCGCGCTGCCGTGGCTGCAGCTCTGCCTGAGCATGAAGTCGCGCAGCCCGTGCAGGCAGTGCTTCCCCAGCGCAGCGAAGCAGAATTGCGCACGGAGGCGCAACGAATCGCTGCCCGCGCGATCGTGGCGGAGACGCCGAGTCGACGCTTTACCAGCCAGATCGACAAGATCGTGCTCAATCCCTTCTCCGGCCCACTCATCCTGTTCGGCCTGCTGTTCCTGATCTTTCAGGCGGTCTTCGGCTGGTCGGAGGCGCCGATCGGCTGGATCGAGGAAGGCTTTGCTGCGCTTCAGGGCGCAGTCGAAGCGACCTTGCCGGAGGGGTTTTTGCGCGATCTGATCGTGCAGGGCATCATCAATGGCGTCGGGTCTGTTGTCGTGTTCCTGCCGCAGATTCTCATCCTCTTCTTCTTCATCCTGCTGCTGGAGGCGACCGGCTATATGACCCGCGCCGCCTTCCTCATGGATGGGCTGATGGCGCGTGTGGGCCTTTCGGGCCGCGCCTTCATTCCGCTGCTCTCCAGCTTTGCCTGCGCCATCCCCGGCATCATGGCGACGCGCACAATTTCCGATCCCAAGGACCGCCTGACCACCATCCTCATCGCCCCATTGATGACCTGCTCGGCGCGCCTGCCTGTTTACACCCTCATCATTGCGGCCTTCATCCCCAACCGGGATGTCGGCTTGGGTATCGGGTTGCAGGGCCTCGTGCTGCTCGCGCTCGATGGGGCGGGCCTCGTGAGCGCGCGGATCGTGGCCACTTTGCTGCGTCTCGGCGTTATCAAGGGGCCGGGCGGCAGCTTCCTCATGGAAATGCCGAAATATCAGATGCCGCTGCTGCGCGATGTGCTTCTGGGCCTGTGGCAGCGCGCCTGGATCTTCCTGCGCCGCGCAGGCACCATCATCTTTGCAACCACGATCATCCTGTGGTTGTTGCTCTCCTTCCCCAAGCCGCCGGTTGGCAGCGGCATCAGTCCGGTCGAGCATAGCGTCGCGGGGCGAATCGCGAGCGTGATCGAGCCTGTGCTGCGGCCCATCGGCTTCAACCATGAGATTGCCTTGGCGCTCATCCCCGCAATGGCCGCGCGTGAAGTTGCGGTCTCCGCGCTCGCAACCGCCAACGCGATTGAGGAAAGCGATGATGAGGATCAGACTGCCCGTTCACTCGGAGAGCGGCTGCAGGGCCGCTGGTCGCTGCCGACCGCGCTCGCCTTCCTCGCATGGTTCGTGTTCGCGCCGCAGTGCCTCTCCACCATCGCGGTGACCAAGCGGGAGACCAATGGCTGGCGCTGGCCGCTGTTCATGCTTGGCTATCTTTTCGTGCTCGCCTGGCTCGCAGCGGGCGCAACATACTGGACGGCGGTCGCCCTGGGACTATAAGCGGCGGATCATCATTCACCGCATATTATGTTTCGGAGAGCTCCATGGCAGGCAGCGTCAATAAGGTCATTCTGGTCGGCAATCTCGGCGCCGATCCTGAAGTAAAGAGCTTCAGCAATGGCGGGCGCATCTGCAACATCCGCATCGCGACCTCCGAGTCATGGAATGATCGCCAGTCCGGCGAAAAGCGCGAGCGCACCGAATGGCACAGCATTGTGATCCGCTCGGAAGGCCTGATCGGCGTTGCGGAAAAATATCTGCGCAAGGGCAAGAAGATTTACGTCGAAGGCTCGCTCCAGACCCGCAAATGGCAGGATCAGAACGGTCAGGATCGCTACTCGACGGAAATCGTCGTGTCCGGCCCCGGCTCGGTGCTGACGATGCTGGATGGCGGCCCTGGCCAGGGCGGCGGTGGCGGTGGCCAAGGTGGCGGCGGCAGCCGCGAAGGCTGGAGCTCAGGCAGCGATGATAGCAGCATGGGCGGCGGCAATATGGGCGGGGGGAGCAAAAGCTCAGGCGGCGCGGCCCGCACCAGCGCATTCGACGATGGCTTCGATGATGATGAGATCCCATTCTGAGGGATCAGGCAGTCTTTCCTCCGCGCGCAATATGACGCGCGGGGATAGAGGCTAAAGTAGGGCGATCTGGCTACGAATGCGCTCGATCTGCGCTGCCTCGCGGGTAATTTCCGTGAAATTGATCTCGATCTTGCCATTCTTCACGTCACGGCATTCGAGCGTTTCGTCCGTCACGTCCTGCGCGCCGTCGATAATGATCTGCCGGAACTGTCCAGTCCGTTGCAGTGCGCCATCAATCTCGGCAATCATCGCCAGAGCCTGTTTGTCATGCCGGTCCCGCATGGCGACCAGCGCGCGCAATTCGCCCAGCAATTTCTGCATCGTGGGCCGGGTGCGGCCACCCACTACCCGCACATCGCCAAAGGAGCGACGCATCGTCGTCACCTTGTCCAGCGTGGTGCGCTCCAGCTGGCCCCAGGCGAGCACAAGACAGCCGATGGATTGCAACAGGGCAGGGCTTACAACGGGCGCCGCAGCGCAAGCGCGCGCGCCGGGGAAAAGCTCAGCCTGATCGGAGGAATCGGGTCCGCCGGTCGGCGTGGGAGAACCGACCGGCATTCCGATTTCGACCGGATCAATGGCACCGGTCACGCCAGTTTCTGCTTTGGAATCGGTCACGAATTTAGCCCCGCAATCCTTGATGGGCGGTCGTTTGATGGTGGGAGCATCAATCCGTCCAATGCCGCATCCTGTTCTGGGGCCAGCGTTCCGCTTCTCATCTCCACCCTCGCCTGGGGCGGTGTGTTCACTTTATGACGTAAAAATGGCGCCCGTCCATGTGGAATTTGATCCAAAAGCCGGCAGGCTGGCGAAAAACTGAAAAAGCGGGGCACGGAAAGAGGATCAAAAATCAACTGCAATACCGTTCCGTTCCCAATCCCCGTAGCGCGTGGGGTCGCGCTGCTCACCGGCCGCAACAGGCTCGGGCGCGACATCGGCAGGCATCGGCACAGGCGGGCTTTTGGAGAGATAGGCAGGCGGTTCGAGATCGTCTGGCCGTTTTCCCATCGCTTCAAGTCCTTCATGGTTCGCACGTCCAGCAAACATCTGGCGCGAAATTTGGGTTTGAGCGCATCTGTGTCGATTCGAGCGCGCGCCCGCTGCGTTCGTTGCTATAGGCCCTTCCCATGTCCAGCCAAACCCCTACGCCTCGGCCCAACGCCGAAAAAGCCCTGCCCGCCGGTCTCGCGCCGCGCCGCGCCGCCTTGCGGCTCCTCGATGCCGTGCTGCGCAAAGGCTTGCCGCTTGAGCAGGCGCTGGGTTCGGCCGCTCGGGATATCAACCTGCCAGCAGACCGCGCGCTTGCCCATTCCATCACTGCGGGGGTGCTGCGGCATCTGGTCGATCTCGATGAGCTGATCGACAGCGCAACGAAGCAGATCCTGCCCGATGACGCCAAGGCCCGCATGGTGCTGCGCCTTGCTCTCGCGCAGGCGCTGCTGCTGGAAACGCCGCATCATGCCGTCGTTGCCACGGCGCTGCCACTGGTCGATGGCGGTCCGCGCAAGCTCGTGCATGGCGTGCTCAGCGCCCTGCTCAAGCGCACCAAAGCACTCCCATCCCCACCGCTGCTCGCGCCCCGCGTGGAAGCGCGCTGGTTAGCGGCATGGGGCGAGGAGATGGTGCTGGCCGCGCGCACTGCCATTGCCGATCGCGCGCCGCTCGACCTGAGCCTGCGCGATTGGTCCGCAACGGATGAATGGGCAGAGCAACTCGGCGGCGTCTCGCTCGCGCCCGGCCATGTTCGCCTGCCCGCCGAGAGCAGTGTGAAGGAACTGCCAGGATTTGATGGGGGCGAATGGTGGGTGCAGGACCTCGCGGCATCCCTGCCTGCGCGCCTGCTGGGCGCTGGCGAAGGGCGGCAAGTGCTGGACTTATGCGCCGCGCCCGGCGGCAAAACCATGCAATTGGCGGCGGCGGGCTGGAATGTGGTCTCGGTCGATCAATCGCAGCGCCGGTCCGAGCGATTGCGCGAAAATCTTGAGCGCACGGGCCTTGCCGCCAATGTCATCCGCGCGGACCTGACCACGTGGCAGCCGGATCAGCCTGCCGATGCCATTCTGCTCGATGCGCCATGCAGCGCCACGGGCATCTTCCGGCGTCACCCCGATGTGCTCCACCGCGTCGAAGCGCGGCAGATCGCCGAGCTTGCCGAGCTGCAAAGCACGCTGCTAGATCGCGTAGCAGGCTGGCTCAAACCCGGCGGCAAACTGATCTACGCGACCTGCTCGCTGGAGCCATCCGAAGGCGAGGCGCAGATCGCAGCGCTGCTCGAACGCCGCCCGGACATGCGCCCGCTCGCCATCGACGAAGCCGCTCTGCCACCCGGCATCCAGCCAGCATCACTCAACACGCTGCGCACCTTGCCCGGCATGCTCGCCGAGGCAGGCGGCCTTGATGGCTTTTTCATCGCCTCGCTGTCCCGCACTGAGTCAGTTTGAGGCAAGTGGTCGAAACCATCCACAACTTTGTCCCAAGCGCGGTTGCGCTGGCAGAATCGCCCGGCTAAGCGAAATATATGGTTTCTAATGTCCGTATTGCGCCGTCCATCCTCTCTGCCGACTTCGCGCGGCTGGGTGAAGAAGTGCGCGCCATCGATGAAGCGGGCGCCGACTGGATCCATGTCGACGTGATGGATGGGCATTTCGTGCCAAATATCACTATCGGCCCGATGGTGGTGAAGGCGCTGCGCCCGCACACGAGCAAGACGTTCGATGTGCATCTGATGATTTCGCCAGTGGATAGCTTCCTCGACGCTTTTGCGGAGGCTGGTGCGGATATCCTTACCGTGCATCCGGAAGCCGGGCCGCACATTCATCGCACCGTCCAGCGCATCAAGGCACTCGGCAAGAAGGCGGGCGTGTCGCTCAACCCCGGCACACCAGCCAAGATGCTCGATTATCTGCTGGAAGATCTCGACCTTGTGCTCATCATGAGCGTGAACCCCGGCTTTGGCGGGCAGAGCTTCCTCGATAGCCAGCTGCGCAAGATCGAAGCCGTGCGCAAGGCGATCGACAAGACCGGCAAGGACATCGCGCTGCAAGTGGATGGCGGCATCGACGCTGCCACCGCGCCGCGCGCCATTGCGGCGGGCGCTAATGTACTCGTCGCGGGCACAGCGACCTTCCGTGGCGGTCCGGGCGCTTACGCCGATAATATTCGCGGGCTGCGCGGCGGATGAGTTCGCGCCCGCTCCCAACGCCCCAGCCGGAGCAACCGGATGAGGACGGCATTGAGCGGGGCAAACGGCTGATCCGTCTATCGGACGATCGCGGCGTTTCGCTCACCCAGCGGCTCGCCAATCATTTCTACCGCATGACCTGGGCCACGCCCTTCCACACCATGCGGCTAAAGGGCAAATATCCGCTCAAACTGCTGGCCGTGCCGGATGATGTGATCCCCGGTGATGCCCGCGCAGGCAAGGCGCTGCGGGCAGGCTATTATCTGTTTCGCGGGCTTCGCCAGCCGGTCAATGCGCTGGATTGGCGCAAGATCGAGCAGCCCGATGCGTTCGTCGATTATCTCCACAGCTTCCGCTGGCTGCGCGATCTGGCCGTCGCGACGACGCGAGACAGCGCCGTGCCCGTGGCCGAATCCCAGATGCGCGCGTGGCTCACTGCGCATGGCGAAAAACCATCCGAACCAGCCTGGCGCGCGGATGTTGCTGCCTGGCGGATCCTGCACTGGACCGCTTATGCGCCGCTGATCCTCTCCAGTGGCGATCTGGTCTATCGCAGCCTCGTGCTGAACGGCATTGCACGAACTGCCCGTCATCTCGATCGCAGCGCGGACAAGGCGCCCCTCGGCCTGCCACGCGTCACGGCATGGGCGGGCATCGTTGCGGCGAGCCTGTTGTTGCCCGGCGGCGAGCCACGGCGCATCTTTGGCGAGGCAGGCCTTAAGCGCGCGATAGACAGCGCCTTTTCCGCCGATGGCGGCATCGTCACCCGGTCGCCGATGGAACAGGTCGAGGCGATCACGCTCTTCGCGATGCTGCGCGCGGTCTATGATGTGCGCGATCAGGCCTTGCCCGGCTTTATTGAGCAGAGCCTTGAGCGGATCGTCTCCGCGCTGCTCGGCATTCTGCATGGCGATGGCGCGCCCGGCAATTGGCAGGGTGGCGCCGCGATTGATCCCGTGCGCATCACGGCCATCGTCGCCGCGTCCGGCATCCGCACCCGTCCGCTCCGTCAGGCGAGGGACTGGGGCTATCAGCGCATGAGCAGCGGGAACACAGTGGTGCAGGTCGATGCCGCGCCGCCGCCCGTCGCCCGCCTCGCCAGCAATGGCTGCGCATCCACCGCCGCGATTGAAGTGTCGGATGGACCCGTTCGCCTCATCGTCAATTGCGGTGGCGCGGCGCTCGCGGGCGCATCGCTCCCGGCCAATCTCACGCAAGGCCTGCGCACCACTGCGGCGCACTCGACTCTCGTGCTGGATGACAGCAATTCCACCGCGATCATGCCGGATGGCTCGCTCGGCAAGGGCGTCGCCGAAGTGGAGCTGGAGCGACAGGAGCAGGAGCAGGCCAGCCGTCTCGAAGTCTCGCATGATGGCTATGCACGGCGGCTGGGCTTCGTCCATCGCCGCATCCTCATGCTGAGCAATGAGGGGCGCGAGCTGCGTGGCGAGGATATCCTCCTGCCCGCCGAGCGTCGCCGCAAGCCCACCGGTTGCCCGCTTGCTATCCGCTTCCATCTGGGGCCGGATGTCGAACCGACGCTGACGGCAGACCGGCAAGGCGCATTGCTGCGCCTCTCCACCGGCGCGCTCTGGCAGTTTCGTGTCGGCGCGGGTGAAATTGCGCTGGAAGACAGCCTCTGGGTGGATGGCGAAGGCCGCCCCCATCCCACGCAGCAACTCGTGGTCAATGCGGCCACCGGCACCGGTGGAACGAGCATCGGCTGGCTGCTCAAAAAATCTGGATAAGGACGATATAATGCAGGACGTGACGATCCGGCGGGCACTGCTTTCGGTGTCCGACAAAAGCGGGCTATCTGATCTGGGCGCGGCCCTCACGCGCCACGGCGTTGAGCTGGTGTCGACCGGCGGCACCGCCAAAGCCCTGCGCGACGCCGGATTTGATGTGCGCGACATATCGGACCTCACCGGCTTCCCCGAGATGATGGACGGGCGCGTCAAGACGCTGCATCCCAAGGTGCATGGCGGGCTGCTCGCGGTGCGCAACAATGCCGAGCATGTGGCGTCCATGAACGAGCATGATATCGGCGCGATCGATCTGGTTGTCGTCAATCTCTATCCCTTCGCCGCGACCGTTGCCAAGGGCGCGGATCGCGATGAGATTATCGAGAATATCGACATTGGCGGCCCCTCGATGGTGCGCTCTGCCGCCAAGAACCACGCCGCTGTCACCATCGTCACGGACCCCGCCGATTATGCGCGGCTGATGGAGGAAATGGACAATAAGTCCGGCGCGACCAGCTATGATTTCCGCCGCCTCTGCGCCGCCAAAGCCTATGCCGCCACGGCTGAATATGATGGCATGATCGCCAACTGGTTCGCCCATGTCGATCAGGGCGAGGCCTTCCCGGCCAAGCTGTCTGTGCCGCTCAAGCTTGGCCAGTCGCTGCGCTATGGCGAGAACCCGCATCAGCAGGCCGCGCTCTATCTACCTGCTTTTGCTGAAGGCGGCACCGTGGCCGATCATCGCCAGATTCAAGGCAAAGAACTGAGCTATAATAATCTGGCCGATGCCGATGCGGCGATCGAGCTGGTCAGCGAGTTCCGCGATGGCCCACCGACCGTGGTCATCATCAAACATGCCAACCCCTGTGGCGTCGCGACGGGCGAGAGCTTGATCGAGGCCTATCGCAACGCATTCCTGTGCGACACGGTGTCCGCGTTCGGCGGTATCATCGCCGTCAACCGTCCGCTCGATGGGCCAACGGCAGAGGCGATCACCGAGATTTTCACAGAAGTGGTGTGCGCGCCCGATGCCGATGATGCGGCCAGAGCGGTGTTTGCTAAAAAGAAGAATCTGCGCCTCATCCTCATTGGCGACCTGCCCGATCCCACGCGTGAGGGCATGACGCTCAAGTCGATTTCCGGCGGCGTTCTCGTGCAAGCGCGTGATAATGGGCAAGTCACGCGTGACGCGCTCAAGGTTGTGACCAAGCGTGCGCCCACGGAGCAGGAACTTGCTGACTGCCTCTTCGCCTGGACCATCGCCAAGCATGTCCGCTCCAACGCCATCGTCTATGCCAAGGATGGCGTGACGGCTGGCATTGGCGCAGGGCAGATGAACCGCCGCGATTCCTCACGTATCGCCGCCATCCGCGCACGCGAAGCCGCAGAAGCTGCAGGCTGGAGCGAACCACGGACGGTCGGCAGCGCCGTGGCGTCAGATGCCTTCTTCCCCTTTCCGGATGGATTGCTGGCCGCTGCGGAGGCAGGCGCAACCGCCGTCATCCAGCCCGGCGGCTCGATGGGTGATGATGCCGTGATTGCTGCGGCTGATGAAGCCGGCCTCGCAATGGTCTTCACCGGGATGCGGCATTTCCGTCACTGATCGGATGCGCAAGGACGTTCGCCCCGCGCATCAAAAGTGCGGGTTGAACGTCCGCATATTGCTGTGACATGTTCAGGGCTCGTTTTGTCGTCTTAGCTATTCTGGACTCATGACCCTGTTTTCGCGCACCGTTCTGGCTTTCATCGCCTTCGCCTCCATAATCACCACGACAGCCGCGTTCGCCCAGAGTGCGACACGGGCGACGCCGGGCTATGTCCGCGTGCGACTGGAAACCAACATTGGCAATATCGTGCTGGCGCTCGACGCGAAGCGCGCCCCAAAAACGGTCGCCAATTTCATGATCTATGTCGATGATGGGCGGCTGAATGATACGAGCTTCTACCGCGCCTTCCGCCGCAAGGATGATCCCAAGTCCGGCTTCGTGCAGGGCGGCATCGATACCATTGCGCGCCGCGTCTATTTCCCGACCGTCGAGCTGGAGCCGACCGACAAGACCGGCCTCAAGCATCTCGATGGCACCATCTCGATGGCGCGGCACAAGGAGCCGAACTCCGGCACGGGCAATTTCTCGATCCAGATCGGCGCCAACCCTACGCTGGATGCGCGGCCCGGCTATCCGGGTTATGCCGCCTTCGGGCAGGTCGTTGCGGGCATGGATATCATCAAGCGCATCCTGGCGCGGGACACATGCTGCGGGCGCGGCGTGATGTTCGGCCAGATGATCAAGGACCGCGTGATCATCAAGCGCGCCGTGCGGCTCGATGGTAAAGCGAAGCCAAGCGGCGCGATCAAGCCCTGGCTGATCGGCAAGGCCGCCACCGCAAAATAGCAAAATCAGCCAGAGGCGCCGGGCTTATCGCTCCAGCAGCGCTCTGGCTTGTCCTGTCATCTCTGCGATCATGGCCGCGCTGGGGCTGGCCACAGCCCGCACACGGCCGATCAGTTGGCGGAACTTGGCGATCGCGCCCTCATTTTGCACCAGCCAGTCGGTCACGAACGCGACATTATCCTTGCTACGGACCTTGGCGAGGAAGGCGAGGCGCATCTGCTGCAATTCGCGCGCGCTCCCCGCAACCAGTAACCGTTCCCATGGGTCGCTCGGGCTCATCCCATCCGCAAGCCCCTGCAACCAGTCGATGCCCAGCGCGTCGCCCAATTGCGTGAAGGCACGCGCAACGTCGATCTCGTCGCGGCCAGACTTGTCGGCGAGCCAGGCCAGGCCGATCGCGCCATTCTTCATCCTCAGCACGGCAACGCTTGTCGCCATCGTCTCGGGAACGCCAAGCTCGGCAAGCTCCGCCATCAGCGTTTCAAGGCGTCGCGCCGGTTCTGGACGGAGCAAACTGGCGCCACCCTTTTCGAGCGCGGTGAGCGCAGGCCCCAGTGTGGCGATCGCTTCGCTCTGCTTCATGGTGGAGGGCAGGGAACGATGCGTATCACCAATATGACCGGCCATCGCATCGGCGACCTGACGATAGAGCGTGAGGCGCGCCCGCTCGGAAAGCTTGGCGCTGTCGATCTCATCCCAGAGCGCGCGCACGTCGAACAATTGCTCGGCGATCACGAAGGCGCGCGCAATCTCGTCCAGCGTGCAACTGGCTTCTTCCGCCAGCGTGAACGGCAGGATGACGCCCAGCCGGTTGATGATGCGATTGGCAAGCTTGGTCGCGATGATCTCGCCACGCAGCTGATGTCCCGCAATCGCGTCGGCATGGCTCTTCTGCATGGTCGGCGGAAAAGCGCGCAGCAGATCATCGGAAAGCGCCGGGTCGTCCGCCAGATCGCTGGTTTCAATCGCCGCCTGCAACGCAAGCTTGGCGGTGGAGAACAGCACGGCGAGTTCGGGCCGCGTAAGCCCCAGCCCATCGCCCGCGCGGCGCAACAGCTCCTGATCGTTCGCCAGCCCTTCAACGCGACGATCGAGATGCCCGCCGACTTCCAGCGTCGCGATCAGATGCACATAGGAGGCCAGATCACCCGCGCCACCCGCCTGCGCAATGGAAAGGCCCAGCGCCTGTAGCCGGTTGTCCTCCAGCACGATCTGCGCGACTTCATCCGTCATCGAGCGCAGCAATTCGTTGCGCGCCTCGAAGGCGAGGCGGCCTTCAGCCATCTCCTTGTTGAGCGCGATCTTGATGTTCACTTCATTATCGGAACAGTCCACGCCCGCGCTATTGTCGATAAAGTCCGTGTTGATCCGTCCGCCGCCGAGCGCAAAGGCAATACGCCCAGCCTGCGTGATGCCAAGGTTCGCGCCCTCGCCGATCACCTTCGCGCGCACCTCTTCACCCTCCACCCGCAGCCGGTCATTGGCGGTGTCGCCCACCTCGGCATTATTCTGCGCCGCCGCCTTGATGTAAGTGCCGATGCCGCCGAACCACAGCAGGTCCGTCTCCGCCCGCAACAGGGCCGAGATGAGCGCCGCCGGCTCCATCGCGCTCTCGCTGCTGCCGATGATGGCCTGCATCTCCTTGCTCAGCGGGATGCTCTTGAGCGTGCGCGGGAACACGCCGCCGCCCTGCGAAATCAGCGCCTTGTCATAATCATCCCAGCTTGAGCGGGGCAGCTTGAACAGGCGGTTGCGCTCTTTCCAGCTCGCCGCCGCATCCGGCTCCGGATCGATAAAGATGTGGCGATGGTCGAATGCAGCGACGAGCCTGATCGACTTGCTCAGCAACATGCCATTGCCGAACACGTCGCCAGACATGTCGCCAACGCCGATGGTGCGCACGGCATCCTTTTGCACATCGACGCTCATCTCGGCGAAGTGGCGCTGCACGGAGATCCATGCGCCGCGCGCCGTGATGCCCATCGCTTTATGGTCATAGCCATTAGAGCCGCCGCTGGCGAAGGCATCGCCCAGCCAGAAATCCCGCTCGATGGCGAGCGCATTGGCCACATCGGAGAAGGTCGCCGTGCCCTTGTCGGCTGCCACCACGAAATAGGGGTCGTCGCCATCGCGGATCACCATGCCTTTGGGATGGACGACCTTGCCCTTCACGATATTGTCCGTGACGGAAAGCAGCGAGCGGATGAAGATACGGTAGCTTTCCGTCCCTTCGGCCAGCCATGCGTCGCGATTTGCGGGCGAGGGGAGCTGCTTGGGATAGAAGCCACCCTTCGCGCCGGTCGGCACGATCACGGCATTCTTCACGCGCTGGGCTTTCATCAGGCCAAGCACTTCCACGCGGAAATCATCGCGCCGGTCGGACCAGCGCAAGCCACCACGCGCGACACGCCCGGCCCGCAAATGAATGCCTTCCACCCGCGGGCTGCACACCCAGATTTCGCGCCAAGGCAGCGGCTTTGGCAGCCCGGGAACCTGGGCACTGTCGATCTTGAAGGCGAGCGCTTCGGTCGCCGCCGGTGTGAACGCATTGGTGCGCAACACGGCGTTGATGAAGGCGCGGTAGAGGCGCAAGATGCGGTCCTCATCCAGGCTGGAGACGCTCTCCAACGCAAGATCGATATCGCGATTGAGCGCCTCGGCGTCTTGCACGCCCGTCGCCCGCTTGGGATCATGCAGCGCCTGAAACAGCGCGACGAGCTGGCGGGTAATGGCAGCCTCACGCCGCAGCGCCTCGACCACTGTCGAAAGTCCGTAAGACATGCCCGTTTGCCGCAAATAGCGGAAGATCGCGCGCAGCAGCACGATGTCCTGTTCGCCAACAGCCGCCGTCACGATCAGTTCGGCAAAACGATCATTCTCGGCGCGGCTCTCCAGCACGGCATCGAGCGCATCGCTCACAATGTCTGCACGGGTCAGCACCTCGCTGGATGAGCCGCCATCCTGCCGCTCAAGCGTGAAGCGCTGGATATGCCCGAGCGAGCCATCCACGCCTGCGCTGGTGCTGCGTTCTTCCAGCGCGCGGAAGCCGAAATTTTCGAGCGCCGGAACAGCTTCGGAAAGGATGAGCGGTTCCAGCGAATAGATTTTCACCCGCAGCTGGCGGTCGCCATCTTCGCCAATCTTGTAGAGCCGCACGCTGCGTCGATCAGCGCGATCAAGGCGGTGCAAAGCCAGCAGATCTCGCGCCGCTTCCTCCGGCCCGGCGCTTTCGCGGTAGGACATGGGCAGCGTGGGCGCATAGCGTTGCGCCAGCACGGCAGCGCGCGATCCCTCGCCAAGGTCGATCAGGCCCTGTTCGACAGCGGGCACCCAGCCCCGCAACAATTGCGCAATCTGGTGATTCAGTGCGTCCGCATCCGGCATCGTTCCGCCATCGCGCAGATCGAAGGTGAAGCGCACCAGCGCCAGCCCGCTCTCATCCAGCGCAATCGACCAGCCAAGGACAGTCGCGTTGGCCGTGCTGGCGATCAGCGCGGCAACGCTCTCGCGGCGCCCGGTCGAAAGATCCTCACGCACCATCCACACAAATGCGAAGAGATGCCGCCCCAGCGCATCCATCACCAGTTCGAGCTTCGGGCGCGGGCGGTCCGCCAGCGTCATCGCCGTGAGCGTGATGCGCTCGCGGTCGGCAGCCGGAAAAGCCATCATCAGATCATGCGGCAAGGTGGTGAGCGCATGGGTCAGCGTCTTCGCGGCATGGCCGGATGCGCTATACCCAAAGCGCGCCATCAAGGCCGAGAGCGTGTCGCGCAACTCCGGCACATCCTCGGGCTTTGCGCCAAGCGCGGCGCTCGTCCACAGCCCGGCATTGACGCTAACCGCAGTCACAACACCATCCTCGCGCACCGGCACGATGAACAGGTCAATCAGCACCTTGCGATGAACGCGCGATTGCATGTTGGATTTGAGAACCAGCGGCCCGCTATGCCCGGCCTCGAACCAGGCGATCGCATCGGCAACCGCGCGATTGGAGAGCACCGGCTCTGCGATCACGCGGCAAATGCCCTTGCGGCGCGATGCGCGACCCTCACGCGAGCGCATCTCATGGCCAAGCTGGGTCAAATTGCCCCTTTGCAGCCAGCGCAGCAGATCTCCGCCTTCGCCCGCGCCCAGCCGATTGGCATCGGCATTCAACGCTTCGGTCATCATGCGCCAATCCGCCACGGCGGCACGCACATGGGCAAGCGTCTCGTTGAGGGACTTGGCCAAAGCCTGCCGCCCGCGCGCGTCGATCCGGTCTGTCTCGATGTAGATGAGCGATTCGCGCGCTGCGTCGTCCGCATCGCCGATGCTCAGCAATTTGCCGTCCTTGTCACGGCGCACCGGCAACACCGGATGGGCAAGCAAATGGATCACCAGATCAGCGCTGCTCAGGCAATTGCCGATGCTATCGACCAGAAAAGGCATATCGGCATTGATGATGGCGATGCGCTGGCGGCGCAAGCCGCTGTCGCTCCCGCGCAACTCGTCGCTCGCGCTATCGATGAGCACGACGCTTTCATCGGCCTTGCGCATGGCGGCTGCATCATGAACGAAGCGGCCCGCCGCCTCCAGTGTGCCCTTGCCCAATGTGTCGCGCTCGCTGCCGTGCAGCCCTTCGACCAGTGCTTTGCAGAGGATGGAAATCGCGGCTTTTTCAGCTTGTGTCATAGCGCTTTGGCCATCCTCTTTGTCGATTTCACGCGTCTTCTACCCTTGCGCAGAGCCGCAAGGGCATATGTGTGCACGTGGTTAAACCTGCGGCTAATAGACAGCAACCCAAGCCGCATAGGATGCCGGATTTTGCGGCTGGTTCGTCAGAACATTCTGGCGGCGCGGGCAAACACCCGGTTGGAGAGGCCGTCGTCGCGATCAAGGGAGGCAACCATCGCAAGCGTGCCATCCGCTTCCCGCCGGACGACCACGACCGCGAGGCCAGCATCATCAAGCTTTACCGATGTCGCTTCAATCGCCTGCGACTGGAGCAATTTCGATCGTATGCGGTTATGCGCCGGGCGCGGTTTCTCCGCCATGTCGCCCCGGCGCGCGGCGCGAACCTGTGCAACAAGCGCCTTGAGGCCGCCGGGCATGGCGTGAAGATGGTCGATCAGCGCGCCAGGCGCGAGATCCTGCTCAAGTGCATAGTCTATCGCGCAGACGAATTCGGCCAGTCGCGTCTTGTCATAGTCCGCACCGAACACGAGCTTGGCGAGTGCAGTCAGCGGGCTGCGCTTTTGAGTGACGATGCCCGAATCGGCGAGCAGTTCGCGATAATCATCCGGCCGAACCGCGGCGACGCGCGCAAAGGCATGCGCCAGCCCGATCGCGCGATATAAGGCGTGGCGCGTGCGGCCCTCACTCGCATTGGCGGCGGCGGCAGCATCCCGAGCGAGCGCCAGCGAATCACTCAATGTCGCGGCGCTCATCGGCGCCTCGATGAGCGCGCCGGTCAGCTCGAGCGCGTCGTCAAACCGCCCATTCTCTTGAGCGTCGACACTCTCATCATCGCCAAAATCCTGCGCGGAAGGTCCATCCGCCCAGATTTGCGTGATCTTTTGCGGCACGAAGGAGACCGGCGCTGCGGCCTCCACTTCGGCGTAAATGCTTTCGCTCAGCGCGTCGGTCGCAACCTCTTTCCAGTTGATGACGCCATAGACGAAATCGATCCGGTCATCGTCGGTCGAAAAGGGCATCATGATGCCGCGATACATGATCTCGGCACCGCGCTGGTTGTTGAACTCCGCCTCAAAGCCGATCGGCGCGGCATTGGCGATGATCTGCAGATAATGGTCGGTCAGGCGGGAGAGCAGCGTGCGCGGCGGAATCTGGCTCGCATATTGGATCGGCGCCGCAATGTCGCACTGGGCCGCCAGCGCCGTGCCTAGAAACGCAATGCGCGGGTCATCCACGCCACCGGTAAAATCCAGCAACATGCTGTGCGATCCGAAATCCTGGATCTCGGCAGGGTTGAGGTCTGCAATGCGTGGCAGCGAGCGATCATTGAGCAATGACGCCCAATAATTATAAGCGCGAATGTGCATCCGCCGCTCGTCGAAACGGACAATGGGCGGGGCATCCATGCCCTCCTCCAGCATCATGGCCTCATCGACCTCGCTGTATGGTGCATCCATTGTCTGATCTGCCTGTGCTTGATTGCAACCGCAGGACCATGCGCCAGCAACCGTAAAGGCATGGTAAATGCCCGGTAAAGCGCCCGGCGAAGAACGCAAAGCGCGCAGCAAGGCGGGGCTAATCGCGGAAACACGGTCAAGCGGCTTGCCAGCGCCCCCCACTGCTGATAATCGCCGCCGCTGCACGGAAAGCCCCCTCGGGAGCAACCGTTGAAGCGCTGGCCTCGGCTGGCCAACCGGAGCCGCTTTAGCTCAGCCGGTAGAGCATCGCATTCGTAATGCGGGGGTCAGGTGTTCGAGTCACCTAAGCGGCACCATTTTTTGTAGTTAAATCAGTGAGTTATCTTGGAGCCCTAGGGCTCCTTGAGACTATTATAATTGCTGTTATAAATTGGTCCACGCAATTGAGGCAGTGGAAACCAAGCCATCTCCGGTAAAACAGAATCGATTATAATCCAGAAAGGTCTCTGCCTTTATAAACAGCCACTTAGTAAGGGCCGTGGCAGTCCAAATTGGTATGCTCGGGTTTATCTGCTCCTCAATGGCCGAAAAGTGCATACGAGGACCACGGGCACGACAGACACGAAGCGTGCCCGTCAGAAGGCACAGAAGTTCTTCAGTGAGTGCCTAATCCAGAAAGGGCTCGGAGACGGTACGCTACCATTAGCCCGTGATGCTGTCCGCAAATCTCAGGTCAGATTTGATAGGATTGTCGACCGCTGGTTGGACGAACTTGCTCTGCAGGCTGGAGATGATGAGAGGCGCCTTCGGCATTGGAAGGACTGCCGAGGGTCAGCTCTGGGCAAAACAGGGTTTGCTACCTATTTCGGCAAGGTTGATGTCAACACGATTACGCCTGAACGCATCCAGCAGTTTATCGCTTTTAAGCAACAAAAAAGTGCGACTGGAAAGTTGGCGCAGACGACGATTAAGAGAAATATCGTCCTCTTAAATGTTGCGCTGAAACATGCCTATCACGCTCGCCTGCTCGACCGTATCCCGCTCATGCCCAAGGTGAAAACGAAAGATAATCCACGGGCTTGGTTCGAACATGATGAGTATAAGCGGCTGCACATCGTTTCTCGAAATAAAGCTCGACCTTTTCGGAGAAAGGGCGATCTGATGATGGCAGGCCATTGGGAAGAGCTGTCGGACTTCATCATTTTCATGGTCGCATCCTTTTTGAGGCCCGGAGAATGGCCAGACCTGAGGCAGCGGCATGTGAAAGTGGTCAATGGCTTGAATGCCCATCTCGAGCTTACTGTGACCCGCAGTAAGACAACCCAGCGGAGATCAGTCACGATGGGACCAGCGGTGAAGGTATTCGAGAGGATAGAGCAGGATGATCCAGTCGTGAGCCGAGTCTTGACCGCTTGCTCAGCAGGCTATCAAATCCAAAGCAGTGTTAGTGATCCGACAGCCTCTGCTTATTCTGGTCAGGAATATCGGTCTGCAGAGACGAGCTCTGAAACTTCCTCAACTGAGACTAATTCGGAAGCGCCTCCACCAGCGAATGCTTATAGTTTCGCTGACTTTCCGGTCACACCATCGATCATCAACGCTGTGGAACCACAATTCGATGGTGCGCAAAAAGACTTTCGTTCGTTTCGGACCCGAATAAAAACAGCCGTGACGGAAGGACCGGTGTTTGCAGGTCACATCGCTATCGCTCAGTTTGGCTGCGGCACGAGTTGCAGGTCAGGACTGGCAATCGATTTAAGCACTGGCAACATCGTTAATTTGCCCCTTGGCGGCGAACAGTATCCGGGCTCCGAATGGCAGGTTCAGAAAGATAGCAGACTAATCAAGGTGATTTGGTCAGATTTCGACGCCGATCCAAAATGCCACGGGCAGGGCTATTTCGAATGGAATGGTTCAGACTTCAAACAGCTAGCGATTACCGACTTCCCATCTGGCTGTAGCGGCCAAAACTGAGTGTTGAAGGTCGAGAGTGCGATTGCCAACCACGACAAGTCAGTGGCGAGTTATTGGTTGTTCCAGCTAAGTGCGCTGGGACGGCAAAATCTGATAGGTGAACCGATCAATTTTTATCGGCCCAATGCCCCACTCTATTTCGATATAATCAGGCGTTTTCTGGAACCGCATATCGACGCCAAAAACGAGTGCGGTTCCACTCATCTTATTCCAAAAGGCATCGTTCATTTCGAGATATTCGGCTATTTCAGCGCTTAAATCAGCGAGTATCGAATTCATCTTAAGCTATTATATTTTAATGATAATGTTTTCTAGAGCGAAAAGACGGGCCTGCAAAATCCTGCGACGATTACAAGCTTCGAAAAAATGCCACAGCGATTATAGCCCCGATAATAAGTAGCAGTGCCTGCAGGCAGCCGTTGAACGTATGTTCAGACTCATCGATGGCTTTGTCGGCAGTCCGCTCAGCTAAGCTTTTGAGCTTATCTAAATCGAATTTCGGTGGGCGGAGAGGTGTGAATTTGGCCTGCCTCGTTCGAGTGGGCGCTTTGGCAGTTTCCGTTCTGGTTGCCTCTTCGAAACGTTGCGCTCTAGCTCTGTCGTAAGCCGTCCTGCGTGACTGGTTGCCCAACACATCGTAAGCTTCATTGAGTTTTCGGATCTTGCTATCTGCCCCTGCCGACTTGTTTAAGTCAGGGTGATATTTCCTGGCCAGCGCCTTGTAGGCAGCTTGGATGACCATGTTTTCGCAGTTTGGGGACACGCCCAAAACCTCGTAATAATCTCTTTCAGGCATCGTACCGCCCCCGTTGCGTGCGATGGCCCATAGCGCATCTGGTTAGGCATGCCTTGCCTGAAAAATGGTCTCTCAAGGTCGCCCGTCATTCGGGCAAAAGCGGCAACTCTCTGTGCCCAGGGACAATGCCCTCAAACCAAGTAGAAGGTCCGGATTTAGAAATGGATAAATTCGGTCAACCAACGGTTTTATAGTCTGAAAAGACTAACGAGCTCGCAGCGACTATTATAGTTTGTATTATAATAAACGTAATTATCCTTTAATAACAACAATTACATCGCATTCGTAATGCGGGGGTCAGGTGTTCGAGTCACCTAAGCGGCACCATTTTCCGGCTCAGGGCCCTGCGGGCAACCGCCAGCCCAATGCGCCGAACGCATTTTTGCTAGACGCCAACTCGATTTGAAGCGGTCATCTTCTTCATCCAATCCAGGCGCGCCGCGTGCATGGAAGGCAGCGTGTATGAGCGGGCCGTGGCGGAGATAGATTGGGCGATCGAAACTCTCAAATCAGGGTCGGTCAAGGCGGTCAGTCGTTCGGCCAACGCATTCGCGTCCCCTTGCTTGTAGAAAATTCGCGGATCCAGGTTCAATGCGCGATAGGGCGGGCTATCGGGGCATAGAGGTATGCATCCGCGGCTGATGGCATCGAAGATGAGCCTGGGCTGCTCATCATTAAGGTTGGTCATCAGGACGATATCCTGACCATCCAGAAAATCGAAAAATGCGTCAGGGTAGCTCACCGGCGGGAGAATATTGAAGTTTCTCAATTTCGCCTTTTCAGCTTGGCTGCACAGACTTTCATGCTCGGCCCCCGCGCCGATAATCGTCAGCTTCTCAAAGGCTGGGCCTTGCACCCTTTCATAAGCAGCAATGCCAATATGAAACCCCTTCATCTGTTCCAGCCTTCCGGCCATGCACAGGCGGATCGGTTTCTCGTGCCTCACTCGAGGTGGCGCGAGGTCATCGAGCTCGATCCAGCTTGCGACGCCGACATGGATATTGCGCGTGACCGGCTCAACCAGCTTTCTCAGGCCTTCCCCCACCAGGAAAACGCCGCAGCACCGACGGGCAAGGATCATCTGCGTCATGCGGATATCCAGATAATTGACCCTCGCCCGCGCTTTTCGAATCAGGGATCCATTTTGAGCATTGATGATGTTCGTTCGCGCACGATTGCTGGAGATGCCCAGAAAAACTGGCTTTCCATGGCGCTTGGCCAGCTTGAAAATCTTTTCATATTGGCGAGCGGCTCTCCACCCGCCATTACCGGGGAGCTGAATATAGTCGGTGCGCGCGATTGCGTCGGACAATTGCGTGAAGGTCGACGCCTCGCCTTCGCCGATGATCGAGATGTCGGGATTTAATCTCGCGCTGGCGTCAGGGATATTTTTAGAGACGGCGCACAGCAGCGTGACGTGCGCGAGTTTGGATTGTGCATTCACATCGCGCGCCCAAAGATCTAGGCTTTCAAATCCTTTGGCGACGCGTGTGACCGGGATGGGTGAACAGACGAGAATCCTCGGCAGGCCGTCGGGCGCCGATGCTCTCCTATTTTCAGTCATGGATTCATCCGTTTGTAACGTTCTTGGTCCAGAAGGAGGTAACGAGGCGGCTGGTGTGCCATGAAAATGATCGACTTTTTAATCAACGCAGTGCGCAAAGGCAGCCATCGCCGTCGGATCGACGCTTTGCGTGCGTCGACAAATAGTCCCGATGATGATTACACGAAGCTGCGTCACTCAAGCGCGGTCGATCGGTCCAAGCCAGACTGAAGCGCGCTATAACAGTCGGCCGCTAATATGAGAAAGCGGTCTCTTGGAAACTCTCCCATCCGGATGGCATAATGTCCAAGCGCACCCAGCAGATGCGCTGATACAGCGTCTCGGCTACCCAGCGTTTCAATATACCAGTTCATTTCTGTGCCAAGCCGCTTGCCGGATAAGCCAAAGGATTGGTGGAAGCGCAGCAGGTCGTACATCGCATAGCCTTGGCGCGCACTGCCGGCCCAGTCGATCACGACGAGCCGACCGTCTCGCTCCATGATGTTGTTGCGCCACAAGTCACCATGCATTGGTGAATGCCTGACCTTGAGCGCGCCTGTCTCAATCGCGTCTTGGAGGCGCTTTGCGTCTTGCCGGATATCATCGCGCAGATCATCCATCTGCGCCAAGGCCTGTAATGATGGCGCGAACTGACTATCTTCTTCTGGCCCCTCCGCGCGCATTGCCAACGCTCGCAACCATGGCAAAATCTGCCGGGTAATTCTGGGTCGCTGGAGACGTCGACCAATTCTGCCAGCCATTAATGGTTTGCAGATCGGCAGGACCAGGAAAGACTTCTCGCAAAGAAGGCCCGCCGCAACGACCGGAAGAATCCGCTCGCCGAGTTCATCGCCCAGCGCCTTCTTCATGCTGACCATCGCGCTCCGTTGCTGATCGGCAGCATCCCGATATTCGTCCGACGAAAGAAACATGACAAATTGCCCGTCGAGCAGGAATATCGCTGTGCCATCTGCCACGATCGATGCTGTGCGAATGACGTCGACCCGTTCCACACGGCGAGCGCATTCCTGACCATAAACTGCATCAGAAATGATTTTGGTTACAGCGCGTTCGCTGAGAACTGAAACGGAAGGTTGTGAAGATTGAGCAAGATAGTGTGCGATTGGCATAGCTAACATTACGTTCATCATCGCTGCAATGCAACGCGACTGATCCCCAAATACTATGCGCCGTATCGAATATCATAGTTCGAGCTATGCATAATCTCCGCGACGGAACGCTTCTAACCCGATGTTTTATGACGTAACTGGTCGTCAATTCCTGGGTTCAGGGATTCACCTTGAAGAGCGCGCCGCATTGCACTGCATCATCCGGCTGTTGGGCGTTTTGAACGTGGTGACACATGACATAAAATACCGGCATCCCGCGTTGAATGGAGCGTTCGCTTGCCAAGACCGCCTCTGGCTGGCAACTCGTCACCAGTGGCTTAGTCGCCGCAAACGGGGAGCATGACCAGCCATGAGAACGACGATATCGCCAGCCCGCTATTCCAGCGCGGCGATCATGCTCCACTGGGCGCTGGCGGCTTTGTTGATCTTTCAGCTATCGCTTGGATGGCGCTTGGGAGACCTCGCTGGTCTGCCTCAATATGCCGCTTATCAGCTTCACAAAACCATCGGCATCTCCATTCTGCTGCTCAGCGTTGCGCGGCTCGTTTTGCGGCTTGTGGTTCCTCGGCCACGCACGGCTAACACCAGTCCCATGCTGGCAATGCTCGCAGGCGCGGTTCACGCGCTGCTCTATGTGGTGATGATTGGCGGACCGCTCACGGGCTGGATCATCGTTTCGACCGCCAAGATCAAAGTCCAGACGATGCTCTTTGGCGTCATTCACTGGCCGCATCTGCCTGTCAGCGCCGCCTGGCATGATCCGGCAGAGGCGCTGCACAGCCTGATTGCATGGCTGTTCGTTGGATTGTTCGTTCTCCATGTCGTGGGCGCGCTGCGCCATCATTTTGCGCGTCAGGATCTGATTGGGCGCATGGTGCCGCGTGCTTTTGGCAATCGCAGCGCGCTCAATATTGTCGTTGTGCTGGCTTTGCTCGGCTGCGCAGGGGCTTTTCTGCTCGCGCGCGTCCTGCCCTTCGGTGCGTCGCCGATCGCACCGCCTGAAGATGCGCTGGCAAATGCATCGAACGCAATGCTGGTCGATAATGCGGCCAATGTCGCTGCTGTGAATGAGATGGCACCGCCGATCGTCAATGAAGCAGAATCGGCCCAAAACAGTGTCGCCCCAGCCGAGGCGACGCAGCCGCCAGCGCAATGGCGCGTGCAATCCGGCGGCAACCTCGGCTTCAAAGCGGATTATTCAGGCTCGGCCATTGATGGCGCCTTCACGGGATGGAATGCCGACATCCTGTTCAGCCCGGATGACCTGCCCAACTCCCGCATCAGCGTGACCGTCGATCTGGCGAGCGTGGACAGCGCAGATAGCCAGCGCGATGACACGTTGCGCAGTGATAGCTTCTTCAACGTGGCGAGCCATCCGCGCGCCACATTCCGCTCAACCAATATCACCCATCGTGGCGGCAAGGCCTATCGCGCCGCCGGAATGCTCTCGCTGCATGGGCAGCAGCGCCCGGTGACGCTCAGCTTCACGCTCGATATCCAGGGCGATCAGGCGAAGGCTACAGGCAGCGCGCCGCTCAGTCGCACGGCATTTGGCGTCGGCACGGGTGAATGGGCGGATACCGGCACGGTTGCCGATGCCGTCAGCATCACGTTCAACTTCACGGCTCAACGCCAGAAGTGATGCGATTCGCTTGATTGTGATCAGTTTGGCAGCGTGGCTGAATCCGCGCGCTGCCAGCGCTTACTTCTTCTTGCCGAAATCCACCGTCACCACGTTGGAGCCGTCTTCCGCTGTCACGGTCGGCACATCATTGCCTGCGTCTTCGGCCAGTTCGGGCGCGTCGTCCGCATCCTGCACCTGAAATTCCAGCGAGAAGTTCACCGCCGGATCGACGAAAAAGCGCAGTGCGGAAAATGGGATGACCAGATGCGCAGGCACCTGATTGAAGGTCAGGCCTACCTCAAAGTGCGTATCCGAGACCTTCAAGTCCCAGAACTTGTGCTGGATGACGATGGTCATCTCATCGGGAAAGCGTTCGATCAGGCGCTTGGGGATGTTCACGCCCGGCGCCTGCGTCTTGAACGTGATGTAAAAATGATGGTTTCCCGGCAGGGCGCCGGAGAGCGCAATATCCTGCAGCACGCGGCCAGGGATGGCGCGCAGGGCATCCTGAACGATCTCGTCATAGGGAATCAGGCTGTCTGCAGTGTCTTCCGTCATGGGCCCAGTCCTAGCGTGGGAGACACGGCGGTCAAGCGCGGAGCGGGCTCAAGCGCAGCATGCCGTCGCAAAGCTGTAATCAACGCGGCGCTATAAGCGGATTGCATGGCACGGGCAGCGCGCTATACGCCAGCCATGCGGAACGCGGATATCAGGCGGAAAACCGGCGAAACGGACATCGAGGTCAGCGTCAATCTCGATGGTACGGGCGCTTATTCCATTTCAACAGGCATTGGCTTTCTCGATCATATGCTCGAGCAGCTTTCGCGCCATTCCCTCATGGATCTGAACGTCCGCGTGCAGGGCGACCTCCATGTCGACCAGCACCACACGACGGAAGATAGCGCCATCGCCATTGGCGAGGCTGTCGCCAAGGCGCTTGGCGATAAGCGCGGCATCGCCCGCTATGGCGAGGCGCACGCCCCGATGGATGAGACGCTCACCCGTGTTGCGCTGGATATTTCCGGTCGGCCTTGGCTGGTCTGGAAAGTGCAGATCAATATGCAGCGGCTGGGCGAATGGGATACCGAGCTGATCGAGCACTGGTTCCAGAGCTTCGCGCAAAGTGCGGGCATCACTCTGCATGTCGAAAATCTCTATGGCAGCAATAATCATCACATTGTGGAAAGCTGCTTCAAGGCGCTGGCGCGGGCTCTGCGTCAGGCGGTGGAGCTGGACCCGCGCAAGGGCGATGCGATTCCATCCACCAAAGGCACGCTGGGCGGCTGACGCATCATGACCATCGCGCTCATCGATTATGGCGCGGGGAACCTCCACTCCGTGCACAACGCGCTCCGGGCTGCGGGCGCGCAGGGCATTGTCGTCACGTCCGATGCTGAGGTGGTGCGCCGTGCAGACCGCATCGTGTTGCCGGGCGTGGGCGCCTTTCGCGCCTGCATCGAGCCACTGCGCGCCATTCCCGGCATGATCGAGGCGATGCACGAGGCCGTGTTTGATGTCGGTCGGCCATTCCTCGGCATCTGCGTGGGTATGCAATTGCTGGCCGATGCGGGCGAGGAATTCGGGCGGCATGAGGGGCTGGGCTGGATTCCCGGCATCGTGCGCAAGATCGAGCGTGCAGACCCCGCCATCAAGATCCCGCACATGGGCTGGAATGATGTGGTGGCCGCCCGTGCGCATCCACTCATTGAACCCGGCGAAGCCTATTTCCTCCACAGCTATCATTTCGATGCGGCTAACAGCGCCGATGTGGTGGCGACGAGCGATCATGGCGGGCCGCTGGTGGCTGCCGTTGGTCGCGACAATATATTGGGCGTGCAGTTCCATCCGGAAAAGAGCCAGGCCTATGGCCTCGCCACGCTCACCCGCTTTCTGGATTGGAAACCATGAGCTCTATCCCAAGTTTCATCGTCTTTCCCGCCATCGATTTGAAAGCTGGCCAGGTTGTCCGTCTGGCCGAGGGCGATATGGATCGTGCGACGGTCTATGGTGATGATCCCGCCGCGCAGGCGCTGATCTTTGCCGACCAAGGGTCGGATTTCCTGCATGTGGTCGACCTCGATGGCTCCTTTGCCGGTCGCGCGGTGAATGGCGCTGCCGTCGCCGCGATCGTCGAGGCCTTCCCCGGCCATGTGCAACTGGGGGGCGGCATTCGTGATCCGCAGGCGGTCGAGGGCTGGTTCGCGCTCGGCGTGTCGCGCGTGGTCATCGGCACGGCGGCGCTCAAGAACCCGCAATTCGTCAAGGATATGGCCGTGGCCTATCCCGGCGGCATCGTCGTCGCTGTCGATGCGCGCGATGGCATGATCGCCACCGATGGCTGGGCCGAGAAGTCGGACATGCCGGTGATTGATCTCGCCCGCCGGTTTGAGGATGCAGGCGTTGCCTCGCTGCTGTTCACGGATGTTGGCCGCGATGGGATGCTCAAGGGCTGCAATGTCGAAGCCACGGTCGATCTGGCCCGCGCCGTGAATATCCCCGTGATCGCCAGCGGCGGCGTGGCGGGGATCGGCGATATCCGCATCCTGAGCCTCCATGCCAAGGATGGCGTCGAGGGCGTCGTCACGGGCCGCGCGCTTTATGATGGTCGGCTTGATCTGGCGGATGCCATTGCGGTGGCCAAGGCCGGATGAGCGTCCGCACGCGGATCATCCCCTGTCTGGACGTTGCCAATGGCCGGGTGGTCAAGGGCGTGAACTTTGTCGGGCTGCGGGATGCGGGCGATCCGGTCGAGCAGGCACGAGTCTATGATGCGGCGGGGGCAGACGAGCTTTGCTTCCTCGATATCACCGCCACCCATGAGGATCGCGGCACCTTGCTCGATATCGTCGCGCGCACGGCGGAAGTCTGCTTCATGCCGCTCACCGTCGGTGGCGGCGTGCGTCAGGTCGAGGATGCGCGCGCGCTGCTGCTCGCAGGGGCAGACAAGGTCGCCGTGAACAGCGCCGCTGTCGCCCGGCCAG
>CBIHKY010000015.1:0-54392 GCA_966205705.1 uncultured Alphaproteobacteria bacterium
CGCATGGTGGGCGTGAGGCGGCTGATGCTGCTCACACGGAGGCATTGGAGGCGTGTGTGTAGCGCGTACTGCGGTTCAGTAATGGCGAGGGTGTGAACAACCTTGAGGGTGTCGGTCGCACAATTAACATAGCGTTGGGGCGCGAGGGTGCTCCCCCCTCTCCCCGGCCCTCTCCCCCCATAGGGTGAGAGGGGGCAGGTTGGCCCGTTCATCAATGCACGGCTCCTGTTTGGGCTTCGCAGCCCCAGCCGTCATATTCCACGCCGCACAGTTGCTCGATTTGCAGGCATTTGAGCGTCAGCGCGCGGATCGATTGTTCGTCGATGGGCTGCTCGCATTCGAGGAACAGGAACAGATCGCCCTCCTCATCCTCTTCGCGATCCAGCTCGACGAAGCCGAACTGGCTGGCAATGCGCAGCACTTGCTCAAAGGCCTCTTCATCGCCGCGAAAACTCACATCGATGGGCCGGCGCAGATGGGCCTTGTCGCCATTGGCAGCGAGATTGGCGAGCACATCCTTGTCCGCATCCCATTCCGCCGCAAGGCGGGCGGGATCGACCTGGGGGAGTTTGATGCTCATGCTAGACCCTTCACGAAGCGCTCGAACAGATAGAAGCTATCCTGCGGGCCGGGCGACGCCTCGGGGTGATATTGCACGGCGAACACCGGCTTATCCGTAAAGGCGATGCCGCAATTGGAGCCATCGAACAGGCTCACATGCGTTTCCACCACATTGGCAGGCAGCGTGGAGGCGTCCACCGCGAAGCCGTGGTTCATGGAAGTGATCTCGACAACGCCATCTTCCAGCCGCTTGACTGGATGATTGGCGCCGCGATGGCCCTGGTGCATTTTGCTTGTCCTGGCGCCTGCGGCCAGGCCGATCAGCTGATGGCCAAGGCAGATGCCGAAGATGGGCATATTCTCATCCATCAGCTTGCGGATGACTGGCACCGCATAGTCCGCCGTGGCTGCCGGATCGCCGGGGCCATTGGAGAGAAACACGCCAGCAGGCTTGAGCGCGGCGACATCATCATAGGAGGCCGTGGCAGGCAGCACCGTGACCTTGGCGCCTGCGGTGACCAGATTGCGGAAGATATTGTCCTTCGCGCCATAGTCGATGGCCACAACATGGGGGCGCTCGCCCTCCCCGGCAGCGTCATAACCAAAGCCGAGCTTCCAGGCGCCGCCGGTCCAGTCGCGCTGTTCGCCGGTGACGGTGATGGCAAGGTCCATGCCCTCAAGGCCGGGCCAAGCCTTGGCTTTTTCGTGCAGTTCGGCGAGGTTGAACACGCCATCGGGATTATAAGCGATCACCGCATTGGGCGCGCCAGCGGTGCGGATGCGGCGGGTGAGCGCGCGGGTATCGACCCCGGCAATGCCGATGCGGCCATTGGCCTTCAACCACTCATCAAAGGGCTGCACGTTGCGGAAGCTGGAGGGCGCGGTGACATCTTCCCGCACGACGCAGCCCAGCGCATGGGGGGCATTGGCCTCCACGTCATCGGGGTTGGTGCCGACATTGCCGATATGGGGAAAAGTGAAGGTGATGATCTGCCCGGCAAAGCTCGGGTCGGTCATGATTTCCTGATAACCGGTCATCGCGGTGTGGAAGCACAGCTCGCCCACCGCTTCGCCAGCAGCGCCAAAGCCGCGGCCGAAAATCACGCTGCCATCGGCGAGAACCAATACCCCCGTCGCTCCTTTAGGCACGGTTGGGTATTTGGCATTCGCCATGACAGAAATTTCCTTTGCTTTTTGCTTTCTCGCGGATGGTCCAGTGACCTGGCCACACACCCGGCTAAACGGCTGGCTCACTAGGTATTCGCGCCCACACGGTCAATCTATTAAAAACATCCGCGCCTGCTTATAGTCGATCCTTTCCCGCAAGGTATTCGGAGACGACGTGATGATTCGCGATGGCATCAAGGCTGCCCAGATTGAGGCGATGAAGGCCGGGGAAAAGACCCGCCTTGCGACCGTGCGCCTGATCCTCGCGAAACTCAAGGACCGTGACATCGAGTTGCGCACCGCCACGACCCAGCCGGATGACGATACGCTCGTTGTGGAAACCCTGCAGAAGATGGTCAAGCAGCGCCGCGAATCGATCGCCATGTTCGAGCAGGGCGACCGCGCCGAACTGGCGGCGATCGAAAAGGCCGAGGTCGAGGTGATCGAGAGCTTCCTGCCCAAGCAGCTGAGCGAAGACGAGACCAAGGCCGCCATCGAGGCGATCAAGGCCGAGCTTGGCGCGTCGTCGGTAAAGGACATGGGCAAGGTGATGGCGGCGCTTAAGGAGCGTCACGGCACCGTGCTGGACATGAGCAAGGCCAGCGGCCTGGTCAAAGCATCGCTCGAGTGAAAGCACGGGCCGCCCGATCATGAGCCTGACGCCCCAATGGCTGGATGAGCTGCGCGCCCGCACGACGCTCTCCACGCTGATCGGCAAGACGACCAAGGTGCTGAAGGCCGGGCGCGAGTACAAAGCCTGCTGCCCCTTCCAGAATGAGAAGACGCCCAGCTTCACGATCAACGACGAAAAGGGCTTTTACCACTGCTTTGGCTGTGGCGCGCATGGCGATGCGATTCGCTGGATGACGGACCAGCGCGGCATGCCGTTCATGGATGCCGTGAAGGAACTGGCAGCGGCGGCGGGCATGGACATTCCCGCGCCCGACCCAATGGCGGCCAAGCGCGCAGAGAAGGCGCAATCCCTGCATGACGTGACCGGTGCGGCGCAGGATTGGTTCGTCGCGCAGTTGGATGGCTTGGATGGCGCGGAGGCACGCACCTATCTGCACAAGCGCGGCATCAGCGAGTCGATCCGCCGCGCCTTTGGCCTTGGCTTTGCGCCCGATAGCCGGGGCAAGCTCAAAGCTGCGCTCAAGGCGTTCCCGGACGAGATGCTGATCGAATCGGGCATGTTGATCCAACCCGAGGATGAGAAGCGCGAAAGCTATGATCGCTTTCGCGGGCGGCTGATGATCCCGATCCGCGATCAGCGTGGGCGCGTGATTGCCTTTGGCGGTCGGATATTGGGGCCGGGCGAACCGAAGTATCTGAACTCGCCCGAGACGCCCCTGTTCGACAAAGGGCGCACGCTCTTCAATCTCGACAAGGCTGCGCCTGCTGCGCGCAAATCAAACCGCGTGATCGTGGTCGAGGGCTATATGGACGCGATCGCGATTGCGCAGGCGGGCATTGCCGAGGCGGTGGCGCCGCTCGGCACGGCGCTGACCGAGCATCAGATCGAGAAATTATGGTCGATGGTGGAGACGCCGATCCTTTGCTTCGATGGCGACTCGGCAGGGCAGCGCGCAGCTTTGCGGGCCGCCTATCGCGCTTTGCCAATGCTGAAGCCTGGTTACAGCCTGTCTTTTGCGACGCTCCCGGCGGGGCAAGACCCGGACGACCTGATTCGCGCCGATGGGGTGAAGGCGTTTGAAGCCATATTGAATGATATCCGCCCCCTGGCCGATGTGATCTGGCGCAGCGAGCATGACGCCTCGCCGCTGGATACGCCCGAAGAACGGGCGGGCCTCAAAAAGCGCCTGACCGAACTGACAACCACCATCGCCGACTCCGATATTCGCGCTTTGTATGCCCGGCTGTTCAAGGAGCGCTACGAGGCACTGTTTTTCGCGCCGCGCACCTTCACGCCACGTACGGGGCAGACCTTTCAACCGCGTGGTGGCGCACGGGGGAACATGAAAAACGGGCGCTGGATGGCCCCGCCCCCACCCGCGACAGAAGATGCCAAGGCGATCATGGGCAATGTGGGCGACCCCCTGCTCCTGTCGGGCGTATTGGCGGGATTACTGCGTTATCCAACCGAGATCATTGTGCATCGTGAGGCTCTGGCGAGCCTTTCCCCAAGCGATATCCGACTCGCGCAATTGCTCGATGCGATGATTGAAGCGAGCGACCACGAAGAAACTGTTGAAACAGGCAGCCTTCTTACCATATTGGACGGAACTGAGCTGTATAATATGGCGAAGGGGTTGCTTCGCGCCGATGCGCTGCATTTCACGTTCACTAAGGCGGAAGCTGAAGATAGGCGCGCACAGCGTGATCTGGCTGAAGCAATAGCGGTGCTCGTGGCAATGCCGCGGATTGAGGCGGAGTTGGCGGCGGTGACGAGGGCGATGGCGGAGAATCTGGACGAGGCAGCGTTTGCCCGCCAGCAATCCCTGCGCAAGCTCAAGGATGATTTGGCGGCTCGTGTCGCTGAACTGGCCCAACCTCTCGAAAAGTGAACATTTTGCTGGCGCCTTGTGGTGCGCCGGTACGGAGCAAGGCGACGCATGGCGACCAAGATCAGCGGCAATGGCAATGGCACTGAGCCAGAAGAGAATGGCGATGCCCCTCTCCTCGACCTCAATGAAGCCTCAATCAAGAAGCTGATCGCCCGTGCCAAAAAGCGCGGCTACATCACTGTGGACGAGCTGAACAATGCTCTGCCGCAGGACCAGATGTCCACCGACCAGATCGAGGACGTGATGTCCGCGCTCAATGATATGGGCGTGAACATCGTCGAGAATGACGAAGCCAGCGACGATCCTGACGAGAAGGACGAGCCGGAAGTCGAAGCGATCGACAATGGCGCTGAGGAAGATGACGGCAACGTCGCCGAGAAGAAGAAGGAAACCGTCGACCGGACGGACGACCCCGTGCGGATGTATCTGCGCGAGATGGGCGCTGTCGAGCTGCTCAGCCGCGAAGGCGAAATCGCCATCGCCAAGCGCATCGAGGCTGGTCGTGACACAATGATTCTGGGGCTGTGCGAAAGCCCGACGACGTTCAACGCGATCATCGAATGGTCCGAAGCGCTCAACAACGGCCAGATGCAGCTGCGCGAGATCCTTGATCTTGACGCGATGCTCTCCAAGGATCCTGCACCGGAAAGCCTGTCTGAGGACGGCGAAGAAACTGACGATGGCGAAATCAGCGAGAAGACCGCCGGCCCATCCTTCAAGGATGAGGACGAGGTCAAGGACGAGCCGGAAGCCGACGGGGACGACGAGGACTCGATGGTTGAGCGCCGCACGCCGCGCGCCGAAGAAGAAGAAGAGGATGACAACACCCTCTCGCTCGCCGCGATGGAAGAGCTGCTCAAGCCAGGTGCGCTGGAAAAGTTCGCCAACATCACGCAGCTTTACGCTTCATTCGGCAAGATCCAGCAGGCGCGCCTGATCGCCCTTGGCAATGGTGATGAACTGCCAGCCAAGACCGAAGCCAGCTATCACAAGCTGCGTGAAGAGCTGACGGCGGAAGTCGAAAGCGTGCAGTTCCATCAGCAGAAGATCGAATATCTCGTCGATCAGCTCTATGCGTTCAACCGTCGCCTGACGACGCTGGGCGGCCAGATGCTGCGCCTCGCCGAGCGCCACAAGGTGCCGCGCAAGGACTTCCTCGACAATTATGTCGGCCATGAGCTTGATGATGGCTGGTTGGAGAAGATCGGTAAGATCGACAAGAAATGGGCCGCCTTTGCGGCTGGCGAGGCCGAGGCCGTTGAGCGGATCCGCACCGAAGTGTCTGAGATCGCTCAGGCAACCGGCACGTCTCTGCCCGAGTTCCGCCGCATCGTGAACATGGTGCAGAAGGCGGAGCGCGAGGCGCGCATTGCGAAGAAGGAAATGGTCGAGGCCAACCTGCGCCTCGTGATTTCCATCGCCAAGAAATATACCAACCGTGGCCTGCAGTTCCTGGATCTCATTCAGGAAGGCAATATCGGCCTCATGAAGGCTGTCGATAAGTTCGAATATCGGCGCGGCTATAAATTCTCGACCTACGCCACTTGGTGGATCCGTCAGGCGATCACGCGCTCCATCGCGGATCAGGCCCGCACGATCCGCATTCCGGTGCACATGATCGAGACGATCAACAAGCTGGTGCGCACCAGCCGCCAGTTCCTGCACGAGCAGGGCCGCGAGCCGACGCCGGAAGAAATGGCCGAGCGCCTCTCCATGCCACTTGAAAAGGTGCGCAAGGTGATGAAGATCGCCAAGGAGCCAATCAGCCTTGAAACGCCGATCGGCGACGAGGAAGATTCGCATCTGGGTGACTTCATTGAGGACAAGAATGCGATCATCCCTGTGGATGCCGCCATTCAGGCGAACCTCAAGGAAACGGTGACGCGCGTTCTGGCCTCGCTTACCCCGCGCGAAGAGCGCGTGCTACGTATGCGCTTCGGCATCGGCATGAACACTGACCATACGCTCGAAGAAGTAGGCCAGCAGTTCAGCGTGACCCGCGAGCGCATCCGGCAGATCGAGGCCAAGGCTCTGCGCAAGCTCAAGCACCCAAGCCGCAGCCGCAAGATGCGCAGCTTTTTGGATCAGTGAGTTTGGCTGGCAGTTAGACTGGAGGCAATAAATGGTCACGACAGCCGGTCAGGCACTTGTTGATGCCTTTGATCGGATCGTGGTCATCAATCTTGCCGCCCGCAAAGATCGGTTGCGGGAGATCAGCGTGCAATTGCATAGGCTTGGGTTAAATTTCGACCATCCAAAGCTGCTTCGCTTCGATGCCTGCCGCTTTGATGAGTCGGCTGGCTTCCCAACAGCAGGGACACGAGGCTGCTTTCACAGCCACATGGGCGTTTGGCAGGAGGCAGTGGCGCGCGGAGACCAATCCGTGCTTTTGCTTGAAGACGATCTTGATCTCTCGGCGGAAATTGAGCCGCGGCTTCCACTGGCTCTTGCAGCGCTGAGGGAGGCTGAATGGACTATTTTCTACGGAGCCGTTTTGAAGTGGTTGCCCGGTGATGCGCCAACATCGCCTATCGCGGCTGCACGCCCTGACGAGCCTATCCTTGGCGGACATTTCATTGCCATGAGGGGGGAGGCTCTTAAGGAAATTGGCTCATACCTCGATAAAATATCGCTGCGACCGGCCGGCTCTGCTGAAGGTGGTCCGATGCATGTTGATGGCGCTTATGGCTGGTTCCGTAGAGAAAACCTGCACTTCGACACGCGGATCGCTCATCCCGATTTAGGGTTCCAACGCTCGTCCCGCACAGATATCCACGATTTGGGGTTGAAGGATCGGATCCCGATCATTCGGCAACTGGTAGGATTAGCACGACGGCTCTGGCGGCGGTTGAAGTAATTATCTGTTACCGATTAGCTTTGCGCTTATGAATCAGTGCCTCAGTTAAGCGCGATCCGCACGGCTGTCGTTTCACGCATCTCACGGCGGTAAGCTGTTCTTTAATCCTGCTTAACTCTCCCCTCACCCTCAGCCCCACTCCATTTCTCAACAGCTTGTTAACCCCCCGCTCGTATCGTCATCGCGGGGACGAAGCTTATCCGGTGACGGATGGCGTGATGAGGCTTGTGATGGAACTTCGCCCGCTGATGACAACGCCCAAAGACCTTGCTGTGCTTGTCACTTCGCAGGTCGATCAGCATGGCACGTCTCGTCATGCCTATTGTGCATCCGCTGATCAGGGCGATCGGCAGTCCTTTGTTCACAACCTCGTGGATTTCGCTGATTTCGTTCATCTGGTTACGGATCTGCACGGGCAACTGCCGGGTCTTGTCGACCATGCCGCGGCCCATACGGTTGAGGTCGAGGCCCGGTCTTGGCTGCTGAGCGCGACTGATGGCTTTGCAGTCGAGCGGGAATATCTCAATCAATTATGCGTGGCTGTAGGGCCGGTGCCGAGTACGATCGGCCATCATGAAACCAGCACGATCGTTGCGCAGCAGCGCCATGCTCTGGAAATGCTTGCCCGGTCCGAGCGGCGCGGATGTGCGCTGGCGACTGCCGTCACGCTTACGTTGGAATGGCATGCTATCCGGAGAATCCTGGATGTCGGCGCGCTGCGGCTGGGCATTGAGCCGCCGGAGTGCCAGGTCCCCAGCCGGGTTGAAACACTGGAACTACTCTCTTCCCTGCCAGATCCCGCGCGGCTGTATCGCGCGTTCGAGTTTGGAGCCTCGCAGTTGCTGGCCCAGCATCACGGCATGTGGGATCTGCTTTCCGCGCGCGCCGCAACTCGCCAAACTCAGAACTGAGCACCCCATTTTTTCGATGTCGGCCGCGCCCGTTTAGTAAAGCAAATGCGGCGCCCGGGTCTGTGACCATGCGGCTTCATCCGGCTGGGTGATCGCTTCTAGGTCCGCAGCGGTGGCGGCGCTATCATCCACCCATTCGCGCAATAGCGGCGAGCCGTTGATGACATCGATGGGTAGTTTGCCGAATTCATATTCGTACGGGAAATCGCGCCAGAGCGGATAGTCCGGCTGGAGAGTACGGATGGCCTTGAAGGCCAGCGCCTGAATACGCCAAGGGCGGAAAGCCTCATGCCTATAATGCGGGCCATCGGCATGGATGTGGACACCGGCGCACAGGGTTTGGGCGTGTTTGTGGAATGTTGGCTCGAACCAGCAGTCGCGTAGGATGCAACCCTCTAGCCAATTTGGTGCAAGTGATTGCATTTTAGCGATAATTGCCCGTGCGTCGATATCCGGTGCGCCGAACAGTTCCAAAGGCCGGGTTGTGCCCCTGCCCTCCGATAACGTCGCGCCTTCCAGCATGACGGTGCCTGCATAGCAGCGCGCCATGTTGAGATTGGGGGCGTTGGGGCTGGGGTTGATCCAGATGCGCTCTGTTGGCCAGCCGAAGCCCGGCGCGGCGGCGGGATCATAGCCCTGCATTTCGATGACGCGATACTCCACGTCGAGGCCGAAATGTGCGATGAACCAATGGCCTAGCTCACCCATCGTCAGGCCGTGCCGCATGGGCATGGGGCCTGCGCCGACGAAACTTTCCCAACCGGGTCTCAACGTCAGCCCCTCGATGGGGCGTCCGGCAGGGTTTGGGCGGTCAAGCACCCAGACGGTTTTGCCAGTCTCAGCGGCAGCTTCCAGCAGATAGAGCAGCGTTGTGACAAAGGTGTAGATGCGGCAGCCAAGATCTTGAAGATCAACGAGGAAGACGTCCGCCGAGTCCATCATCTGCACGGTCGGGCGGCGCACTTCGCCATAGAGGCTGAACACCGGGATGCCGTAAGCGGTATCGATAAAATCCGGCGTTTCCATCATATTATCCTGCTTGTCTCCGCGCAGGCCATGTTGCGGCCCCATCGCGGCGGAGAGCTGGATGTCGTCGCAGGCGCTCAGCGCATCGAGCGCGTGGACGAGGTTGTTCGTCACGGAGGCGGGGTGCCCCAGCAGGCAGATGCGCTTGCCGGCAAGCGGGCGGCGCAGGGCGGGATCGGCGAGGAGGCGGTCAAGGCCGGTCAGGAATGTCATGCGCGTTCCACTGGCGGAAGGCGAAGCGCGAAGCAATCACGATGATGGAAGTCCGGCTTGCCCGCCGGATGCGCCAGCGCCCAATAGCTCAGGCGGCCATCCTGCTCCTCGATTACGGCGCTGATGCCAAGCTCTCCGGTGCGGTCCCACGGCAAAGCATCTTCGGACAGGCTCGCGGTCATCAGCAACCGATCATGCTCTATGGTCAGCGCGATGCTCGGGAATGGCAAAGTGAGCTCCCTCATGCCGGTGCGATAATGATCGAGATGATAGGCCGCCCAGGCGCTGGAAGGCGAGAAATTGAGCTCGGCGTAGGAATCGCCATCCAGCGCAAAGAACAGCTCGAAGCAAGTTGAGCGCCAGAGATCATCCGTGCGGATCGCCTCGGCGGGTGACGGGATGCGCAAGGCTGAGGGATCGCCGACCGCCACGAATTCAATGTCCCACCCATGATCATCCCGCAAAATGATCCGCGCGCCCAGCGCCACGAGCGCCTCACATGGCGTATCTGGATGGCAGACCAGTGGACGTTCGGCCAAAATACTACTCATGGCGCATATCCCATGCTAAGCGCGCCCGACCCGTTGCCCGGCGCCTGCGGCCTTTCCAAGAGACAATCATGACCCACTATAAGTCCGACCTGCTGAACCTGCTCACCGAGCGTGGCTATATCCACCAGATTACGGACGCAAGCGCGCTTGACGCACTTGCGGTCAAGCAGGTCGTGCCGGGCTATATCGGCTTTGATCCCACAGCGCCTTCGCTGCATGTCGGCAGCCTTGTGCAGATCATGCTGTTGCGGCGGCTTCAGCAAGCCGGGCACAAGCCCATCGTGCTGATGGGCGGCGGCACCGGCAAGGTTGGCGACCCGAGCTTCAAGGATGATGCGCGCAAATTGCTGTCGCTTGAGATGATCGGCAGCAATATCGCCTCGATCAAGACGGTGTTCGAGCGTTTTCTCACGTTCGGCGATGGCCCGAGCGATGCCATCATGGCGGACAATGCCAAATGGCTCGATGCGCTCGAATATATCCCGTTCTTGCGCGATATCGGCCAGCATTTCTCGGTCAACCGGATGCTGAGCTTCGATTCGGTCAAGACGCGGCTCGACCGTGAGCAGTCGCTCAGCTTCCTCGAATTCAATTATATGATCCTGCAAGCCTATGATTTTCTGGAACTGTCGCGTCGCAACGCCTGCCGGTTGCAGATGGGCGGATCGGACCAGTGGGGCAATATCGTCAATGGCATCGAGCTTTCGCGGCGTGTGGATGGCACGGAGGTGTATGGCGTCACCACCCCGCTCATCACCACGGCGGATGGCGGGAAGATGGGCAAGACTATGTCCGGCGCTGTGTGGCTGAATGATGACCAGCTTTCCCATTTCGATTATTGGCAGTTCTGGCGGAATACGGACGACCGCGATGTCGGGCGGTTCATGCGGCTGTTCACCGATTTGCCGCTCGACGAAATCGCTCGATTGGAAGCGCTGGAGGGCGCGGAAATCAACGAGGCCAAGAAGATTTTGGCGAATGAGGCGACGGCCATGTGTCGGGGCCTTGCAGCGAGTGAGGCTGCGGCGGAGACGGCGCGGCTGACCTTTGAGCAAGGCTCTGCCGCCAGCGCGGATTTGCCGACGGTGGCCGTGGGCGGTGAGATGATCTCGCTGGTCGCTGCCCTCACACAAGCCGGGCTTGCCGCTTCCAATGGCGAAGCACGCCGCAAGATTGCCGAGGGTGCCGTGCGCATCGATGATGAGCCGATCCGCGATGCCGCTTATGAGGTGGCGATGGGTGAAACCCCGGTGAAGCTGAGCCTTGGCAACAAGCGTCACGCCCTGCTTATTCGTTGAGCGAAAATCCTTTCAGGGACGTTTACCCGCCCCGTTGACCGGGCATTAACCAGTAACTGTAATATTGTGCTCCTAAAAACGGGAGCGCACCGCATGGCCTTGGCCTTTTCCTCTGATGATTTCAGGCGCACCGAGCGCGACGATGTTGAATATCAGGTGCAGATCTGGGGCGCGACGCTGCCGCCATCTTCTGCGCTGATTACCAATATCTCGCCGAGCGGCTGCATGTTGCGGTGTGATCAGATGGTGTCGATTGGCGAGAGCTTGTCGCTCGACGTGCCGTGCATCGGCTCGTTGCGCGGCATGGTGATCTGGAGCGCGGGCGCGCGGATCGGCGTGGAGTTCGATGCGGCGATGCCTCATGCCGCATATCAGCAGGCGCTGGCTCAGATGAAGGCGCCATCCACAAATCATTTGTTGCGCTGAGCGTGGCTGACATTGCCTGGCGCAAGGCAGGGGAACCGGCGCGCGAATTCCGGCGGACGGTCAATCGTGATCGGCTTAGCTATGGGGCGCAGGTTTTTCGGCCCGGCGGGATTGAGGTGGGCGTCAGCCTGATCGACCTCTCGTGCAAGGGTTTTCAGGCGAGTTGCGGGAGTGCGCGTTTTGCGCGGGGGGAGTCGATCCAGATTGCGCTGCCGCTGGTGGAGATGGTGAGCTGCCGGATCATGTGGAGCTTGCCGGGGTGCTTTGGGGCGCAGTTTATGATTCCCATCGATGCGCGGGGGTATCTGGATATGTTGGCGGTTATGCAGGGGGTCGATGGGGTTGAGCGGGAGCCCACATGATCGTCACCCCGGGCTTGACCCGGGGTCCCGCTTTCTTATCGTTGTCCGCAAAGTGAGCGGGACCCCGGATCAAGTCCGGGGTGACGTGGTTCTTGGGAGCCGACGTAAACCCTTCCTCTAATGATGAAGGGAGTAGCTTAGCCGCTTGCCAGCAGGCTGATCGCGGCATCGCGCTCGAATAGGTAGAGGCACAGCCGCGCGGCCTGCCCTCGTTCGGATGACAGGCCGCCATCGCGATCCATCAGCAGCCTTGCATCATCATGTGCAGCGTTGAGGAGGCTCTGGATTTGCTCGGGGTCGGCCAAGCGGAAGCGCTGTTCGCCGGACTGCCGCGTGCCGAGCAGCTCGCCAGCGCTGCGCAGGCGCAAATCTTCCTCGGCGATGCGGAAGCCGTCATTGCTCTCCCGCATGAGCGCCAGCCGCGCACGGGCGGTTTCGGAGAGGTTGGAGCCGTGGAGCAGCATACAGAAGCTGCGCTGATCGCCCCGCCCGACTCGACCGCGCAACTGGTGGAGCTGCGCGAGGCCGAATCGCTCGGCGCCTTCGATGATCATCAAGGTGGCGTTGGGCACGTCCACGCCGACCTCGATCACGGTGGTTGCGACGAGCAGCTTGAGCTTGCCGGACGCGAAGGCCTCCATCACAGCATCCTTTTCCGCGCCCGGCATCTGACCGTGAACGACGCCCACCATAGCATCGCCAAAGCGCGCTTTGAGGATGACACCCCGCGCTTCGGCGGCAGCTTCGTCCCCCTCCTCGCTTTGCTCGACCAGCGGGCACACCCAATAGGCCTGCCGTCCTGCCTCGACATGACGACCGAGGGCGGCAATGATTTCCTCCAGCCGATCATCGGAGAGGACGCGGGTATCGATGCTCTGGCGGCCTGGCGGCATTTCATCCAGGCGGGAGACATCCATATCGCCATATTGGGTGAGCGTGAGCGTGCGCGGGATGGGCGTGGCGGTCATCACCAGCAGATGTGGCGTCTTTTCCGCCTTGCTCATCAGCATGAGGCGCTGGTGGACGCCAAAGCGGTGCTGCTCATCGATGATGGCCAGCGCCAGATTGCGGTAGGCGACCTTATCCTGAAAGATGGCGTGGGTGCCGACGAGGATGTGGATGCTGCCATCGGCCAGCCCCATCAGCGTGGCCTCGCGCACCTTGCCCTTGTCGCGCCCGGTGAGCAGCGCGACATTCACGGGCAGGCCGGAGAGCAGGGAGCGCAGGCTCGCATAATGCTGGCGGGCTAGGATTTCCGTTGGGGCGAGGAAGGCGCCCTGCCCGCCTGCCTCGACCACGTTGAGCAGCGCCATCACCGCCACGAGCGTTTTGCCGGAGCCAACATCGCCCTGAAGGAGCCGGAGCATGGGGACGCTCTGCGCCATGTCTCCGGCGATTTCGCCCGATGCGCGCTGCTGGGCGCCGGTGGGGGTGAAAGGCAGTTTCAGCGCATCGCGCAGACGGCCATCGCCCTCGATCGGGGTGCCGCGTCTGCGTCGGTTGGAGGCGCGCAGAAGCATGAGCGCTAGCTGGCTGGCGAACACCTCATCATAAGCGAGCCGCTCACGCGCCGCCTTTTCACCGGGCTGCTGGTGGACGACCTGCAGCGCAGGTTGCCAGGCGGGCCAGCCTTTGCGCTCGCGCAGGCCCGGTTCGATCCACTCTGGCAATTCAGGCGCGCGGGCAACGGCTTGCGCGACAAGCTCACGCAGGCGGCCATTGGTGATGCCATCCGACAGCCCATAGACTGGTTCGCAATCGGGAATTGCGCCTGCTTCTTCAAGCGGCACGACATGATCGGGGTGGACGATCTGCAATTCATCACCGAACCGATCCAGCCGCCCGGAAACGAAACGTGGCTCATCGATGGGGAAGAGCTTGCGGGGCCAGCCGCTATTTTTGCCGAAATAGACGATGCTGATCGGATCGCCTGCCTCATCCACCGCGCGGATGCGGAAGGGCGCGCGGTTGGAGCCGGAGGCGCGATATTCCTGCGCGGTCAGCACCAGCCCGACCATGCGGCCCGATTCGGCCTCGGCCAGACGGCGCACGCGCTGTCGCTCGATCCAGCTCACCGGCAGATGAAAGGCCAGATCCACGGCGCGCAACAGCCCCAGGCGCTCCAGCGGCTTGGCCAGCGCGGCACCAACGCCCTTGAGCGCAATGTTCTCCGTGAACAGCGGATTGAGAATGTCGGGCCGCATCGCTATCTGCCCTAGAGTGATTTTGAGCGAGATGGAATCATCTGGCGCTTGGAAATCACGGTGAAGAAGAAATAGCGCGCTGGCGGGACGGAAAAGATCATGATCGACAAGAGCGTCCTGCGCCGAATCCATTACCGCGCCTGGCATCGCGGCACGAAAGAGGCGGACCTTTTGATCGGCGGCTTTTTTGACAAGCATTCGAGCACATGGACGCAGGAAGAGGCGGACTTGTTCGAGACTTTGCTGGATGAGCAGGATGTCGACATTCTCTCCTGGGCCATCGGCACCGCGCCCTGCCCACCGAAATATGAGGGCATGTTGATGCAGGCGATGCGCGCGCTGGATTATATCCCTATCGCGCGTTGATCGCCCTTTAACGCGCTCACCATCATCCTGATCTGCCCGGAAGCCCGCATCCGCTTATGACCGATCTCTCCCGCATTCTTTCTGCCAAGACACCGCTGACGCTATCGGGCGTGCCATCGGGCTTTCTGCCTGTATTGCTGGCCGATCTGGCGCGGGCCGCCAAAGGCCGCGTGTGCTTTGTGGCGCCCGATGCGCAGATGGCGGATGCGATTGCGCAGACGGTGCATTATTTCGCGCCGGAGCTGGCGCTGGTGCAGATTCCGGCATGGGATTGCCTGCCTTATGACCGCGCATCGCCCTCGTTGCGGGCGGCATCCGAGCGGCTGGCGGGGCTTCATGCGTTGCAGGCGGAGCCGAGCGGGCCGCAACTGATCCTCACCACCATCAATGCCGTGACGCAGCGCACGCTGACGCCCTTCCGGGTGCGGCAGATGGTCGCGCGTCTGGCGCCGGGCGAGCGCATCGCCATTGACCGGCTGATCGCGCTATTGCAGGCCAATGGCTATGTGCGGACCGACACGGTGCATGACGCGGGCGAATATGCGGTGCGCGGCGGCATCGTGGATCTTTTTGCATCGGGCGATGCTGGGCCGCTGCGGCTCGACTTTTTCGGCGATGAAATCGAGACGCTGCGCCAGTTCGATCCGGCGACCCAGCGCACCAGTGGCTCTGTGGATAGCTTCATGCTGCTGCCCGCCTCCGAGGCGCTGCTGGATGAGGAGAGCATCAAGCGCTTCCGCAGCCGCTATCGCGAGCTGTTCGGCGCGACGGCGACGGGCGATCCACTCTATCAGGCGGTGAGCGACGGGCGGCGACTGGCAGGCATGGAGCATTGGCTGCCCTTGTTCGAGGAGCGGCTGGTGCCACTGGCCGAGCATATGCCAGCCGATACGCTGTGGGTGCGCGATCATGGCGTGGCCGGGGCGGCAGATCAGCGCTTTGAGGCGATCCGCGATTATCATGCCAACCGGATTCAGGCGGCGGCAGCCTCGCCGGGCAGCTACCGGCCTTTGTCGCCCGAGAGCCTGTATCTGACGCAGGAGGAATGGGCCAAGGCGGTGAACAGCCTGCCTGCGCACATCACCTCGACCTTCCACGAGCCGGAGAGCGATGCCGTGCTCGACTTTGGCGTGGAGAGCGCGCGCGATTTTGCGCCCGAGCGGGCGCAGAGCGCAAACATCTATGAGGCGGTCTCCAAGCATCTGGAGCAGAGCCAGCGCAAGGGCCGCAAGCGCATCATCGCCAGCTATTCGGTCGGCGCGCGTGAGCGTCTCTCCGGGCTGCTGGCCGATCATGGTGTGAAGCGGCTGATGCTGGTGGAAAGCTGGCAGCAGGCGCAGGGCGAGGCCGCCAAGGGCAATATTGCGCTGGCCGTGCTGCCGCTCGATCATGGCTTTACCGCGCCGGGCCTTGAAGTGCTTACCGAGCAGGACATGCTGGGCGACCGGCTCGTGCGCCGCACCAAGCGCCGCAAGAGCGCAGACGCCTTCCTTGCCGAACTCGCGACGCTCTCGCCGGGCGATCTGGTGGTGCATGATGATCATGGCATCGGGCGCTATGAAGGGCTGACCTCGATCCCCGTTGGCCGAGCGCCGCATGATTGCGTGGCGCTGAGCTATGCGGGCGGCGACAAGCTGTACGTGCCGGTCGAGAATCTGGACGTCCTCTCGCGCTATGGATCGGGCGAGGAAGGCGCTGCGCTGGATCGGCTCGGCGGCGAGGCATGGCAGCGCCGCAAGGCGAAGATGAAGGAGCGCATCCGCGAGATTGCGGGTGAATTGCTCTCCACCGCCGCGCTGCGCGCAATGCGTGAGGCGAGCGTGTTCGAACCGGATGCGGCGGGTTATCCCGCCTTTGTCGATCGCTTCCCCTATGAGGAAACCGAGGATCAGGGCCGCGCCATCATGGACGTGCTGGACGATCTGGCAGCAGGCAAGCCGATGGACCGGCTGATTTGCGGCGATGTGGGCTTTGGCAAGACCGAGGTGGCCCTGCGCGCGGCGTTCGTGGCAGCGATGGCGGGGGCGCAGGTGGCACTGATTTGCCCGACCACTTTGCTCGCGCGGCAGCATCATTTGAATTTTGAGGAGCGCTTCCGCGGCTTTCCGCTCAAGATCGGGCGGCTCTCCCGCCTTGTCGGCACGACCGAGACCAAGGCGGTCAAGGATGGGCTGGCCGATGGCACGCTTGATATCGTCATCGGCACTCATGCGCTGCTCACCAAGGGGCTGGAGTTCAAGCGGCTCGGCCTTGTGATCGTGGATGAAGAACAGCGCTTTGGCGTGGTGCATAAGGAGCGCCTCAAGCAGCTCAAGACCGATGTGCATGTGCTCACGCTCACCGCAACGCCGATTCCGCGCACGCTGCAAATGGCGATGAGTGGCTTGCGCGAGCTCTCCGTCATCCAGACGCCACCCGTCGATCGGCTCGCGGTGCGCACCTATGTGATGCCGTGGGACGATGTGGTGCTGCGCGAGGCGCTGCTGCGCGAACATTATCGCGGCGGGCAGACCTATTTCGTGGTGCCGCGCATCTCGGACATGGCCGACATGGAGGATTTCATCCGCGAAAATGTGCCCGAGGTCCGATCAATCTCCGCGCATGGCCAGATGAGCGCCAGTCAAGTGGAAGAGCGCATGTCCGCCTTTTACGAGCGCAAATATGATGTGCTGCTGTCGACGACCATCGTGGAATCGGGGCTGGATATTCCGAGCGCGAACACGATCATCATCCACCGGGCGGACCGCTTTGGGCTGGCGCAGCTCTATCAGCTGCGCGGGCGCGTGGGCCGATCCAAGACGCGGGCCTATGCCTATATGACGACGCCCGCCGACCGGATCACCACCGAGACGGCGGAAAAGCGCCTGAAGGTGCTCTCCGATCTCGATACGCTGGGCGCGGGCTTCCAGCTGGCTTCGCATGATCTGGATATTCGCGGCGCGGGCAATCTGGTGGGTGATGAGCAATCGGGCCACATCAAGGAAGTGGGCTTCGAGCTTTACCAGTCCATGCTGGAAGAGGCGATCATGGAGGCCAAGGCCGGAGGCGCTGCCGCCGCGCCGATTGCCGATCGCTCATCGCCGCAGATCAATGTCGAGGCGCCGATCCTCATCCCTGAGGAGTATGTACCGGATCTTGACCTGCGCATGGGGCTTTATCGCCGCCTCAACGAGCTTGAGGACAAGGGCGTCGTCGAGTCCTTTGCGGCGGAGATGATCGACCGCTTTGGCGCCTTGCCCGAACCGACGCAGAATCTGCTCACGCTCATCGAGGTGAAGATGAATTGCCGTCGCGCAGGCATCGCCAAGATTGATGTTGGGCCGCGTGGGGCGCTGGTGAGCTTCCGTGGGGATAGTTGCCCGAACTTGCCGGGGCTGCTTGGCTATGTGCAGAAGCTGGGGCCGATCGCCAAGCTGCGGCCAGACAGCAAGCTGGTTATCCAGCGGGTGTGGAGCGACCCCAAAGCGCGGCTGAATGGGGCGCTGAAGTTGAGCCAGGGATTGGCGAAGTCTATTGCGGGGGCATAGGCGGCGGTGTGAGTGTGATGGTCGCTTAGACCTTCTCCCTGAGGGAGAAGGATACGCAGCCTTGCCGCCCTCGGCGGCTAGGCGAAGTTGGATGAGGGGCTAACCCTCGATCCACGTAATCCAGCGAAGTCCACCCCCTCACCCAGCTCCGGCTAAGCAGCAAGCTGCCAAGCCTGCGCAGCCCCCTCCCTCAGGGAGAGGGTTTGACCGAGGAACCGCTAAGCTGGGCATGGTGGTCTAAAGGTGACCATCCGGACACGACGACTTTACAGATGCTGCTCCCCTCCTCTTTAGAGGAGGGGCCGGGGGTGGTGCGCAAGCATCGCACGCTCACTCTCCGAGCGGGCAAGTCCGTTGGAAGATCACTTGGAAAATTCTCGTTTGCGGTCGGTCGGCGTAATCGGGCCGCGCCGCCATTTCTGGACCAGGGCATCGGCACGCGCTTCATAATAATCGGCCGGACCGCCCCCGCGCGATACCGGGATCGCATGGGTGGTCTGATAGACGCCGTCGAGGATGCATTCCTGATTGATGTGCACATGCACGACCTGGCCGAACACCATCCGGAAGTCGCTGGGGACGCCGTCCAGATCCTTGAGGTGGACGATCTCGGTCACCTTGCATTCGAACTGGGCGGGACTCGCCGCCACACGCGGCGGTGCGACATCGATGGAGGCGATCTTCTCGATCCCCGCCATGTCAAACTCGTCAACGTCGGGGCCCACCTCGTCCCCGGTCAGGATCATCACGTCGGTGACATCGCGGCTAACCAGGTTCCAGACGAATTCACCGGTTTCCCGCGCATTGTGGACGCTGTCCTTCTCCCCGCCGGAGGAGAAGCCGATGATCAGCGGGCGATAGCTGGCAATGTTGAACAAGCTGAACGGGGCGAGATTGGCGACCCCCTCGGTGCTGACCGTACTGATCCAGCCGATCGGGCGGGGCGCGACGATCGAGTTGGCCGGCTGATGCTTGAGACGATGACCCTCATCCGGGCGATAGGAGTGAAATTCTCTCATGATGGCGCGAGTCCCTTGGCAAGCTGGCATAACCGGAAGAACTTCCGGTTTCCTGTTCTGGCCTATAAGTCGTGTATGCGCCTGCGTCTAAGAGATTTTCGGGCGGTGGCGATGGCAGTCCGTTTTTCACGCCATTTGAGCCATGGAGATCAGCTGCAACAAGCGTCAAAAGCGCCGTTGGCTCAGCCTTCCAGCGAAGGTCTGGATTTGGGATTTTTACTCTGAAAGCTGCCGTACCGGACACGACAACATTGCGGACGTGGTTCGACCGTCATAGACTGTTTGGATGTCGTTTCTTTCGGAACTGATCGATACGTTGATCGTGGGAGGCGGTCCTCCAAAGGACCGTGCGGGGAACCGCAAATGGTTGGCATTTGTCGGAGTGACCCTTAGCGTAGCTATCGTGTTTTGGGCAGGCGGTGAGTTGTGGTCTGCGCTCATAGGTCAATGACCGCTTTCACTACATCCCTGTCATAGCTCACATCGTTAACAAGCAGCATTAGCGGCCATTGGACCATCCTTCCAGCGACGGCCTGGACTTGGCAATTAAACATTGAAAGCTGCCTTTCAGGACAGGGTCAATCCCACCGCCTATGTTGCCCGCTCGGCATCCAAAAGCAGGAAGTTAGACGTAAAACCGCCAATGGACACGAGCTTATCCCAATCGTGAATGACGACTTTGCCGCCTCGAACGGTGACGACGCAATCCATCCTGAGGTCTCTCAATGTGCGATTGACGTGGACGCCGGTTAACCCGGTGGCATCGCCAAGATCATTCTGAATGATGGGGAACGCAAAGGCATGCCGGCTTCCCTGGCCCGCCACTTCACACCTGATCGCCATTTCGCAAAGCAGATGCGCCAGCCGCGCTGTGGCATCGCGGCGACCGACATTGACGACCCATTCGGAAAATATGGATCCATCCGCAACACAATCGCGCCAGAAGGATTCGGCGATCTTGGGGAAAGCGCCTGCTATGCGATGCAACTGCGCGTGCGGGAGCTTTATGATCGTCGTTTTTGCAAGCGCGACCAGTCCCCAGGCAGATGTTGGGCTGACGACCGATGGGAGATCGGCCATATCTCCGGGGATATAGAGGCAGGTGATCTGCCGGATGCCGTCCTTTTTCTGCCCGAAGCGGCCGACCAGCCCATCCACCACAAGACAGGAATGCTCGACAATTTGGCCCAGCCTGACAAAATCGATGTGGGCGGCGACCGGCTCGATCAATCCCGACAGGCCCAGAACCGCGGCCCGTTCTTGTTCATTGAGGATGGACCGCGAGATGAGACGGTTCAAAAATGGCTGGAGCGCTGAGCGTTGAAACTGGATGATGACATGAACTCCGGCCAGAAAGGCGGGAGCACATAAGTCTCGCAGCCACCAGCGCCCCGATCGGTCATGCCAGTGATTGAGAATGCCTACCTTATATAAGCAGAACCGTCTAATCTTAAACGTTACAGATTTACCTTTGCGATGTGTCCCGGTTCTGCGCCTCCGACGACGGTCGAGCCTCTCAGCAAATCCTCCTAAAAAACTGTCAATCATTCCGCACGAAAGCTGTCCGCATCCCGCAGCCAACAGCTATTTATGTTACAAAAGGAACGAACGGCTCACCGCTGTGTTTCCATCCGAATCAGGGGGCATATTCATGCATGACGTATCTGGACGCGACGTCGATCCGACGGAGGAGACGGCGCTTGCCACGCCCACGGCAAATGAGCGCGCGGTTCCAGAGCGGGACCCAGAGACCGGCATCTTCGAGGTTGGCGACAATTGCTGGCGGATGGCAGAGGCGACCAAGGCTTGCGTCGTTATCGATGCCGATGATTACTTCCGCCATGCCCGCAAGGCGATGCTGGAGGCCAAGCATCAGATCCTGCTGATCGGCTGGGATTTCGACACCCGCATCGTGCTTGATGCCGATAGCGACGATGGCGCGCCTCGGCATGTTGGGCCATTCCTCTCCTGGTTGGCCAAGCGGCAGCCGGAACTTAAAATCAACATCCTGAAATGGGATCTGGGCGCGATAAAGCTGCTTGGGCGGGGCAGCACCTTGTTCCGGCTCTCGCGCTGGATGTTTGAGAAGCATATCTCCTTCCGGCTCGATGGGCGGCACCCGACAGGCGCCGCGCATCATCACAAGATTCTGGTGATTGACGACAGCCTCGCTTTTTGCGGCGGGATCGACATGACGGCCGAGCGCTGGGACACGCGGGCGCACAAGGATGACGACAAGGGCCGTCGCCGCCCGACGACGGGCCGCCCCTATGGCCCCTGGCACGATGCGACGATGGCGGTCTCCGGCCCCGCGGCCAAAGCGCTGGGCGAGCATGGCCGGATGCGCTGGAAGGCCGCATGTGGCGAGGATCTGCCTGTGCCCGAATATCGCGAAGACCTGTGGCTGGACGATATGCGTGCCAACTTCCGCAACCAGCCCTTTGCCATTGCGCGCACCCGTGGCAGCGCGGACGAGCAAGACCCAGTGCGGGAGATTGAGCGGCTGTTTGTGGATATGATCGCCTCTGCCGAGCGGCATATCTATATCGAGAGCCAGTATTTCGCCTCTCGCGTTGTGGCGCAGGCGGTGATCGACCGGCTCAACCGCCCGAACCCGCCCGAGATTGTGGTCGTCAATCCGCATTCTGCCGATGGCTGGCTGGAGGAAGCGGCGATGGGCCCGGCACGCGCTCTGCTGGTGCAGCGTATCAAGGATGAGACGCCGGTTGACCGCTTCCGCCTCTATTCGCCCGTTACCGCGAAGGGCGAGCACATCTATGTCCATGCCAAGATCATGATCGTGGATGAACGGATCGTGCGCGTGGGCTCTGCCAATCTCAACAATCGCTCGATGGGACTGGATAGCGAATGCGACCTCGCTCTGTGCGCAGATTGCACCGATGATCCCACCGTGCCGCAGACCATCGCCATGCTGCGATCGGACCTGTTGGCCGAGCATCTGGGGCAAGAGCGGGAATTGGTCGAGCGGCGCTTGGAGGAGATGGGCTCGCTGATCGAAACGATCGAGAGCCTGCGCGGGTCTGGGCGGACATTGGTGCCTTATGACGCGCCGCAGTTCAGCGAGATTGAGATGGAGGCGGCCAAAGCGCAGCTGCTCGACCCGGAAAGCGCGGGCGATGATTATGAGCCAGCGGCACGCCCGGGCATCTTCTCGCGCCTGCGTCAGCGCAATCCCTTCCGGGGCTGAGCCGAGCGAGAAGGCTTGCGAGACGTGGCAATTTGCTTGAGGGGGTAAGCCCGACAATCAAGGACGTGCATGCCGATGATCCTGCGAACTGCCCCCGGATTGCGCGAAGTGCTCTTCGCCTATCATGGCACGATTTTGGCGCAGATCGTTCCAAGGCTCTCGGGCATCGGCATCGTGGCGATCGGCGCGATCATCGCAGCGGATCATTGGCCGGGCATGTTCACGCAGATGAGCATGATCCCATTCGCGCTCATCGGCATCTCGCTCTCCATCTTCATGAGCTTCCGCAACAGCGCCTGCTATGATCGCTGGTGGGAGGGGCGCAAATTATGGGGCGCACTGATCATCGCCTGCCGATCGCTCGCGCGGCTGGCCTCCACGCTGGATGAGGTGGACCGGCGCTATCTGCTCCACGGGCTGTGCGCTTTCACGGCAGGCCTGTGCGCGCGGCTGCGGCGGCAGGATGAGCGCGAAGCGCTCGCCCGCTGGCAGAGCGAGGGCAATTGGAGCAAGCTGCCCAATCCGGTCGACGCGGTGGTATATGCCCTGGGCGAGCATTGCCTGCGCATGATGGATAGCGGGCGCATCGGGCCGATCCACCATTCCCTGCTTGAGGGGCAATTGCGGGCGCTGAGCGAGGTGCAGGCCGGGTGCGAACGGATCGCTTCCACGCCCCTACCCTTCACTTACTCGCTGGTGCTGCATCGCACGACCTATGTATTCTGCCTTGTGCTGCCCTTCGCGCTGGCGTCATCGCTTGGCTGGTGGACGCTGCTGCCGGTGATGCTGACCAGCTATACGTTCTTTGGGCTGGATGCGCTCGGCGATCAGCTGGAGGACCCGTTCGGCCTCGAACCCAATGATCTACCGCTCGATGCGATGACCCGGCTGATCGAGCGGGAGATGCTGGCGCTTTTGGGGACGCAGGACCTGCCGCCACCGATTGCGCCTAACCGGCATATTCTGACCTGAAAAGCCACGCTGCCTTCGCTTGACGTGATGCGATTCGTTTCCTATACGTTCCGCATTCGTTCCAATTGAAGGGAGCCACCCGTGCTGACCGCAAAGCAACAGCAACTGCTCGGCTATATCAAGCAGCATCTCGATCAGGGTGGCGTCTCGCCTAGCTTTGAAGAGATGAAGGAAGCGCTCGATCTCAAATCGAAGTCGGGTATCCATCGGCTGATCAGCGCGCTGGAAGAGCGCGGCTTCATCCGTCGCTTGCCGAACCGCGCGCGGGCGCTGGAAATCCTGAAGATGCCCGACGGCATTCCGCTCAAGTCGGTGCCAGCGAGCAATAATGTCGTTCCGCTGCGTAAGCCGGGAGCAGCGCCCTCGCTCACGCGTGCGTTTGCCAACGATGTGATCGAGATTCCCCTGCATGGCCGGATTGCGGCGGGCTTGCCGATCGAGGCGATGGAGAGCAGCACGATGCTGCCGGTGCCAGCGGCGCTGCTTGGCGCGGGCGACCATTATGCGCTGGAAGTCTCCGGCGATTCCATGATCGAGGCTGGTATCTTCGATGGCGACTTCGCCTTGATCCAGCGCACCGAAACGGCGCGCGATGGACAGATTGTGGTTGCGTTGATCGACGAGAATGAAGCGACGCTGAAATATTATCATCCCGAGGGCCGCAAAGTCCGGCTGGACCCCGCCAATCGCGATCATGACCCGCAGGTCTATGATGCCCGGCAAGTGCGCATTCAGGGTCGGCTTGCGGGACTGTTGCGGCGGTATAATTGAACCCTCTGTGGTCGTGGGAGCGGCATGAGGGTTCTGTGTTTGCGCGCTAGGTTGGGCGAAGCTGCAAAAGCTAGCGTTTTCGAGCTGAGTGAAGCGCAGAGGACTTCTTACCGGGCGGATTGTAATGCTTGCAGTTGCTGGTGAGGGGTCGGCATGGACGAGGCCATTATCGCAGGATTTGCGGGGTTCGTTGCCGGACGCTGGATCGCTTTCCTCAAAAAGTAGAGACTTGGGCTGTTTTGAAGTGGCGTCGAACGATAGGCCGTCAATTTGATGGGGCTCCGCTCCTCCGCTGCGACGGCGGGATAACCCAGGGATGCCGGTCGCGGGGATCGCGGCCTGAAACGATGCGCCGCTCCTCCAGCAGGATTAACGCTCCGCCCATTGCGGCGAGTGTAGGCCGGTCGAGCTTGGCCCAGCGCGGTTTGCAGCCATCGGGCAATCGGCGATCTGCGATGACGATATCCGCGCGGGCGCAGGCTGCGATGAACGCTGGATAGGGCACGAGCAGATTGGAGCGGGTTGCCAGCAATGTCACGGGGGTCTTGCCCTCCCCGCTTTTCAGCGCCGCTTCACACAGGTCTTGAGAGCAGATGACGTTGCCCGCATCGGCGAGCGTAGAGAATTCGCCCTCATAGGCGGCGGCCTCCGCGAATGTGGTGCGGACATAGTCGCCTGCGCGATCCCGCAGGAGCGACAGTGCGCCATTATCTGTTCGCCAGGCGACGTGTCGTCCGTCCGAGGTTACGAGTATATCGGGTGCGGGTGCCGACAGCGTAAGCGCAAAGCCAGCGATTGCGAAGGGTAGGCCGAGCCAACGCAAGCGGGTTCGCCAGAGAATCAGCCACAGCAGACCCAGCATCGCCAGCGGAAAAGCCGCGCCATTGGCGATGGGCATCGAGACGGTCGCATAGGGCTGGGCCGACACATAATGTGCGAGCCACAGCAGCAGCTGGAGCGCTGCGCCTACGACCCACCATGCGGGCGCGCCCAAGCCCACGATATCGAGCAGGAGCGCCAGCACTTCAAACGGCATGACAATGAAGCTTGTGAGCGGAATGGCAACCATGTTCGCCAGGGCACCCAACAGTCCGGATCGGTGAAAATGCGCGAACGCGATTGGCGTGAGCACAAGTTCGACGGCAAGGCCGGTGATCAACAGCGCGCCGAAACTGCGCAGCAATCGGCGTGCCCTGCCCTCCTCCCGACGCGCGAAAAAGGCGCGGGTTGGTGGATATTCATAGAGAGCCACGATGGCCGTGACGGCGGCGAAGCTCATCTGGAAGCTCGGGCCGATCACCGCTTCCGGCCAGAACAGCATCACGAATAGCGCACCCGTTGCGATGAGCCGAAGGCTGATGGCCTCTCGCCCGAGCGCCAGGCCGATGATCACCAGCACCGCTGCGATGCAAGAGCGGATCGTGGGCACCTCTGCACCTGTGAACAAGGTATAGCCGATGCCCGCCGCGCCGCCAGCGCATGCGGCGACCAGCAGCAGTGGCCAACGCAAAGCGAGATAAGGCGAGAGCGCAAGCAGCCGCATGACGATAAAAATGACGCCACCGATGAGCGCGGAAACATGAAGCCCGCTGATGGAGAGCAGATGCGCGAGGCCACTGCGCCGCATGGCGTCGGCATCTGCCTCGCTGATCCAGCTTTGCGTGCCGGTAGCCAGCGCTATGGCGATTGTCCCGTCTCCGCCCGGCAGGCGTGAGGCGATATGGGCTGCGAGCCGTTGCCGACCTTGCTGCCCTTCCCCTGCACTCGACACGCGCTCCACCTTGCCAAGCGCGCGGCCCGAGGCGCCAATCCCCTCGAAATAGGCGCGCTGAGCGAAGTTGTAAGCGCCCGGCAAGGCTGCTGGTGCGGGCGGCATCAGGCGTGCGCGGACGGACACGACATCGTTGGGCGCAAGCGGCGCGCTCAATTGCTCCGGCTTTGCGTTCACGCGCACACGGCGCGGAAGATCGGGCCGATCGATGGGGGTCAGATCGAGCCGGATGAGGCCACGCGCGACGAGTGGATCGACGGCGCGAACCCGTGCCTGCATCTCGACCATCGCAGGTCGCGCAAGCGGGGGCGCACCAACCAGCATGGCCTTGCCCCACACGAGCAGGCAGCCAGCAGCGAGCAGAATGGCGGCGATGGCCAGCGATTGGGCAAGCCGCCCGCCGCGCCCGAGCGCGCCGATCCCAAGCGCGTCGCCCAGCCAGAAAATCGTCCAGGCGATCCAGTGCGCGGGCGTCGCCAAAGCGAACCAGGCGCAGATGCCCGCGCCGAGCAAAATTGGCGCCCAGAGCGGCAGCTGCGAACGCTCAGTTTCCAGCAATTTTTCAATGGCATGATAGCGAAGTTGCAGCCGCGCGCTGCTGCGCCGCAACAAGGGTATTTGTCCAGGCGAAAAAGCCGTGCTAGGGGCGGTCTCGTTCAAAGGCGGCTCACCCCGCCGCGCGAGGGAGCAGACGGAAAAGCGTGACAGACGCAGGGAAACAAACAGATATGGTCGTCACGCGCTTCGCCCCTTCACCCACCGGATATCTGCATATCGGCGGCGCGCGCACCGCGCTATTCAATTACCTGTTTGCGCGCCATCATGGTGGCAAATTTCTGTTGCGCGTTGAGGATACCGACCGCGCCCGCTCCACTGAGCCTGCAATCGAGGCGATCTTCGATGGCCTCTCATGGTTGGGCCTTGCTGGCGACGAGGAGCCGGTGTTCCAGTTTGCGCGTGCAGCGCGTCATGCCGAAGTTGCCAATGCGCTGCTCGATGCGGGCCATGCCTATAAATGCTTTGCCACGCAGGATGAGCTTGCAGAGCTTCGCGAGCAGCAGCGCGCTGCCAAGCAGCCGATGCGCTATGATGGACGCTGGCGCGATCGCGACGCCAGCGAAGGCGGCGACAAACCGTTCGTCATTCGGTTGAAGGCGCTGCGCGAGGGCGAGAGCGTCATTCAGGATGCCGTGCAGGGCCGTGTCGTGGTGCAGAATGCCGAGCTGGACGATATGATCCTGCTGCGGTCCGACGGCACGCCGACCTATATGCTCGCCGTGGTGGTCGATGACCATGACATGGGCGTGACCCATGTGATCCGCGGCGATGACCATTTGAACAATGCGTTCCGCCAGCTTGGCATCATCAAATCGATGGGCTGGGCCGAGCCGGCCTATGCGCATATCCCGCTCATTCATGGATCGGATGGCGCAAAGCTCTCCAAGCGGCATGGCGCAATGGGCGTTGATGCCTATCGCGATGAGCTGGGCATGTTGCCCGAGGCGGTGAACAATTATCTGCTGCGGCTCGGCTGGGGTCATGGTGATGAAGAATTTATCAGCATGGCGCAGGCGACCGAGTGGTTCGATCTGGCCGGTGTTGGCCGTTCGCCCTCACGCTTCGACCTGAAAAAGCTGGAGAATTTGAACGGCCATTATATCCGTGAGGCAGATGACGCGCGGCTGGCTGGCCTTGTGGCAGAGCGTATGGAGCCGCTGGCGGACGCTGGCGCTGCGCAGGCGCGGTTGGACAAGCTCACCGCCATCATGCCTGCGCTGAAAATGCGCGCCAAGACATTGATCGAGCTGACCGATGGCGCGGCATTCCTGTTCACGGCCCGCCCGATTCCTGTCGACGAGGCCGCTGCAAAATTGCTAGACGCATCCTCACGGGCCTTACTTCAAACCGTGGCCGACCGTTTGCGCGCGCTCCCTGACTGGACGCTCGAAGCGATCGAGACCGCAATCAAGTCCGTGGCGGAGGAAGCAGAGCTGGGTCTCGGCAAAGTCGCGCAGCCCCTGCGCGCCGCCCTGACCGGGCGCACGACATCGCCCGGAATTTTTGACGTGCTCTTGCATCTTGGCCGCGACGACGCACTTGGGCGGTTGGACGACCAGACAAAGCAGATTTGAACATCGCATTAAATGCGCAGCGACATTGAGCATGAAGAGGTGAAAGTATGAGCGACAGCACAGCCAAGCTGACCATCGATGGCAAAGAGCTCGAATATAAGCTGATCGAGGGCGCCGTTGGCCCCAAGGTGCTGGATATTCGCAAGCTTTATGCTCAGACCGGCCTGTTCACTTATGATCCGGGCTTCACATCGACGGCCAGCTGCGATTCCGCGCTGACCTATATCGACGGTGACGAAGGCGTACTGCTACACCGCGGCTATCCCATCGATCAGCTGGCCGAGCAGTCCAGCTTCATGGAAGTGGCCTATCTGCTGCTGCGCGGATCGCTTCCGAACAAGGAAGAGTTTGACCTGTTCGAGCGCACAATCACGCGCCACACGATGGTGCATGAGCAGCTTAACACCTTCTTCCGCGGCTTCCGTCGCGACGCGCATCCAATGGCGATCATGTGCGGTGTCGTCGGTGCGCTTTCGGCATTTTATCATGATTCGACGGACATCACCGATCCCCGTCAGCGCATGATCGCGAGCCACCGCCTGATCGCGAAGATGCCGACGCTGGCGGCAATGGCCTATAAATATTCGACCGGTCAGCCCTTCGTCTATCCGCGCAATGATCTGAGCTACACCGGCAACTTCCTGCACATGACCTTCTCGGTTCCCGCCGAGGAATATGTCGTCGATCCGGTCATCGAGCAGGCGATGGACAAGATTTTCATCCTCCATGCCGACCATGAGCAGAATGCGTCGACATCGACCGTTAGGCTTGCGGGTTCGTCCGGTGCCAATCCATTCGCGTGCATCGCGGCGGGCATTGCCTGCCTGTGGGGCCCGGCGCATGGCGGCGCGAACGAAGCGGCGCTCAACATGCTGCGCGAAATCGGGACGGTTGATCGCATCCCCGAATATATAGCGCGGGCCAAGAACAAGGATGATCCCTTCCGCCTGATGGGCTTTGGCCATCGCGTGTATAAGAATTATGATCCGCGCGCGAAGGTGATGCAGGCGACGGCCAAGGAAGTGCTCGAGAAGCTCGGCGTTACCGACCCGATCTTCGACGTGGCACGCGAGCTTGAGCAGATTGCCCTGCACGATGAATATTTCATCGAGAAGAAGCTCTACCCGAATGTCGATTTCTATTCCGGCGTAATCCTCTCGGCGATCGGCTTCCCGACCGACATGTTCACCGTGCTCTTCGCGCTCGCCCGCACCGTGGGCTGGGTCGCGCAGTGGAACGAGATGATCTCCGACCCAGAGCAGAAGATCGGCCGCCCGCGTCAGCTCTACACCGGCCCGACGCAGCGTGATTATGTGGCGATGGACAAGCGCTGATTGGTTACGCGATTTGAATGATTGAGTGAGGGCGGCGCCGGGTTCGGTAGCCGCCCTTTTTCATGGCTGCGTTCTGATCGCCCGCTCGACCATTGTCCGCACCTCGTGAAGATCCAGTGCGACATGGTGGACGGAGGCTGCGAGCGCTGCGTCGGGCTGGATGAGATCAGGGATCATGATCGTTATCATGCCCGCCGACAAAGCAGACCGCACGCCGTGGAGGCTGTCTTCAAGCGCGAGGCAGTGGGGCGGTGCGACGCCCAATCTCTGCGCGGCGACCAGAAACGGATCAGGCGCGGGTTTTGATTGGGCATAATCGCCTTGCGCAACAATGGCGGCGAACCGACCCGTCAAACCGCTGGTTCCCAAGTTATCAGTGACATCATGATGATAGCCGGAGGTCGCGATGGCATAGGACATCCCGATCTCGTCCAGCAGATCGAGCAATGCCAGCGCGCCTGGCTTAAGAGCGAGAGACAGGCTTTTTTCCTGAGCCACAATGACATCCCAGCGCTCGGCCAAGGGAGCCGCATGATGCGTAAAATCGCGTTGGAAAACTTCCAATGTCGCTTTGCGATGCAGGCCGACCGATTTTAACGGATAGTCGTGATCCATCGCGATACCGAGGGACTGCGCTGCCATCAGCAAAGCGCGATGATAGACTGCTTCGGTATCGAAAAGCGTGCCATCCATATCGAATATCACTGCTTTGGGCAGCGACGGAAGGCGGGGCGGACCAACAGCCATCAGCTTAGGCGCCGCTGGGGTATTGACTGATCATTCCAACCGATATCAAGCCGCCTTGCGGTTCTTCGTCAGCTTCTTGAGGATGATGTCGCGCTTCAGGCGGGAGAGATGATCGATGAACAGCACGCCTTCGAGATGGTCCATCTCATGCTGCAGGCAAGTGGAGAGCAGGCCGTCCAGCTCTTCCTCGTGGATGCGGCCATTGCGGTCCATCCAGCTGGCGCGGACGCGGGCGGCGCGCTCGACTTCGGCATATTGATCGGGGACTGACAGGCAGCCCTCATTATAGACCGAGAGTTCTTCGCCTTCTTCGATGATCACGGGATTGATGAACACCATCGGGTTTTTAACCGGGGGGGCATCTTCCTCGTCCGATTCCGGCTCCTGCAGATCAATCACGAGTATCCGCTTGGGCACGCCCACCTGAATGGCAGCCAGACCAATGCCGGGCGCATCATACATCGTCTCGAACATGTCATCGATAAGCGTTTGCAGCTCAGCGTCGATCTCCTCGACCGGCGTGGAAATTGTCCGCAGAATCGGATCGGGAGTCGCAAGGATCGGACGAATAGCCATAGGTTCCAGATATGAAAGGCGGCGGCCAAGATCAAGCGTATGTTAACGCTTTGTTCCGATCAGGGTGATCGAGCGGGCAGCACAGCTAGTTGATGGGACGCCGCGCGCGCAAGGCCTGCGCCAGCGTGCCTTCGTCCAGATAATCGAGTTCTCCGCCAACGGGCACGCCATGCGCCAGTTGGGTGAGACGAACTGGATAGGTTTCCAGTCGCTCGGCGATGTAATGCGCTGTTGTCTGGCCCTCCAGCGTCGCGTTCATCGCGAGGACGACCTCATCGATGCCGCCCGCCGCCACGCGCTGGACGAGTGCGGCGATCGAGATATCCTCGGGTCGCACGCCATCAAGCGCGGACAAGCGCCCGCCAAGCACATGGAAGCGCCCCGGGAACAGGCGGGATTTATCGAGCGCCCACAGGTCCGCCACATCCTCCACTACGCAGAGCGCGCGCGCGTCGCGCCGCGGATCGGAGCAGACTGAGCAGGGATCGACCGTATCGACATTGCCGCAGACCGAGCAATGCACCATGCGGGCTTGCACGCTCTCCAGCGCGCGCAGCAGCGGCACGAGGGCGGTATCGCGCCGTTGGAGCAGATGAAGCACGGCGCGCCTCGCAGAGCGCGGCCCTAGCCCTGGCAATCGGGACAGCGCTTGGGTGAGCGCATCAATCTCTGGTGATGACATGCGCTTAAATAAGGGCTTGCGCTTGGCGGTTACAAGCGTTTCAGAAGGCGCCATGCGGATCATCTTCATGGGCACTCCCGATTTTGCCGTTCCAACGCTGAATGCGCTGGTTGAAGCGGGGCGTCAGATCGTTGCGGTTTATACGCAGCCGCCTCGTCCTGCGGGCCGGGGCAAGGCCCCTCGCCCCAGCCCGGTGCAGTTGCGGGCGGAGGCGCTGGGGCTGAGCGTGCGCACGCCGCTGACCCTGCGGGATGAGGACGAGATCGCGCTGTTCGACGATCTGGATGCCGATGTGGCGGTGGTTGCAGCCTATGGTCTGATCCTGCCGATTGCTGTTTTGCATGCGCCGCGTCTTGGCTCGCTCAACGTGCATGCCTCGCTGCTGCCGCGCTGGCGAGGCGCCGCGCCGATCCAGCGGGCGATTTTGGCGGGCGATGCGGAGACGGGCGTGACGATCATGGCGATGGCTAAGGGGCTGGATACGGGGCCAATGCTGGCGAAGATTGTAACGCCGACTGTGCACAAGACCGCCGGGATGCTGACCGATGAACTGGCCCAGAGCGGCGCGCAGTTGATGGTGCAGGTGTTGGCGGACATTGGCTCATATCCCCCCGTGGTGCAGCCCGAGGATGGCGTGACCTACGCGGCGAAGATCGACAAGGCGGAGAGCCGGATCGATTTCTCGGCGGGCGCTCTTCAGGTGGAGCGGCATATCCGGGCGTTCACGCCAGCACCGGGGGCTTGGTTCGAGTATCAGGGCGAGCGCATCCGCATTCTCAAGGGCAATATCCAGACTGACCAAGCCCTGGTGGTTGAATTCGACGCTCAGCCCGGCCTCGTGCTGGATGATCAACTTTCTATCGGCTGCGGCGTCGGTGCAATCCGGCCCGACATCGTGCAGCGCGCGGGCAAAGGCGCGATGACGGTACAGGATATGCTGCGCGGCTTCCCGATCCCGGCTGGAACAAGCCTGGCATGACCCGCTTCGCGCTCACCGTGGAATATGATGGCCGGCCCTATATGGGCTGGCAGCGTCAGCCGCATGGGCCGACGGTGCAGCAGCATATCGAGGCTGCGCTTAGCCGGGTGACGGGAGAGACACCCTCAGTCCATTGCGCTGGGCGCACGGATGCAGGCGTCCACGGCCTCGCCATGCAAGCGCATGTGGATATTGCCAAGACGATCCTCCCCTACCGCCTGATGGAAGCCATCAACGCGCAATTGCGCCCCGAACCCATCTCGATTGTCGATTGCAGAATCGTCCCCGATGACTGGCATGCGCGCTTCTCCTGCACGGCGCGCGCCTATGAATATCGCATTGCCAACCGTCGCCCGCCGCTCACATTCGAGCGGGGGCTGGTGTGGCAAGTGCGGCAGGCGCTGGATAGCGATGCGATGCATGAAGCCGCGCAACTACTGCTGGGTCGCCATGATTTCACCACCTTCCGCTCGGCCCATTGCCAAGCGGAGAGCCCGGTCCGCACGCTCGATCAGCTCGATGTGGTGCGCACGGGTGATCGCATCCATGTGCAGGTGCAGGCGCGCAGCTTCCTGCATCATCAGGTGCGCTCGATGGTGGGCTGCCTTGCCTTTGTCGGGCTGGGGCGCTGGTCCGCGGCAGACCTGAAAGCCGCGCTGGAGGCGCGCGATCGCACCGCGCTGGCGCTGAATGCGCCACCTGATGGATTATACTTTGTGCAGGCTTTTTATCCTGAACCGGAAAAATAACCGTTTGTAAATAATCTCGGTCCTAGCTTCCCTTTGGCAGGGAGAGGAACCGCCGCAGATGGTCGCAATCATCGAACTGGATTTCTTCAAGGCGGAGCATGCCGTCTTGCTTGATCTGAGCGCCGCGATGCTGGCCGTGATGGATGGCGAGCCAGCCCAGATTGTGCGTTTACGCAGTAGAATGAGCCGCGTGCTCGTGGCGCATCTCGCCAAGGAAGATGATCATCTCTATCCCGCGCTCAGGCGGAGCCCCCAAGCTGCCACCGCGCTCTGCGCCGCACGGTTCGAGACTAAGATGGGCGACCTTGCCAAGATATGGCTGACCATGATGCGTGATTGGCCGGACGAGCGCATCCTGCATGATCTGCATGGCTTCGCCCATATCATGCGGCCTATTCTTGTTGCGCTGGAGCGGCGGATCCACAGCGAAGAGCAAGAACTCTATCCGCTTTGCTCGACCGTTTGGGACGATGACGACACACAACGCCACGGCGCGGCTGCCTGACGTCCTGCCAGTCAGGCAATCTTGCGCGTGAATGGCCCGTTTCGCGCGTCCCGCTCCACCCACTCGATGAGCTTTGAGAGGATGCGCCTGAGCACCTCGTCCTGCTCGTCCAGTCGCTCTTCAACCTTTGCGAGCCGTGCTTCGATGTCGGAGAGTGCATCCGCATCGAGGGTCTGAGCGGTTTCTGCGACCGGCTCTTCGCGCTCATCCTCCGCAAGCTCATCCTCGCGATGATCAGCGGCCATCGCCGCGTGAAGCGCATCCACTTCGGCATGGAGCGTGCGCAGGCTGTGAATGCCTGATTGCACTGCACGTTGCATAGTCGCAGGCTCGGCCCCGACTGGCTCCGGGCTGCGAACCTCCGGCTCATGGCGGGGCGCGATTGGCTCGGCCGCATCCTGCTCGGGCTCGAAGGGCGCAATGTCATCGCGCAAGTTGGCCACGACCGACTCGACCAGCCGCCCATCGATGGTGCTCAGATGCTCAACCGAGCCAGCGAGCAACACGCGGCTCAGCAGGGCGTTGAGGCGACGGGGCACGCAGCCGCTGGCGTCCGCCAGCATGTCGAACGCGTCCTCCGTGAAATGCGGATTACCTGTCCAGCCCACGACCTTCAGGCGATGCTCGATATAGGGGCCGACTTCCTCAAACTGCATGGGCGCCAGATGATGTGTCGCGATGATCCGCTGGCGCAGTTGCTCGAAGCCTTGTGATCCGGAGATGCGCTCGCGAAACTCGGGCTGACCGAGCAGGAAGATTTGCAAAAGCGCCTGCCCACCCAGCTGGAAATTGCTCAGCATCCGCAGCTCTTCCAGCGCATTGCCGCTCATATTCTGCGCTTCATCCACGATGAGCAGGGCACGCCGCCCTTCCCGCGCCTGATGGTGGAGGAAAGCCTCGACCCGGCCAAGAATTTGCGCCTTCTCTGCATTGTCGGTTTCGATGCCGAGCGCCTGCGCAGCCAATCTCAACATATCATCGCCGCCCACCTGCGTGGAGACGATCTTGGCCGCGATGAGCCGCTGCGGATCGATGGTCGCCATCAGATGGCCCACGAGCGTCGTCTTGCCCGCGCCAATATCGCCAGTGATGACGATGAAGCCCTCGCCCTGCGCCAGACCATAGCCGAGGTAGGACATCGCTTTGCGGTGCGTGGCGCTCTCGAAATAAAATTGGGGATCAGGCGTGAGCTGGAAAGGCCGACCGGCGAATCCATAGAATGTCTCGTACATGCAGTGATGCTCTCCGGAGCGACGGTAAATTGCGTTGGGCGTGAGGCCGGGCCGAGTGGTGAGGCTGCCCCTGGATTGGGGCTGCCATTGCCATAGTCGCCCGGCGCCGGGTTGGCCTGTCCATCCGACCGGGCAAGTCGTCTGTCAACGCCTCGCGCGCTGAAATGGGATCAGCGCAGGGTCTCCAGAGATTGATCGAGCAATATCTCGGCTGCGGGCTGATGGCCCAGGAAGCTGGCCGGGCTGGCGCTGGCGCCATAAGCGCCTGCCATGAAGATGGCGACGAGATCGCCAACCTCGACGGGGGGTAATTCGACCGCGTCGCCAAGCCGGTCCAGCGGTGTGCAGAGGCATCCGACAACCGTGACCGGCTCTGGCGCAGTTGGACTGCCGAAACGGTTGGCGAGCGCCACCGGGTAGTTGCGGCGGATGACCGTGCCGAAGTTTCCGCTAGCGGCAAGCTGGTGGTGCAGGCCACCATCGACGATGGCGAACATCTCCCCCCTGCTCCGCTTCACATCGATGATGCGGGTGAGATAGACGCCTGCCTCTGCGACGAGGAACCGGCCAAGCTCCAGCGCGAAACGGCTGGTGCTCAGGCTCGCCGGGCGGGCGGCGAGCGCCTCCCCGAGTGCTCGCCCGATCGGTGCGAGATCGAGGCGCTGGTCGCCGGGGAAATAGGGCACGCCGAAGCCGCCACCAAGGTTGACCAGTGGCGGCTGCGCGCCGACCTCATCGGAGAGACGCGCGACCAGATCGATCGTAGCGGCCTGCGCGGCGATGATTGCGACGCCATCGAGCGATTGGGATCCTGCGAACACATGCCATCCGCGCCAATCGCCCCCTGCGGCAATGATCTGCCGGGCGAGTGCGGCTGCGCGATCTGCATCCACGCCAAAGGGACGCGCGCCGCCGCCCATGCGCATACCGGAGCCTTTGAGCTCAAAGTCCGGATTGACGCGGATGGCGAGGCGCGGTGTGACGCCGCTTCGCTCGGCGATCGCCAAAGCGCGCTGGGCTTCACCCTCGGATTCCAGATTGATCGTGATGCGGGCGTCCAGAGCGGCGGCAATCTCCCGATCGCTCTTGCCCGGCCCTGCAAAGCTGATCCGCGCGCCGCTCACCCCCGCCTCTTGCGCGAGGGCGAGCTCGCCCGATGAGGCAATGTCGAAGCCGTCGACCAGGTCCGCCATCAGCGCCAGCAAGGGTGGGAATGGATTGGCCTTCATGGCGTAGTGAATGTCGAGCCCGTCCGGCATGGCGGCGCGCAACTGCGCAATCTGCTGACGGATCATCGCGCCGTCATAGACAAAGAGCGGGGTGTCGCCCGCTTCATCGGCCAAGGCGGCCGCGCCGCAGCCGCCGATGAGCAGCATGCCTTCTTCGCTCGTGAATTCGGGCGGGATTGGGCCCATTGGTTTGAATTTCACGCTGCTCATGCCGATGCGCCTTGTGCCATGCGTGCCAATGCGACGCGATCAATCTTGCCATTGGGATTTCGGGGCAGCTCTTGCAGGATCAGGATCGAAGCGGGCTGCATGAAATTGGGCAAGTCCTGCCGCAGCGCGCCTCGCAATCGATCCATGAGCGCCTGCTGGTCGGTTTCGCATAAGGCGGCATCTGCGCGAATGTAGAGCAGGATGGCTTGCCCGAGCCGCTCATCGGGCACGCCGAGCGCGCAGGCCTCCGCGACGCCTGCGACGGAGACAGCGGCATCCTCGATCTCGCCGGGGCTGATGCGATTGCCCGCGCTCTTGATCATGGCGTCATCGCGCCCCACAAAGCGCAGCAGGCCGTGTGCATCGCGCACGACTGTGTCGCCTGACCAGACCGCCGTCCCGCCATAGCGCGACGCAGCGGGCGCAGGGCGGAACCGTTCGGCGGTGCGCTCGGCATCGCGCCAATAGCCCTGCGCTACCAGAGGGCCGCAATGAACGAGTTCACCCGGTTCATCATCCTGCGTCACCGCGCCATGGGAACCGATGACCAGAATTTCGGCATCGGGGATCGCACGCCCGATGCTGTCAGGATGCGCGGCGAGCATGTGCGGCGGCAGGAAGGTGGAGCGAAACGCCTCGGTGAGGCCGTACATGGCGAAGATGTCGACATCCGGGAAAGTGTCGCGCAGCTTGGCGATGAGGGGCCGGGTGAGCGCGCCGCCGGTGTTGGTGATTCTGCGCAGGGAAGCGATGGCCTCGCCTGGCCACTCAATGTCGGTGAGTTGCACCCAGAGCGGCGGCACGCCAGCGAGGGTTGTGATGCCATAAGTCGCTGCGGCCTTGGCGACATCGCGCGGCAGGAGATAATCGAGCGGAACAACGCTCGCGCCTGCCCACCAGCTGGAAAGGAACTGGTTCTGGCCATAATCGAAGCTCATCGGCAGCACAGCAAGCGCGCGATCATCAGCAGCAAGGCCGAGATAGGAGGCCACGGAGCGTGCGCCGATCATGAGATTGGCGTGACTGAGCATGACGCCTTTAGGGCGGCCGGTGGACCCTGACGTGTAGAGGATTTCGACCAGATCATCGACATTGGCGGCGCTGGGGCCAAGCGCTTGCCCCTCGCTCGCTTCCATCACAGCGAATACCTGCCCTTCCTGCACACGCATCGTGGCAGGCGGCATATCCTCCGGCTGGAGCAGATCGAGCCGCGATGGTTGGGATATGAGCATCAGCGCGCCGCTATCGGCCATGATGTGCGCCACCTGCGCGCGCTTGAGCAGCGAATTGATGGGCACATAGACAAGCCCTGCGCGCGCCACGGCCAGCGGGAGCAGCGCTGCAACGACGCCCTTGGGAAGCCAGGCGGCAATGCGGCTGCCGGGTGCGAAATCATGCGCCGCGAGCCAATGCGCGAGCCGCCCGGTCATCGCTTCCATCGCCGAATAATCGATTGCGCCGAATTTGCCTGCGAGCGCGATGGATTGCGGCGTACCGCGCTGCGTCAAATGATCGAGTGGCTGGAGCATCAGAGCGCCAATATCATGATCGCTCGCATTAGGGGATAGCTGCCGACACGATCTGACATTTGGCGGACGCTGCGGCTTTTCAAACTCGCGCCAAAGCGCTAACGCGCGCCACGATGCGGACATATGATGATGAGAGCGGCGCCGGGGCGCAGGATGACGGCGCTGGCGCGGCGTTGCGCGACTCGCTGGCCGAAACGCTAGGGCTGTCGCCGGAGCGTGTGGCGCAGTTTCGTGATGACACGGCGCTTTTCGGTTCCCTGCCCGAGCTGGATTCGATGGCCGTTGCGACTCTGCTGACGGACCTTGAAGACCGGCTTTCAATCGTGATCGATGATGACGACATTGATGCAGAGGCGTTTGAGACATTCGGCTCGCTACGCGCATTTGTCAGCAGGAAGCTGAGCCAGGCTCGCTGAGCAACCCGCGTTTCGTTAGCAATGCAAGGAACGCAATCGCTCATGCGCGATTTGCGTTTGCTCGAAATGGTGCATCGCAGCATCTTGAGGGCACAAAATACAACGGGATGCTGAACAAGGCTCTTTTGCTTCCAAAGGAGATTGTTCGTGATTAAAACTCTTATTGCCGCTTCGATCCTTTCGCTCGCCGCCGCTTCTGGCGCTCAAGCAAAAGAAAAGCCCACCAGCTTCTCGCACAATGGCGTGGACTACACCTATACGGTCAAGCAGATCAGCGACACGCGCCGCGTGATCGAGGGTTATGCGACGCCAGGCAGCTCTTTCCGTCTCGTCGTGGCCAATGGCCGCGTGGTCGGCACGTCCAACGGCAGCCCGGTTTCTTTCCGCGTGGCGGACACGGTTGCGATTGCAGATGCACCTACGAAGATTGCATCGCGTTAATCGCTGATCCTCGGCTGGTTATCAGCTGAAAAATCAATGGCCGACATGGTGGGTTACGCAATTAGCGGACCACCATGCCGGCCATTTTCATGCAGGCAGTTTAGGCAGCGACGTGGTGCTGCTGCGCCTCGAAATCGGCCTCAGCCAGGAAGCGCTCGGCATCGAGCGCGGCCATGCAGCCCATCCCGGCCGCTGTGACGGCCTGACGGTAGATTTTGTCCGTCACGTCGCCCGCCGCGAAAACGCCCGGCACATTGGTATGGCTCGTGCCCTTGTCGACGACCAGATAGCCCTCATCGAGCGGCAGCTTGCCCTCGAAAAGCTCCGTCGCTGGCTTGTGACCGATGGCGACGAATGCGCCATCCGTCTCGATATGGCTCTTCTCACCGGTCACGGTATCGACCAGATCGACGCCGACCAGCCCCTCGGGCTGACCACCGCCCACAAAGCGCTCGACGCCCTTGTTCCAAAGCAGCTTGATGTTCGGGTGCGCGAACAGGCGCTCCTGAAGGATCTTCTCGGCACGCAGGCTGTCGCGCCGGTGGATCAGCGTGACGTCATGGCTGTGATTTGTGAGGTAAAGCGCCTCTTCGACCGCGGTGTTGCCGCCGCCGATCACGACCACCTTTTTGCCGCGATAGAAGAAGCCATCGCAGGTCGCGCAGGCAGAGACGCCCTTGCCCTGCAGCAATTGTTCGCTCTCCAGCCCAAGCCATTTGGCCTGCGCGCCGGTGGCAATCACCAGCGTATCGCCATAATATTCCGTGCCGCCATCGCCGGTCAGCTTGAAGGGGCGCTTGCTGAGGTCAACATCGATGATGTGATCATACATCATCTGCGTGCCGACATGCTCGGCCTGCGCCTGCTTCTGCTCCATCAGCCAGGGGCCCTGAATCACTTCGCGGAAGCCAGGATAATTTTCGACATCAGTCGTAATCGTGAGCTGACCGCCGGGCTGGATGCCCTGCACCACGATGGGCGCCATGCCAGCGCGCGCGGCGTAAATGGCAGCCGAGAGGCCAGCGGGACCGGAGCCAAGAATGATCATGCGCGAACTATGGGTAGCGGTCATGGGAGCAGAACTTTCCTCGTAGCGACAATGCGGGCGCTTCAAATCAGCGCGCCGCGAACATCATCTGCATTTAGGCTCTGTCGCGCGGAAGACAACGCTCTGCCGACAAATGCTCCGTTCATAGCCAGACAGCTTAACTATCAGCGCGCGCGCTCAGTCCACCATCGAGGGGAGCGAATCGAAGCCAGACTTGAGCACATGGCCCCAATGGCGCGAGATTGTGTTGAACTCGGCATCATTCGCCTCGATCCGGCGACGCAGGCCGAAAGCGAACTGATCACGCTCGATGATGGTGAGATCGAGGGGCATGCCGACCGAGAGATTGGACCGCAACGTCGAATCCATCGAGACGCACACCGCTTTGGCAGCATCGGAAAGCGATGTTGTCGGCGTGATCATTCGATCCAGAATGGGCTTACCATATTTATGCTCGCCAATCTGGAAGAAGGGCGTGTCGGCTGTCGCCTCGATGAAATTCCCCTCGGAATAGACGAGATAGAGGCGCGGCTTCCCTCCCTTACGCTGGCCACAGACGATGATGCTGGCGCCGAGCGACACATTGCTGGCGGTCATCCCTGCCCGCATTTCCTTCTGCACCGTCTTCATCGCTTCGCCTACAAGATGCGCAGCGCGGTGCATCGTCGTGCAGTTCAAAAGCGTTTCTATTTCAGGATCATCGACCGCATCCTTCATGGCGCGCGAGAGCTTGGTGCGCACCTCCTGCGTGACCGAGAGATTGCCCGAACAGAGCAAGGCAATCGCCCGCTCGCCGGGCCGCTCATAAGTGAAGGTCTTGCGGAACATGCCGATATTATCGAGTCCGGCATTGGTCCTGGTATCGGAGAGCATCACGAGGCCCGCTTCGACCCGTAACGCCACGCAATAAGTCATTCTCTACCCCTTCATGAGCCCGCGACGGTTTTCCGCCTTTGCGCGACTCACTGCTGTGTTTGTGACTGCGATTCTTCTTGGGCTGGCAGAGTGACGATTTGAACGTCGTGCGACAATGTCGTTTCGCCGCCTGCCACCATTATGCCGCGAATTGGTGCGGCATCCGAGGCATCGAGGCCACAGCAGAGCCGCACATGTCCCTCCACGGGACAATGGCCGAGCGTGGAATCAAAACCGATCCAGCCTATCGATTCGACATAAGCTTCTGCCCATGCATGCGCGTCATGCTCGCCATCGGGCCGCTCATCATCGCGCAGATACCCCACGACATAGCGCGCCGGGATGCCGAGGCTGCGCGCGGCGGCGATGAAGATATGGGTCTGATCCTGACAAACGCCGGATTTCTGGGCTAGCGCCTGCGCGGCCGTCGTCTCGAAATCGGTGCTGCCCGCGCGAAAATTAATCTCGTCATGCACCAGTTCGCACAGGCCATGAAGGCTGGAAAGCTGCCCGCTCGCGCTGCGCGCCTGCTCGGCAAATTCTGCAATCCGTTCGTCCACCTCGGTGAGCGGCGATGAGCGCATGAACAATTGCGGGCGAACCGCGCCAAAGGCCGGGCGCAACACGCCTGCCGTATTGAAGGTCGTTACTTCGCCCTCCGCGACGATCGTTGCCGCATCCAAGCGGCCCGGCGCCCGCCAAACAGCTTCCGGATCATTATACGCATTACTGATCCAGCGTTCGACCGGCACATCATTGATGCTGACGCGCCAACTCTCTACCGTCTGCGTGTTGCTGCTCGCCGGGGTAAGGCGAAGGCGCATGGCGACGCCCGCAGCCTGCTCGGCATACTCATATTTTGTCTCGTGACGGATCGTGATCCGCATGGCCTGACAGCCTCCAGTTCAACCGAAATGATAGGCTTCGGCGATTTCATATCCCAGCATGTTACACTGGACGAGTTCGCTCTGCACGGTTTCGTGCAGGCCTTGCCTGAAAATATCGCCGCTATTCTCACGCGAGAGCGTAGCGACCATCTCCTCACTGCGCAGATTCGCTGGCGTGCGCTGACCATGCCAGCTGGCGAGGCGCTGCAGCCGATAAGCGATCTGATCCAGACAATAGAGCACACTGCGCGGGAATTGCCGGTTAAGCATGAGGAAATCGGTGATCTGCGCAGGTGTGTAGGAACCACCATAGACATGGTGATACGCACGGCTGCCTGAGAGGGCGTGCAGCACCGATGTCCATTGATAATGGTCGCGATGGCCGCCAACGACTTCGGTTTCTGGCAGCAGCACATAATATTTCACGTCGAGCAGCCGCAACGTCATCTGCGCCCGCTCCAGCGCGCCACCAACGCGCAGAAAATCATGGCCCTCATTGCGGAGCTGCCCGCTTTCGGTTGCGCCACGGAATGTCATCGCGCGGCTCTTCACCCAATCGATCAGTTCGGCAAAGTCGCGGCGGGCATCGGCCACGCCATAGCTTTCCAGCTTGCGCCAGCCCTCGTTGAGCGCTTCCCACATTTCCTGCGTGAGCGCCGTGCGCACGGTTTTGCCATTGGCGCGTGCGCGGGCGAGGCAGGAGCGGATCGATGAGGGATTGTCTGGATTGAGGATGAGATGCTCGACGATATCGCTCTCACGGATGATCGCATCCTTGCCGAACACATCTTCGCACTCGGTCACTTGCACAACGGAGCGCCATTCGTCCCTCATGGTCGCGCCGGGCAGGATCGCCATGCGCTGCCCCATTGTAAGCAGGCGCGCGGTCGCCTCGGCGCGCTCCATATAGCGGGCCATCCAATATAGATTTTCTGCAGTGCGGCTCAGCATGGACGTGCCCTCTTCCCGATCATGCGATTCATCGCAGCACCCAGGTGTCTTTCACCCCGCCCCCCTGACTGGAATTGACGACGAGCGACCCCTCGGCCAGCGCCACACGGGTCAGCCCGCCCTGCACGAGGCGGATCTGCTTGCCGACGAGGCAGAAAGGCCGAAAATCGACATGCCGCTCGACCAGACCGCCCGGCCCCATCGTGGGCGAGGTCGAGAGATCGAGCGTTGGCTGCGCGATGAACTCGGACGGATTGGCCCGGATGCGCAGGGCGTAGGTCTCGATTTCTTTGGTGGTCGCTTTGGGGCCGATCAGCATCCCATAGCCGCCAGAGCCATGCACTTCCTTCACGACCAGCTCGGCCAGATGATCCATCACATAAGCGAAGTCGTCCGGCTTGCCGCACTGGAAGGTCGGCACATTCTGAAGGATCGCGGTTTCGCCGAGATAGAAGCGGATCATCTCCGGCACATAGACGTAGATCGCCTTGTCATCGGCAATGCCTGCGCCGGGCGCAGAACAGAGCGTCACGCCGCCGCCGCGATAGGCGTTGAACAGGCCCGGCACGCCCAACATGCTGTCCGGTCGGAAGGCGAGCGGATCGATATAATCATCATCGATGCGGCGGTAGATGACATCGACCCGCTTGGGGCCACGGGTGGTCTTCATGAAGACCAACCCATCTTCCACGAACAGATCGGCAGGCTCGACAAGCTCGACGCCCATCAGATCGGCCAGATAGCTATGCTCATAATAAGCGCTGTTGAAAGCGCCGGGGGTCAGCACCACGACCTGCGGCTCGCCAGTGCATGCGGGCGGCGCGACTTCCTGAAGTGAGCGCAGCAGCTGGCTGGGATAATCATCCACCGGCGCAACCCGCTCGCGGGCGAACAGCTCCGGGAACATGCGCGTCATAATCTCGCGATTTTCGAGCATGTAGGAGACGCCGGATGGCGTGCGGCAATTATCCTCCAGCACCATGAAATCTTCAAGGCCGGTGCGGACGATATCGATGCCGACGATATGGCTGTAAACGCGCCCCGGCGGCGTGAACCCGGCCATCTCGGGCTTGTATGCCTTGTTCTGGTAAACGATGTCGGCTGGGACGATACCTGCCCGGATGATCTCACCGCGATTATAGACATCGAGCAGGAAGGCGTTGAGCGCTGCGGCGCGTTGCCTGATCCCGGCTTCCAGCCGCGCCCATTCGGCTGCGGTGAAAATGCGGGGCAAGAGATCAAAGGGGATTAGCCGCTCGGGATCGCCACCCTCGCCATAGACCGCGAAGGTGATGCCGATGCGCCGGAAGATTGCTTCGGCCTCGCCAAGGCGCCTGTGCAACCCTTCGATGCCGGTTTCAGCGACCCACTGCTGCACGACCGCATAACAATCGCGAACTTTACCCGCCTCGCCCAGCATCTCGGAACAGGTCATCTGTTTTTCTGTTTCTCTATCTTATTGTGCATCGCAACATAGTGCGCGTGGAAATAGCAAAATCAAGCCAAAAATTCATAATCGACAACAGTCTGTTACCGAGCGATTTTTTGCGCGTCTCAGGCAACACACATCGTCAAATGCAAAACGGCAGCGCCGTCAATCCGTTCCGGCAAACCCATCTCCTAATCGATACTGGACGCGAGCGGCAATTTTGTGCATTGAGGCACGCATGGACTTGCGGCTGATCATTCGCCTTACACGACTTACGCGCCCTTAGGCGCGAGGATGCGGTTGCCGCAGGCGGCCCGCTGCGCTTAAGGGCCAAGATAGCCAAATCATCAAAAACGCACCGGGCAAGTCGCGCGAAGCCTGATCGCCCTTGCCAGTGACAATTGAAATGTTCGAGCCATGATGCTGACTGATCCTTCCGTTAAATATCGCGCCTTCCCGCAGGTCGATCTGCCTGACCGGCAATGGCCATCCCGCACGATCACCAAGCCGCCGCGCTGGCTCTCGACCGATCTGCGCGATGGCAATCAAGCACTGATCGATCCGATGGATACGGAAAAGAAGACCCGCTTCTTCGAGCTGCTCACGCGCGTGGGGCTCAAGGAGATTGAGGTCGGCTTTCCGTCCGCCGGTGCGACCGAGTTTGATTTCATCTCTGGCCTCGTGCGCTCGGACAGCATTCCTGACGATGTGATCATCCAAATCCTGACGCAGGCGCGGCGTGATCTGATCGAGCGCAGCTTTGAGAGCTTGCAAGGCGCGAAGAAGGCGATCGTGCATGTGTACAACGCCGTGTCTCCTGCATGGCGGCGCATCGTGTTCAATATGGATCGCCCGCAGATCAAGCAAATCGCCGTGGATGCGGCCAAGATCATCCGTGATGAAGCGGCCAAGCAGCCCAATACCGATTGGCATTTTGAATATAGCCCGGAGACCTTCTCCACAGCCGAGCTGGATTTCAGCCTGGAGTGCTGCGAGGCGGTGATGGATATTCTCCAGCCAACCGCAGACAAGCCGCTGATTTTGAACTTGCCTGCCACGGTCGAGGCAGCGACGCCCAACATCTATGCCGATCAGATCGAGTGGTTTGGACGTCATATCCGCAATCGCGATACGGTGATACTGTCCCTGCATCCGCATAATGACAGGGGCACGGGCGTTGCAGCGGCTGAGCTGGGCCTGATGGCGGGCGCGGATCGTGTCGAGGGATGCCTGTTCGGCAATGGCGAGCGGACCGGCAATTGCGATCTGGTGACGGTCGCGCTCAATCTCTATACGCAGGGCGTTGCGCCCGGCCTCGACTTCTCGAACATCGAGGAGGTCGTGCAGACGGTGACTTATTGCAACCAGCTGCCGGTCCATCCGCGCCATCCTTATGCTGGCGAACTGGTGTTCACGGCCTTTTCCGGCAGCCATCAGGATGCGATCAAGAAGGGCTTTGCCGCGCAGGAACAGCGTAATGACGAGCTGTGGGATGTGCCTTATCTGCCGATCGATCCGGCTGATATTGGCTGCTCCTATGAGGCGGTGATCCGCGTCAATTCGCAATCCGGCAAGGGTGGCGTGGCGTGGGTGCTGCAGCAGGATAAAGGGCTGAAGCTGCCCAAGCGGCTCCAATCCGATTTCTCGCGCGTCGTGCAGGATCTGGCGGACAAGAGCAGCCGCGAATTGCATGCGAACGATATTTGGGAGGCCTTTGAGGCGCATTATTGCCTCGCCGATGGGCAGCCCTATACGCTCGTCGACTATGCCGAGAGTGGGCCTGCGGGCAATCGCGTGTTCACCGGCAAGATCGCGCATGATGGCAGCGATCAGAGCATTTCGGGTCGGGGCAATGGGCTCATTTCATCGGTGCTCGCCGCACTGCGTGAGGAGCTGGGCATCGGCTTGGATGTGGTGGATTATAGCGAACATGCCATCGGCAAGGGCGGCGATGTGCGCGCGGCCGCCTATGTCGAGTGCCGGACCGATGATGGCGTGACCGTGTTTGGCGTTGGGCTGGATGAGGATATTGCGACGGCGTCTGTGCAGGCGGTGCTGTCGGCGGCGAATGGGCTGGAGCGGCGTAAGGGGTGATTGGGTGGGAGGTCTAACGTCCACCTCCCCTCACTCAGCACGAACCCTCATTACGTCCTCCCGGGCTTGACCCGGGATCCCGCTGCCTTTGAGTCACATCCGCAGAAGGAAGCGGGACCCCGGATCAAGTCCGGGGTGACGGTGGGTTTATGTTTGGAAGGGGCGGCCTTAGCTTGGCGCCGCCCTTCCCCGCAACCGCCGCTCAGCCTTTGATCTGAAAGCCAATCCAAAACGTCTGCGGCGTGCCGAGATCAGTGCTTACCGCGCCGTTGGCCGCCGTCACCTGCCGCGTCACCACCTGCTCATCGAACAGATTCTCAACCCGGCCCGTCACAGCCAAACGCCCCGTAATCGGCACGCGAGCAAAGCCGTCGACCGTGGTCGCTGCGGGCATCAGGTCCGCCTGCAAATCATCCTCAAACTGCGTGCCCACATGACGCACGGTGATGGCAAGGCGGGTATCGCCCTGCCCGCTCCAGCCAAGCGTTGCGCTCACGCCATGACGCGGGCTTTGCGCTGGTCGCAATCCATCGAGCGATGCCGCCGGGCCGCTGCCTTCGACCTTGCTGTCATTGAAGGCATAGGATGCCGCGAGATCGAAACTGCCCAGATCGATCGCGCCGGATAGCTCGATGCCCTTGGCGACGATGGCGTTGACGTTGCGGCGCTGGCGCGTATTTGGAGCGATCGTCACATTGGCGATGGCGTTTTCAAGGCGGTTATAGAAGGCGGTGGCCGAGAAGCTGACGCCGGGAAGTGGCTTAAGATCAAAGCCCGCTTCGGCGCCGCGCAACCGCTCTGGCTGGAGCGCGGCATTGGCCTGGGTGGCAACCGGGAACACCGTGAAGCCGCGATACAGCTCGTTGATCGTCGGCAGGCGGAAGCTGGTGTAGCCTGCCCCGCGCAGGGCAACGGCGGGCGAGAGGTTCCACAACAGCCCGGCGCGGAAGCTCGTTTCCCAATCATCGCGCGCGGCATAGTTGGTCGTCGTGGTCGCTCCCGTGGTCGCATTGCGCTCGGTGAAGCGGCCTCGGCTGATCCGCCAATAATCAGCCCGTGCGCCGCCCGTCAGCACGAGATTGCCGAGAGTAATATCATCCTCCAGGTAGAAACCGCTGGTTACCTGACGCCCGGTTGCGTCGCGCCGCGTGGTGGCAAGGCCGGTCGTCGCGCTCAGCGCTTCCTCATACATATCCGCCGTCGCAAAGCGGCTGTCTGCCCCAATGCGCAGCAGATGATTGCCGCCCACTGGCGGGCGCACCTCCAGCTTGCCGCCAAGGCCTGTCGAGGGCGTGTTGCGCTGATTGAGCGTCGGGCGGAAGCTCGTGGAGCTGATCACGATATTGTTGAAGTTGCGCAGCTGGACATAGCCGAGCGCCTCGATCTGCCAATCGCCGCGCGAAAGATAACGCAGGCTGGCATCCTGCCCTTCCTGGCCATTGTCGGCGCCTGCGAAACGCAGCGTGCGATCATCGCGGAACAGGTTGATGCGCGCCTGAATTTCACCATCGCCGATGGGAGCGACCCCGCGCGCGGTGACGGACCATGTCTCGTAACGCGCCGGAACATCGGCAGGGCCGCGCTGACCCTCGGGCGTTGTCCAAAAGCCATCGCCGCGCGCATAATCACCTGAGAGCGACAAAAAGCCTGCGCCAAGATCGGGCGAGATCGTTGCCGCAAGCTGATGAGCGTTACGTGATCCGTATAGCGCGCTGGCGCTGTAGAGCGGCAGTTGCGCGCGATCGGCACTGAACAGTTCAATGGTGCCCGCGACAGTCCCAGCGCCGAAGCTGCCCGCACCGCCGCCACGCGTGATGCGTGCCGCGCCAATGGTATCGAGCGCCAGCGCATTGAATGGGATCGACCCGAAGAAGGGATCGGCCAACGGAACACCATCCAGCAATACCACTGCACGACTGGTGGCATTGCCGCCCAACGCGCGCAGCGTCACGCCCTGCGACGATGGATTGGCAGAGCGGCTATCTGACCGGCGGAATTGCTGGAAGCCAGCGACATCGCCGAGCGCATGCTCGATGGTGCCCGATGCATCCTCGCGCAGCCGATCTTCACCGATCGTGATCGAGCCATAGGCTGGCGTGCCGGGGGGCAGATCAAGACCTCGCCCCAGCACGATGATATCGCTCGGCCCATCCGCAGTCTGCGCGTGAACAGGAGCCAGAATGAACGGACAGAAGCCAGCGAGCAGCGCGGGGAGAATTTTGCGAACCATCATTGCCCGCCCATGGCCGATGGCCTGCGGCTTGGCAAGATTTCCGGTTAATGGTGCAACGCGTCACCTTATATCTTTGACATATATGCCTGTTTCGCCAATGCTCGGGGCGGAGTTTGTGGAGATGGAAACAGTTAATTTCGATGGGCTTTCATCGGTCCTCGACATCAGTAGCGTGGAGCGCGCGAAGCGTGCCGATATGTGGACGGGCTTGGCGCCGACGGTCTTTCCCGGCCTTTCGATTCAGGCGATTGAAGCCAACCCCAATACGGGTGCGATCCTGCATCGCCGCGTTGGGACAGGCGCGCTGTTTGCGGTGTGCTCTGCCCCGGCTGAAGTCAGCTATGCACCGAACAATTCGGGCGAAATGGGGCAATTTCTCACGATGATGTTGCAGGCCGAGGGCGCCTCCATCGCCGTGCAGCGCCAGCATCAATGCCAGCTGGCGGCAGGCGATATCTGCTTCATCGACGAGCGCTACCCTTTCAAGCTGGTTGGGCTCGATTATAACCAATTGCTTCTGCTGCGGATGCCGCGCGCGCTCGTGATGAGCCGTTTCCCGGAGATGGAGCATCTGGTGGCAACGCTGATCCCTGGTCGCGATCCGGGCACGTCCCTGCTTGCTCATACGCTGATCCACTTGCTGCATGTCGCTGCGGAGCTTCGCGAGGCGCAGCAGCAGGCCGCGATGAATGCGGTCATCCATCTGCTCGGCGCGACGTCAGGCCTCGCGGTCGAGCTGGAGAATGTGCATTGGCGGGTGCAGAAGGCGCTCGACTTCATCGAGCTCAATCTCTCGATCCCCGGCTTGACGGCGGAACAGATCGCACAGGCGCAGCATATCAGCCGCAGGCGACTGGATCAGTTGATGCGGGATGCGCTGAGCGTGTCGATCACCGGGCAAATCTGGAACCGTCGCTTGCAACGTGCCGCCGATGATCTGCGCGATCCGCGTTGGGCGGGGGCTTCAATCTCGCAGATCGCCTTCGCGAACGGCTTTGAAGATCCGGCGCATTTCGCGCGTGCCTTCAAGCGCCGGTTTGAGACCACGCCGGGCCAATGGCGCGCGATTGCGAGAACGGTCACGCACTAGCGCGGCGGGCGGCCCTGCCCGCAGGCAGGGCGCGCAATCATTTCTTCTTTTGGCTGAGCGTCCATACATAGGCCGCGACCGCCTTCACATCGGCATCGCTTAGCTCCGAGCCGCCGCGTGCGGGCATGCCGGTCGCATATTCCTTGGGCGTCACCACGCCTTCATCGATCACCTTGGTGAGCGAGGCGACAGACCCATCAGTCCACAGCCATTTTTGCCCGTTAAGCGCTGGACCCAGTGTGGAGCCTGCCCCGTCCGCGCCATGACAGCCCGCGCACGTCCCTGCCCGCTCCAGCCCATGATAGATGCGGTTGCCAAGCGCGACCTGCTCGGCCGTGAAGCCCTGTGGCAGTGACCCTGCATTGTCCTGCACCGCATGCGCGACATCCTGTGCGGCATAGATCACATCCTGGGCAGCGGTCAGCGGTGCATTGGCGACGCCCTGATAGGTGACCTTCCAGATGCGGCCCTTCACATCATCGGAAATGTAGAGCGCACCATCAGGCCCGGCAGTGACGCCGGTCGGGCGGTTGTTCGCCTTCCCGCTCGCCTTGCCGGGGCCGGTAAAGCCATCGGCGAACAGGATGGACGCGCCGGATGCTTTGCCATTTACGAGTGGTTGGAAGACGACCTTAAAGCCATCCTGCGGCATCGGCGCGCGATTCCATGAGCCGTGGAAGGCGATGAACACGCCGCCTTTGTAGGCCGCAGGAAATTGCCCGCCACGGTAAAGGTCAACGCCCGTCGGCGCCCAATGGGCTGGGAACGTCGCCGTGGGAAGCTTCTTGCTCGCACAGCGGCCCACCGCCTTGCCACCATCGCCGCCATATTCCGGCCCGAGCACGCGCTTCTTCTGGACGCCATCATAATAGCAATAGGGCCAGCCGAAATCATCGCCCGCATTCACTTGCAGCAGCTCCTCGGCAGGCAGATCGACGCCGCGCTGCGTGGTGTAGAGGGCGGGCCAGCTTTGCGAGAGCTGATCGCGGCCGTGCTGCATGGCGAACAATCTGCCAGATGCATCGAAGGTGATGCCGCCGGTGTTGCGGATGCCCGTCGCGAACCGCTCCTTGGCGGAATAGGTCTGGCCAGTCTTGAGCGCGCTATATTTCCAGATGCCCGCATACAGCGCGAGCTCGTCGCACGGGTCTTTGCCCAGCGACCCCGGCTGGCGATTGGCCTTTTCGCATATGTTGGATGGCGAGCCGCTATTGATGAAGAGATTGCCCTGCGCGTCGATCGCGATGGCCTTCATCATATGATCGCCATTCATCTGGAGTCCCTGCAGCACAATCGTCGGCTCCGCGCCCGGCACGCGCTCGCCATCCTGCAACTGATAGCGCATTATCTTGTCGCCAACCTGCACGAACAGGCCATTCTTCCAGATCGCGATTCCGGTGCCGCCGCCGTCGCTCGGACCGGGCGTCGAGCCGAACCGGTCGATCTGCTCGGCCTTGCCGTCGCCGTCACGATCCCGCAGCGCCACGATGAAGCCGCCCTCTGGCGGCGGCGTGCGGAAGTAGCGGCTCATCCATGTGTTCACATAGAGGGTGCCATCCGGCGCGATCGCCATGTGCCGGGCGTGGCCAATATTATCAGCGAAGATAGTTGCGCAAAATCCCGGTGGGAGGCTGAGGCCCGCCTCATCATTGGCGCATGCAGCCTGGCCGGGCGCTGGTTGTTTTGCGGTGCTGAACGGCGAGCCGATAAAGAGCGCGGCACCGGCAGCCGTGACAGCGCCCAATCCCGTTAATAGTGGCAATGTCTTCGCCATAAACCCTCTCCTTCGTCGGCTTTTTATCTTATGCGGGCAGCTTACCTACCTTGCTAAGCATCATAGCTGCGCGACGAAGGCCTGTCCATCATCCCCCGGTCGATTAAGCCCTTGTTGCGCGACGCTCATAAGCCCGGGCGAGGAAGGCGCAGGTCAGCAGCTGAACCTGATGGAAGATCATCAACGGCAGCACGATCGCGCCGACCAGCGCCGCCGGGAACAGCACGCTTGCCATGGGCACGCCCGTCGCCAGTGATTTGACCGATCCGCAGAACACCAGCGCCGCCTCATCTGGCAATGGCAGGCCCGCAAGCTTCGCCACAAATCGCAGGATGAGGATGACGAGGACCAGCATGGCGAAGCACAGGAAGATGAGCATCGCGAGATCGACAGCGGAGATGGTGTTCCAAAGACCGCCAACGACCGCCTTGCCGAACGCGGCATAGACCACGACCAGAATGGACCCGCGATCCACAAAGGTGGCGAGCGGTTTGTGACGGCTGAGCCATCCGCCAAGCTTGCCATGGAGCATCTGACCCAAAGCAAAGGGCACGAGGATGAGGCCAATGATCGTCCAGATCGCATCAAAGCTCATCACACTCTGGCTCGCGAGGAGCAATGCGGTGAGCAATGGCGTGAAAACGACGCCTGCAAGATTGGACGCCGCTGCCCCGCAAACCGCTGCCGGAACATTACCTTTTGCGATCGAGGTAAGCGCGATGGAAGACTGCACCGTGGAGGGCAGGCAGCAAAGGAAGAGCAAGCCCGTGTAAAGCGCAGGATCAATCGCGCGCCCGCTCAAGGGACCAAAGGCAAGACCGATCAGCGGAAACAGCGCGAAGGTGCTCAGCAGCATCAGCAACTGGAGTTTCCACTGCTTGAGCGCGCCCGTCACCGCCTCACGCGGCATGCGCGCGCCGTGGATGAAGAAGAGCAGCACGACCAGCACGCGGCCAAGCCCATCCACCACAGGAACAAAGCCGCCACGCGCGGGAAGAATTGTCGCGAGCAGCAGCGTGCCGAGCAGCATCAGGGTGAATTTATCGACCTTGGCCCAGGTGAAGCGTCGTGCCCGCACTGGCTGCTCTTGCGTCATGATCTTGATCCTCAAACCGCCATGCAGGCTAAGCCGCCCCACTTAACCGTGCGGGCGGTGTGATCAAGTCTTCTGCGCGCCTGCAACTGTTCTGAGGCGACCTTAACCTTGTGCCGTCGCGATTATTGCATAGCCTTGCAGGCGCTGTTGAACACCATTTCGCGTATGGCCGGAAAATTCTCGACACCATAGCTTGCCGCATCATCGCTGCAGATGATCTCGACCCGCCCCTTGCTCGCCAGCAAATCGATATCCTCGGGCTTGATGACCCGCCGACCGTTCACATCAAAAAAGGCCCACACCCTTGGACGCGTATAGTCGGCAATATTTTGATCGACGACCAGTGCAAGACGCCCGGTTGTGAGCCGCACGACGGAGCCGATAGGATAAACGCCGACGCTTTCGATGAACTGGTCGAGGATTTTCTGATCGAACAGCCCTTCCATACCGCGCATCATCTCCAGCGCGGTGTTGGGGTCGATCCGCGGGCGATGGGGACGATCCGATGTCATCGAATCATAAGTGTCGCAAATCGCGGCCATCTTGCCGAACAGGCCGATCTCTTCGCCCATGAGCTGCTGTGGATAGCCGCTGCCATCGCACCGCTCATGATGCTCAAGGCACACCCGCGTGACTTCATCCGAAAACTCGCCACCCATGATGAGAAATTCATGGCCGAGAGTGGTGTGGGTTTTGACGATCTCCATCTCAGCCTCGGTCAGGTCATCAAGGATGGTCGCGACATCGATGGGCAAATGGCCCATACCGACATCCATGAGCAGCCCGGCCATGCCCGCTTGTTTTGCGCGCTCGACATCCAGGTGCATCTGGCGGGCCAGTGCGATCATAAGCGCGCTGACCGCCAGACCATGTGCATAGAGCGCGCTATTCTCGCGCCTGATCCGCATGAGGCCATTGAAGGCGTGCGGGTTGCGTTGGATGGAGGAGAATAGATCCTCGATCACCGGCTCAATCTGGCCCACGGAGATCGCCTTGCCGAGGCGGGCCTGCTCGAACACGCTGGCCAGCACGCGGTTGGAACGGACCAGCACGCCCTTGGCCTGATCAACCTCCCGCGCAGTGCTCAATGTCTTTGCCGCACGGGGATCGAACGGGATGACGTTCGACACGGCTGGGGTCTGCGGCTGTAGCGTCCGCATCCGCTCCAGCCGAATGCGGTCGGCCATATTTTGAGCGGCTGAATTCGCAGGGCTTGCAGGCGCGGAATGCGATGTCGAGACCAGCGGACGGCGGCGCGCGGACGCCTGCGCTCCCGAGGACAATGTATCGCCGCCTTTATCGAGGTCGATCAATACGCCTTCGACTTCGCTCGCCTTCAAATCAGCAAGGGTCGAAGGGTCTGTCAGCAGGAATTTGTTTCGCCAGAACGGATGTTTGAGCCACGGCCCTTCCAGCTTGTGGATGAACATTCCCAGACGCACGTCAGCGACTTCAATTCTCTTGAGCATGCTTTCCCGCCGTTTCGTCCCCATCAGGGGCATCGCGTAGCAGCCCATACCGAACGGCTAATTCTTGTGGTTATCGCCGCGTTTGCATTATTCGGCGAGTGATTTGGGCGCTGTTGCGCCATGCTCAGGAATATTTGGAGACGGAGATGGCTCAGTCCACGCGGGCAACGCTGGCCCTCAAAGCGGCGCAAATACCCTATATGGTTCATCGCTATGATTATGATGGTAATGCGCCCAGCATTGGCTTGCAGGCGGCAGAGGCGCTCGGGGTTCCCGCGAGTGTGGTGTTCAAAACGCTTATGTTGTTGATCGACGGCAAAGCGGCGTGCGCTATCCTGCCATCCGACCAGAGCTTATCTATGAAGCGTGTGGCAGCCGCCTTTGGTGGCAAATCGGCGGACATGATGAAGCCAGCCGATGTCGAGCGCATGACTGGTTACAAAATTGGTGGGATCAGCCCATTAGGCCAAATTAAATCCGTGCGGACATTGTTGGATGAAACGGCTCTCGCTCATCCGCATATCTACATTAATGGCGGCCAGCGCGGGCTGCAAATCCAGCTATCCCCGCACGACCTCGCCACACTGGTGACGAAGGTCGCGCCGGTATCAGCCTGAATTTTTAAACCACTTTTCTGCCCGTCACGAGCCGGTACACCAGCACAACAGCCGCAATGACGAGAAGCAGATGGATGAGCGCACCGCCAACGTGGAAAGCCAGGAAGCCAAGCGCCCAAAGCACCAGCAAAATGACAACGATTGTCCAAAGCATCACGCTCTCCTGTGAAGGTTTACAGTGACGCTGACATGCTAGAGCAGAACAACTGTTCCGCCCGCGTCGCAATGGTGGAATATGGTATTGAACAACCCCGGAAGCCTAGCAGAACTTCCGGTGTTTATCATGGTGGGCG
>CBIHKY010000016.1:0-51582 GCA_966205705.1 uncultured Alphaproteobacteria bacterium
TCACAAGATGGTCGGCGAGAAAGGCAACCTGCTTTTGCGATCGCGCTGCCACCGTCACCGGGACGGGGATGCGATAGAGCTTGAGGTCGCCAAGGCCCTCCGCCTGCGCAGTCACTGCGATCGGTGCGAAGCGCGCCATTCCCGCAACGCGCTGAGAGGTGACGGTAATATCGGCCATTTCCATCATCATGGGCGCTGACGGTGGCGGAGGCGCCGGCACAGGTCGTGATACCGCAATGTCGCTCGTTCTGGCATCCGGCCAGCATTGTGTCGTCTTGTTGAGCGATGCGGCATCATTGCGCGCCCAGCGCCCGTCATCATCCTGCGTGTCACTCGACCGGTTCACCCGCCCGGCGACAGCAGACGCTGTCGCATCGACAAAACTGGTCTCATCGCCGCTCGCCATGGTCAGCCAGGCAAACAGCGCCAGCGCCTTACCGTCGGGCTGCAGCGTGCCGATATAGGTCGCATCCCAATCGAACCCGGTGGCGATATAGGCCAGTGTGATCGTCACCTGGCCGCCTGGCTGATCCTTTGTCGTCATGCTCAGCACCGGCTTGGCCGACAGGTTAGTGGGCGCTCCGGGATAGATGAGCGTCTGCGCAAGGCCGGTGCAATACACCGCCTCTGCCCCGCGCGACGTCGTGATGACCATGCGATCCGCTGCCGAGCGGATTGTAGCGCGCTCTTCCACCGTTTTGCCGGTCGCAGCATCAAAGCGCCGCACTGTCACCTGCTGCCCCGTATAGGCGTCAACCAGACCCTTTTGCGACAGCAGCGCAGCATCCCGATTGCGTTCGCGCGGATCGGTGCCGAACAGGATGGCCGATTGCGGCACGATGCCCCCTGCAACCCCTTCAAAACGCACCGTTACCACGCCGGGCGGCAAGGTGATCGTGCGCGTTTCCGCAATCAGCGCAAAGGCAGCTGGGTTATCCGGGGAGATATCTCCTTCACCCCGATCTGGATCGCGGTAGATGGTCACCGCGACCTTGTCCGGAGCGGCAGACGAAACCGCCGGTGGCGTCGCTCCTGCAGCGGACGCCAGCAAGACAAGGGAAAGTGAGAGCCAGCGCAAAGCCGCTTACCAAGGGGTCAGGAAAGTGACGGTCAGTTCAGTCTTGCCATTGGCGGGCACGGCAACCTCCCAGCGGCGCGTGTCGGCACTGTCCTGCACGCCTATGATGCTCTCCTGCGGCACGCGAATGTCACGCCATCCCCACCACTGGTTCAACCCTGCCTGCACCACATCGACCGTGACCGGAACGGCCCGCGCATTGGTGACGATGTAGCGCATTTGCGTGCGGTAATAGGTTTTGGGCCTTTCGGTATAGCCCTCGGAAACCATCTGCTCGCCACCCTGCGTCGTGACGACACGCCAGCGGGCAGAGCGCTCCCATTCATCCAAAGTGATGCTATCGCGCTGCGCCATCACAGGTTGCACCTTCACATCGAAGGCGTCACCCGTGCGCAAGGCGAGCGAAGAACCACCCGGCGTGTGCGGGATGCTGCTCTCACCGATGAACTGCGCCTGCCCCTTTGTGTCGCGCATATAAACCCGCACGGTGCCAGCGGGCAGCGCCGCGCCGATACCCGCTGCACGCGCGTTCGAGAATTTGAGGATGGAAGCAGCGCTCTGTGCTTCTGTTTGATTGCCGAGCCAGGGATTGCGAAACTCATAGCCCTTGCGCGCGGCCACGCCCGAGACATCGAGGAAGCTCACCTGCTTGGTCTGCGCATTGGCAATCGTGGTGCGGCCTTCGATTGGATAGACGTGAAAGTCTCCGATCTGCGCGCCATCGCCGCTCTCCGTGCCCGCGCTGTTGCCGCGTGGCGCAGGCACACGGCGCTGTCGATAGCCGCCGCTCTGCTGCACTTGCGCAACCTCGCCTGCCACCAGCAGCGCACGCGTGTTGGAGAAGGTCGTGCCGGTGTTGTTGCTGAGCGTTATCCAGCCCTGGACATCCATCTTGCCCGCCGCTTCATCGAACAGAGCGACATAGTCGGATTTCCAACCAATGCCGGGCGTGAGGTAGCTGAGCGTCAGCGGTCGCGTCCCGGCGCGCTCGGCCTCAAGCGTGACGCTCAGGGTAGGACGCGCGCGCAAATTGGCCGGAATTTTATCGAAGATCACGCGCACGGGCAGCCCGTCGTCGCGCAGCACTTCTATCCGCTCGCCGATTTTCAGCACGACACCGCCATTGGCGGCAAGCACGGTCGCGCGCTCTCTTGTCTCTGCCCCTGTCGCGGGATTGGTTCGCAGCAATGTGATCTGCTGCCCCACAGCCTTCTCCATCAAGGCGGACGGGGACAGCAGATCATAGTCGAAATTCTGCTCGACAATGCCGAAGCCTTCGCCGGACAGGGTGACCGTCTCCGGCCGGATCTGCGCGGACACATCAGGAAATTCCTGGCGTGATCGGCCCTGCGGCAAGGAGAGCTGCCGCACATCCTGAACCAGCGCGAGGTTGCTATTATAGATCGTGATCGCAACATCGCCCTGAGCCGACGCGGCCTCGGCCGGGAGCGGGGAGGCTGTTTGCGCGAAGCCAAAAGTCGGCGAGAGCAGGCAGCCTGCCGCCAGTGCCAATTTCATTCTGTCCATCAGGCCTCTCCCGGCAAAATCATTGCGACGATGTTTGCTGTGTGGCGCAACAGTGCGCAAGCAGGATGATCCATCCAATCCATCAGTCATGTGCCTCAATCCCGGTTGGGCGATCATTTGCGCCATTGGCATCGAGCGTTTCCATCACGCGCGCCAAGGCAAGGTCGAGCGGATCGTTTTCACCCATCAGCGCGAAAGTGCCACCCAGTGCAAAGGCGCAATGGCCATGCACCGTTGCGATAAGCGATCGCGTGATCCGCGTTGCTTCAATTGATGTTTTGGTCGGCAGAACAGCCGCAACCTCGCGTGCGATAACGTCGATCAGTGCGACACGAGCAGCCACCAGAGCTTCCGTCATGAGTATGCCGTCTGGCGGTCGGTGCTCGTAAATCGCTGTCCACAAATTGCGGTGGCTGCTGGCGAACTCGAAATAGCCGCTCACGAGCACGCTTATTCGTTCATGGCCCGCCGCCCCATCCAGCCGCGCCTCCAGCCAGTTGGCCCACAAGTCGAACGTTCGGCTGTTGATGGCCATCACGAGCCGATCGACATTGCCGAAGACGTTCATAACCGTGCCAACCGAATAGCCGATTCGCTTGGCGACTTCTCGCGCGGAGAAGCGGCCATAGCCACTCTCCGCCATGAGCTGATGGCCGGCTGACAGGATCAGCTCTTCCAGCTCTTTCCGACCATGATCTGCACGGCGGCCCATATTATTGGCGCTTCCGCACGAATGGATAGCGCATCTGCGCGAAATAGCCGCGCGGCACTGCCTCGGGCACGCCATAATTTTTGGGCCACTGTCCGCTCGGAAAATAATGGGTGCCGAACAGGCGATCGATCCAGGGGAAGTGGATCGCGAAATTCTTGTCGACGCCTTCAGCCTCCAGCGCATGGTGCCAATGGTGGAAGCGCGGCACGACAATGAAGCGGCCCAGCAGATCGAAATTACCGCGGATGTTCGCATGAACAAGCGAGGAATAGACGTAAACCAAGCCCACATAGGCCTGCATGACGGAGGGCAGAAAACCGAGTGTCAGCAAGGGGAGGGAGGTCACGCCACGCAAAAGAACGATCTCGATGAAGTGCATGCGTCCGCCCGCCAGCCAATCCATGGACCGCGCCGAATGATGGACGGCGTGGAAACCCCAAAGGAAGGGAATGCGGTGGAACAGGCGATGGAACCAATATTGCGCAAGGTCGGTCAGGAACATGGCGAGGACGAACTGGATCAGCCAGGGAAGCCCGGCGATGGTGGCGCGCAGGCCCATCAGCCCGCCCTGCGCATTGAGATAGCTCGATGGCGCCAGTGTCAGGAAGGTGATGAGCTGCACCAGCATGGAGCTCACCAGATAATAGAACAGGTCTTCGCGCCACTCGGGGCGGAACAGGCGTTGCTCACCGCGATGGGGCACAAAGCGCTCCAGCGGCGCGAACATGATGCCCGCTGCGACCATGTTCACGGCAAAGAAGTCGACGCCGAAAAAGATTCCCCAGTCGTGCGTCTCGCGGGCTTGAACGGCCGCGCCGCCGAGGATGGTCGCCGCCAATGCAATGACGAGCGCTGCAACACCAAGCGCTTTACGCGGTCGAAGCAGGAGGCTGAGCAACGCAAGGGCGTAAGCGCTGAGCAGGATGCCGTGCACGACAAGGCGGAAGGTGGAAGAACCGAGCACTGGCGCAAGCTGCGGCGTCGCGAACAGATCCGGCCAGCGCATCGCCGCCACCAAGCAAAGACCGGCGATCGCGAGCAGCAGTGCGAAGAAGCCGGAGAACCAGCCCGTGCCAAATCCCCGTGCCTCGATCGGCGCTTCTAAATCTCGCACGAGTTTTTTCAGAAAGTCTGCCATGCTTATTTCCCTATCCAGGCAGCTTCCGTATCCGCGAAATTGAACGGTGTCTAATAATTAAATTGCACAGCGTTCAATTATGAGATAGGCAGTGCGACACAATCGATGCGATGGGTGAAGAATGACTGGGATCTTGTTGTTGGCGACAATCATATTGGGCGTGATCGTGTTCGATCTCCGCAAGCGATTGATTCAACTTGAGGCGCAGTTCAATGCGGCGCCCATAGACGAGGTCCCGGCAGAGGAGGCTCCTACATTTGAGCCCGCGCGGCGACGGTCGGCGATCGTCATCGATGATCGGATTGCGCAACCTGTGCAGCCAATAGCCGCGGCAAAGCTTGCGGCGCCAGCCGCCTCCATCTCTGCTGAGCCGGACACCGCCCCAATCGTTGCAGAACCAGAGCCAGAGCCTTTGGCGCGACGGGAAGAAGATCCGCGCCCCGAGCCGGTGTTCGCTGAAGCGCCCGCAGAGGTGCCACCCGCAACTGCGCCGCGCTCCTCATCAGGTTTCGAGGATTTGTTCGGCCGTAAATTGCCCATCTGGGCCGGTGGTATCACGCTGGTCGTCGCAGCCGTTCTGTTCGTCAAATATTCGATTGATGCGGGGCTCCTGTCGCCCGCCGTGCGCGTCATCCTCGGCCTGCTCTTTGGCGCGGGCCTTATCGGCGGCGCAGAGGTTGCGCGTCGAAAGGCCGGTGTCGTGCAGGATGATCGCGTTGCTCAGGCACTGGCAGGCGCAGGCGTTGGCAGTCTCTATGCTGCCACGCTTGCTGCAGCCAATCTCTATGCGCTTGTATCGCCCGGCGCGGCTTTCCTCGCTTTGAGCGCAATCACCGCGCTGGCCCTTGGCCTATCGCTGCGCTTCGGCGCGCCGACCGCTGTGCTCGGCCTGGTCGGCGGCCTCGCGGCGCCTGCGCTCGTCAATACAGGTGAAAGCAGTGTGCCGCTGCTTGCCGGCTATCTCGCGCTGGTCATTGGCGGCATCACATTGCTGTCGCGCAGCCAGCGTTGGTTCTGGCTAGGCGTAAGTTCGCTCGTCGGTGGTGGTGCGTGGACAGCGCTGCTCATTGCGATGGGCGGTCTCGATCAGCTCTCCAGCCTTTCCGTCGGCCTGCTCGTGCTGACGCTCGGCCTTGGCTTGCCTATCGCCGCTTCTGCTGATCATAGAGGACCGATGCTGCAGCTTGTCGCGGCCATCGTTGCGGCGTTGCAACTGGCATTGCTCGTCGCAACCGGCGGTTTTGCGATGTTGAGCTGGGGCCTCTATGGCTTGCTCTCCGTGGCGTTCATCTGGCTCACGATCCGTATGCCGAGCCTGCGCGCATTCACGGCAGTTCCGCTGCTCACGAGCCTCATCCTGGCGGCAAGCTGGCCCGCCCCGTCAACGGCCTCGTTCATCCTGGTCATTGCCAGCATTGCCCTCATCTTCGCAGGCAGCGCTCTTTGGCGGGTGTGGCGTGCACGAACGATGGCACTGGACGCAGGGCAGATCATATTGACTGCGCTTGGCGGTTTTCTTGTCTCCTACTGGCAGTTCAATATCGCTTTGCCGGGCGAGGATATGCGCTTCGCCTTGATCGCGCTGCTGTTCGCCGCTCTGCCTGCGGTCGGCGCTGCTCTCGCGTGGAACCGTGCTGAACGCCACGACAATGTCGGCTTTGCCATGCTCACCCTATCCACAGGGTTCTTGACCGCTCTTGCCGCAGTTCTTGGGCTTGCCGTGTGGACGCTGCCCATATCGCTCGCCCTGATTGCCGCCGCGATCTTGCTGATCGGTGAAAGGGCGCGCGACAAACGTGTAGGCTATGGCGCGCTTGCCTATCTGGCCGGCGGTTTGCTGGCTCTTATGGGAACGGGCGAGCTTGAGTTTGCCCGCCTCGTGATGGCTGCCCCTCTTGATCCAAATCTGCACACGCTGCTGCGTTGGAGTGTCTCACTTGCCATAACCACGCTCTTTGCATGGCGCTTTGCTGGGTCGTCGATCGGCAGTGCGGTGCAAGGCGTCGCTGCGGTGTTGGCTTACGGGCTCATTGCTCAGCTGTTGCCCCCGCAGTGGCTCGCCATTGCCGCCGCGATCGGCATGCTGATCGCCACCGAGATGATGCGCCGCCGAGCCCAGCTCGACCTTCGGGTCGCGGCCGTCGTGCTTGCTATCATCGCCGCTCTTTGGGCGCTGGAGCCACTCGGGCGCTGGTTGCTGGCGGGCGTGGCATCTCTCACCGGCGAGCCAATGCTGGTCGCTGAGCTCTCACCTCTGCCGCTCGCGCTTGCGCGACTGCTCGGTCCAGCCCTCATCGGCGCCCTCGCGCTGTGGCGGATGCGTGCGAACCTCCCACGCCCGGTCAATCTCATCGCGACTGCGCAGATGGGCATCATCGGCCTGATCGGTGCGCATATTCTCTACAAGCAGCTGTTCGCGATTCCTGACTTCGCGGCATTCGTCCGCTTGGGTCTGGCTGAGCGGACATTGTGGGAAGCGTTGCTCATCGGCGGCGGCATTGCGCTCGCGCGTCTGATGCCGGGGCGTAAGGAAGCAATCGTGCTGGTTGGCCTCGGCCTCGCGCACAACCTGCTCTATTCCGTCCTGCTGCACAATCCGCTCTGGGCGGAGCAGGCAGTCGGTCCGTGGCCGCTTGTCAATCTGCTGCTTCCGACCTTTGCTATCGCGTTCCTCGCACCGGGCCTGATCGAGCGCCTCGCGCCAGCAGTCCAGCCGCTTGCCCAACGCCCGACGGCGATCCTGCGGATGCTCCTCATTCTCCTCTTCGCCTTCGCGACTCTTCGCCAGATCTTCTCCGGCACCATTCTTGTCGGGTCCGATGTGGGGCAGAGTGAGAATATCCTCTGGTCCGTTGTCGCGATCGCGTTTGGGATTTGCTACCTCGTCTGGGGTATCAGAAGTGGCCAGCGGGCCTGGCGCATTGGCTCGCTGCTGCTGATGCTGGTTGCTGTCGCGAAGGTGTTTCTATTCGACGCTGCGGGTTTGGAAGGCCTGTTGCGCATTATATCCTTCCTCGCACTCGGCTTCAGTCTCATCGGGATCGGGTGGCTGTATAGCCGCTTCCTCAAACCCGATGGAGCCAACCTTGGGTAGGAACAAGCGTCTCCACCGCCCTTGCAAACCGATGAACCTCGCCGCGGCGATCTGCTGATCTGGGACAATCGCTGTACGCTGTATCGCGCCCGACCTTTCGATTATTTCGGCGTCAAACGAGACCTGCGCCGCTCGACCATCTGCGAATATGGTGAGGAAATGTCCGCGATCGAAGCGCGTGAGAAATATGCACGCGCTTAATAACGGTTATCGCCTCACCCTTATGGCCGCTCCCCGGGCGCAGTGATAATCCGCCACCTGCCGGTCTCCCCGGCTGCTCGCCTTGCAGGTCCGCAGTCATGAGTCCGGCCAAGCTACCGCCCAAAGAGCGGCGCTTAAAGTAGCAGCAAATTCAAGGGAGAGTGACATGGGGCTCAAGACTATTCTCGGCTATACCGCATCGACTGCAGTGCTGGCAGGCCTGTTCGCCGCCGCACCGGTCTTGGCGCAGGACGCAGCTGAAACCGCCAGAGACGACAATGAAATTGTCGTCACCGCGCGTTTCCGTGAGGAAAGGCTGCAGACGGTCCCGATCGCGATCACGGCCATTTCCGGCGACGAGCTGACCGCCCGCGATGCCCGCGATGTAACGGCACTCTCCAACACCACGCCGAACATCTACCTGCGGGAAGGCAGCGCTGCCTTCGGTAAGTCGCTTCAGGCCACCATCCGCGGCATCGGTGAGGCCGATTATCTGTTCACCATCGAGCCTGCAATCGGCGTCTATGTCGATGATGTCTATCATGGCACCGTGTTCGGCGGCGTTCTCGGTTTGCTCGATCTTGAGCGCGCGGAAGTGCTGCGTGGTCCGCAGGGCACCCTGTTTGGCAAGAACTCGCTTGGTGGCGCCGTGCGGCTCGTTTCCAAGCAGGCGAATGGCAGCAACACCGGCTATGTCGAGGCGACGGCTGGCAGCTATAATCGCATGGACGTGCGTGGCGCCTTCGATGCGTCGCTCGTGAAAGACCGCGTTTTCCTGCGCGTCTCCGGCGCGTCGCTGAGCCGCGAGGGCTATATGTCCGTTCTGGACTTTGCCTGCGTGAACCCAACGCAAGTGGGAGCAGGCACGGCGCCGCTCTCCAACCTGCTGCGCAAGCGCACGACAGATGGCGATTGCGAGGTCGGCAAGCAGGGCAATATCCACACCAAGGCCGCCCGTGCATCGCTGCGCGCGCTGGTTACCGAGGATCTTGAGATCACCATCACGGGCGATTACTCCCGTGATCACACCGAGCAGAGCGCATACAAGGTGCTGACCATCAGCCCGACGCTCGCGGCCTATAATAACACGATCGGCGTGCCGCAGTTCGGCATTCCTTATGACAGCCGCTTCCTCACCAACTCGCCTTACACCACTTATGCGGCCTATCAGCCCGGCCGCAACGGCCTCGCGCTGCCCAACCAGAGCAATCTCGATCAATATGGCGTGACCGGCAAGGTGGACTGGAAGCTGGCCGACAATATCAGCCTCACCTCGATTACCGCATGGCGCAAATATACCGGCTTCTTCGGTCGTGATGGCGATGGTTCGCCGATGGATCTGGGCAGCAGCGTCGAGAATCTCAAGCATCGTCAGTTCAGCCAGGAAGTGCGCCTGTCCGGCCTCATGTTCGATGACCGTCTGGATTGGACGGTCGGCGGCTATTATTACACTGCGACCGCCAATTATGATGCCTGGGTTTATTTCGGCACGCTGAACCTCACCCAGTTCACCAATGATGTTTCCAAGAGCTCGAACTATTCCGGCTTTGCGACGGTCGGCTTCTCCTTGTCCGATCAGCTCAAGCTCAGCGGTGGCTTGCGCTACAGCAATGAGAAGAAGGACTTCATTTTCGACCGGGTCTATTATGAGACCGGCGTGCGCCCCTTCGCCTACACGCTGGCCAAGGTCGCTTATGACCGCGTCGATTATCGCGTGGGCCTGGATTACAAGCTGAACGAGGATGTTTTCCTCTATGGCTCGGTGTCCAGCGGCTTCCGTTCGGGCGGCTTCAATCCGCGTCCGCTAAGCGCCGCACAAGTCACCGCCGTACTGCCGGAAACGGTGACGGCCTATGAGCTTGGCGCCAAGCTCAATCTGTTCGATCGCCTGCTGCAAGCCAATTTTGCGGTGTTCCAGACGGACTATGTTGATCGTCAGGTCACTGCAGTCGTTCCAGATCTCAATGGCGTTCCCAACTCGCTGCGCACCAATGCCGGCAGCGCCCGCATTCGCGGCGTGGAGGCCGAAGTCACCTTGCGTCCCGCTCGGGGCCTCAGCTTCAACGGCATGCTGGGGTATAATGATTTCGAATATACCGATCTTGGCACGGCCGCTGCAGTTCCGAATGGCCCGTGCGCAACCTGTCAGCCGGTCGGCGCTCCGGCCTTCAACTATGCCGTCGGCGCGCAATATGACATCGATCTGGGGTCGGCTGGCGATGTGAGCCTGCGGGCGGATTGGAACTGGCGCAGCCGCATCTGGTATGATCTGCGCAACACGGTCAGCCAGTCGCAGCCGGGCTATGGCCTGCTCGGCGCACGGATCGCCTGGCAGCCGGACGCAAGCGGATTGACGATCTCCGCGTCCGTCAGCAACCTGACCGACACCTTCTACTATACCGGCATTGGCCCGGCGGCGACGGCTGGCATTCAAACCACGCCTTCACGTCCTCGCGAATGGGCAGTGACCGCTCGCTACGAGTTCTGAGGCGTAAAGCGTAAATGATCATTCGGGGCCATTCTCTCATGCGCGTCATGATGGAATGGCCCCGGAAATGGCCGGATGAGGACAGCTATGGACAATCTTGTTTCCACCCAATGGCTCGCGCAGGAACTTGGTTCTGCTGATCTGTGCATCGTGGACGCCACCCGGCATCATTTCGAGCCGCACCGCGATTCCGCCGCCGAATATGAAGTCGGGCACATCCCCGGCGCGGTGTTTCTCGATCTGCTCCACCTTGTTGATGCCGCCGCGCCGATCGACAATACAATGCCGCAGGCTGAGCAATTCACCGCCCGCATGCGCGAGCTGGGCATCGATCGTGACCAGCGGATCGTGATCTATGATGATAGCGTTGTGAAAACCGCAGCGCGCGCATGGTTCATGTTCCGCATGTATGGCCTGCCCAATGTCGCCATTCTGGATGGTGGCCTGGCCAAGTGGAAAGCCGAAGGGCGTCCGCTCACAAGCGGCATCGAAACACGCACGCCGAGCAATTTCACCGCTTCCCTCGATGCTGACAAGCTGCGCGACAAGTCTGACGTGCTGCGCAACATCGAGAGCAAGGCCGCGCAGCATGTCGATGGCCGTGGCGTCGCGCATTTCACTGGCGCGGACGAAGACCCCAATCCCGCCGTCGCCTCAGGCCATGTTCCCGGCTCGATCAACGTGCCTTTCTGGGATCTGTTCGAGGCAGACGGCACCTTCAAGGATGATGCATTGCTGCGTGCCGCATTCGTGGATGCGGGTGTCGATCTCTCAAAGCCGGTCATCACCAGTTGCGGTGGTGGCGTGGTCGCCTGCGCGCTTGCGCTGGCGCTGGAGCGCATCGGCAAACATGACGTCGCGCTCTATGACGGCAGCTGGACGGAATGGGGCGCTGACCCCGAATTGCCCAAAGCCAAGGGCGCATCGCAGTCGGCAACCGCCTGAGCATGCTCGCCTCAATCGCCATCGAATGAATGATTGCCGCGCGCATCGGCAGGCAGAAGGACGTCCAATGACCCAGACCAACCCGATCATCATCTATGACCTGAACCTCGTGACCGGCGCGACGATCAGCCCCTTTTGCTGGCAGGCCAAATATGCGGTCGCTCACAAGGGTCTCGACATGGAGCTGAGCGAGGGTGGTTTCACCTCGCTATCGGGCCGCACCGGTGGCCGCACCGATTTCCATCCCGGCATCAGCGATGGCGAGACCTGGGTGTTCGAGAGCCTGCGCAGCGGCGATTTCGTCGTCGCGGATTATCTCGATCGCACCTATCCGGATCGACCGATGCTGTTCCGCAATCCCGATCATCACAATTATGTGAAGTTCCTCGATACCTGGCTGTGGGCCACCGCCATCAAGCCGTGGTTCCAATGCTATATCCTCGATTATCACGATCTCTCCATGCCCGAGGATCGCCCCTATGTGCGCGAAAGCCGCGAGCGCGATTTCCTGGGCGGGCGCACCCTTGAGGAAGCGCAGGCCGGTCGCGAAGAGCGGCTGCCGCTCGTCATACCCCAGCTGGAGCCCCTGCGCGAAGTGCTGCGCGAGCAGCCATGGTTGAGCGGTGATGCGCCGGACTTTGCCGATTATTCCGCGCTCTCCATCTTCCTGTGGGCCGCATCCGTGGCGCGCACGCCGCCTCTGCCGGAGGATGATTTCCTGCGCGACTGGTATGAACGCGGTTGCGATCTGTTCGGCGGCATCGGTCGTCACCCCGGCCTGCATTCCATCTTCGGCCTGAAGATGCCGACTGCCTGAAGCCGAACATATGACTGACTGTGAAGGGCGAGGCGGTCCGCAGATCGCCGCCTTTTTCCATGAACCCAGCTTCACGGTCAGCTATGTCGTGCATGATCCGCTGACGGGGCAGGCCGCGATCATCGATAGCGTGCTGGATTTCGATGCAGCATCCGGCCGGACCGCGTGCGCGACCGCCGATGCGATCGTCTCCCATGTGATCACGCAGGGGCTGACCGTGGCCTGGCATCTGGAAACCCATGTCCATGCCGATCATCTCTCGGCAGCGCCCTATTTGCAGCAGCGGCTCGGCGGCGCGCTTGCAATCGGCAAGGCTATCCTCGCCGTGCAGGCGCTGTTCGGCACATTGTTCAATGCCGGCAGCGATTTTGCGCGGGATGGCTCGCAGTTCGATCGCTTGCTGGACGATGGCGATAGTCTCCCACTCGGCGCGCTTGCGCTCACGGTGCTGCACGTCCCCGGCCACACGCCTGCCGATCTCGCCTTCCTCATCGGCGATGCCGCGTTCGTCGGCGACACCTTGTTCATGCCGGATTATGGGACTGCCCGCGCGGATTTCCCCGGTGGCGATGCGCGCACGCTGTTCCGCTCCATCCGCCGCATTCTCGCCCTGCCAGCCGACACGCGCCTCTTTCTCTGCCATGATTATAAAGCGCCGGGCCGGGACGAGTTTTGCTGGGAAACGACCGTCGCAGCACAGCGGCAAAGCAACATCCATGTCCGCGACGGGATCGATGAGGAGAGCTTCGTCGCCATGCGCGAGGCACGCGATGCGGCGCTCACCATGCCGCAGCTGATCATGCCATCGATTCAGGTGAATATGCGCGGCGGAAACCTGCCCGCGCCGGAGGATAATGGCGTGCGCTACCTCAAAATACCGCTCAACAGCTTCTGAGCCGTCCGGGCACCAGAAACCACCCCACCACCCCGTCACCCCGGACGCAGATCCGGGGTCCCGCTGCCTTCTTCAAGCCGCGCCCAATTCGCTCATTTCCGCGCAGGCAGCTTGAACACGAAAATCGAGTTCCCCGTTCCGGATGGCAGCGGCGTCTCAGGAAAAGCCGCAGCAATAGACCCAGCCGAAGCGCTATAACCCGTAGGGATCACGAGATATTGCTCGCCATCCAGCTCATAGGTCATGGGCGATCCGCCGATCGGCGCATTGAGGCGCTGCTCCCAGAGCAGCTCCCCAGTCTTCTGATCCCACGCCTTTACGAACCGCCCTGCATCCCCGCCAATCACAAGGCCGCCGCCGGTGGTCAGCAGCGATGAGGTGGGGATCGTCCGCTGGCGCACTTTCCAGCCCTCGTCGGCTGCCTTGCGCGTGCCGATCTTGATCGCCTCGACCAGCCCGGCATCGCTCACGCCCTCTGGCAAGGTGCGCGGGCCGAACTTCATGGAGGCAATGATATTGCCCGCCGTGAATTTCGTCTGCGTCGCAGAGATCGTGTTGCAGGCCTCGGTCAGCGGCACATAAAATTGCTGGGTGAGGGGGCTATAAGCGCCCGCCTGCCACAGCTTTCCGCCCGAGATGGAGGTGCAGATATTCACGTCCTCGCCCAGCGCCTTGACGATCATATTCTCATTGGGGTGCACCGTGCCATCGGCATCGATGCGCGAAACCGAATTCTGCTTCACCGTTTCCTGCGACCAGAGATATTTGCCGCTGTCACGGTCGAGCGCGAAGAAGATGCCGTTCTTGCCCGGCACGGAGATCATCAGGCGGCGCAGCTTGCCCCCATCCTGCACATCCACCAGCACGCGCTCGAATGGGCTGTCCAGATCCCAATTGTCGCGCGGCAGATGCTGGTAATACCATTTGATCTTGCCGGTGTCGGCATCCAGCGCCAGCGTGGAATTGGTGTAGAGCACATTGCCCTTGCCTGTCCCGCGGATCAGCTCGGAATAAGGGCCGGGGCCGCCCGTGCCCCAAAAGGTCGTGTTCGTACGGGCATCATAGGAGCCGGTCGCCCATGGTGTGCCGCCCCAGCGATTGGCAGGCGGCACAGCGCCCCAGCTCTTGCCCTGCTTCGGGTTGGCCGGATCATCGATCGTGTTGACGCGCCACAGCTCCTTCAGCGTCTCGAAATCATGCGCCATGATGTAGCAGCCGCCCGCCGATCCGGCGATCGAGCAGCCGGAAATGGCAGAGATGATCTTGCCGTTCACGATGAGCGGCCCGACCGTGTAGCTATAGCCCTTGCGATAATCGAGCGCCTGCGTCTCGCGCCGCGCCTTGCCTGTCCGGGCGTCCAGGATGATGATCCGCGCGTCCACGGTCGTGAGCACCACGGCATCTTTGTACAGCGCGATCGAGTTTTTCTGGCGGCGGCTCTGATAGGCCTGATAGCTCCAGTTCGGCGGGATTTTCGCCAAGGATGGGCGATATTCCCAGATCAGCTCGCCGGTCCGCGCATCGAGCGCCTGCACGATATTATTGTTGGTCTGCAGGAACAGGATGCCGTCATGCATCAGTGGCGCGGTTTCCTGCACGCCCACATCGGCCATCGGCCAGGCCCAGGCGAGTTGCAGCTGGCCCACAGTTTCGCGGTCGATCTTGGCGAGCGGACTATAGCCCTGATTGTCCAGCGTCCGCCGCCAGGAGAGCCATTCGCTCGCAGGCGGATTGCGCATCATCTCGTCGGTGACGGGCACATAGCTTTCGCGCCCGCCTTGCGCACCCGCGGCAGCACTCATCATCACCAGCACACCCGCAAGGCCGCTCAGCGCGTTGAAGAAGGGCTTGCTCATCGATAACTCCATTTGTGACCGGCAGTGCCGTGCGCGCTCACTTCACGCTCGGCAGGGTCTTGCCCCAGGTATAGGCCTGCGGCACCTCTTGGGGTGGCTGGCTTGGCACAGCCTGCGCAGATGGCGCTGTGCTGCCATGCCCCGCTGTGATCGATGCCAGCATCATGCGCTTCATCAGCTCTGCGTCCGCCGTCAGCGGCGTGCTGCCCGCGCGAGCGCCATTGGCCTTGAGGATATAGGCCATGATGTTCACATAATCCTGCTCGGGCAACCGCCCCGGCGATTGCGGGGGCATCGCGGCGGCGGTGTAAGTGTAGAGCCCGGCCACCGTATCGAAATTCTGCATCACCTCGGCGCCGATGAGCGCGGGCGCATTGGGGCCGCGCAGTTCCGCGCCATGGCACATCGCGCACTGCGTATTATAGGTCCGCTCTCCCGCCGCAGCCTGCTCTGCTGTGAAGACGGTCAACTCAGGCTCGGCGGCGGAAAGCGCCGTTCCCAACACGCCTGCAGCCGCAGCCAGCGACAAGGCTGACGCCCAACTTGTCTTTCGCTTGCTCATTGATGCCTGCCTTATTGCCCTGACCATGTCTGGGCGCTGGCCGTATCGTCGTGCAGATACCGCCCCGCGCGCAGCATGATCGGCCCGGCGATCACACCCACCAGCGCGGTGATCGCCATGGAATAGCGGATCGCCTGCTCATGCCAGATCGTGGCAAGCTGATCGTTCAGGATGCCGACGCCCAGGGGACCAATGATTTGACCCAGAACCGCGATCGAGAGCACGTACAGCGCCATGCCGAAGGAGCGGATCGGCACCGGCATCACCTGGATCAGCAGCAGCGAGAGCAGCGGCACCATCATGCTCGCGGCAAGACTGTCGATCGCCGCGCCGACGGCGACGAAGAAGATGCTCGGTGAGAACAGGAAGACATATTGCGAGAGGCCCACGACCGTGAAGCAGATCGCCGGTAGCCAGATGCGCCAGCGCTCGTCCCGCCGCAGCAGGCGCGTAAGCAGCACGCCGCCGCCCAGCGCACCGGCAAGGCCGGAAATGCCGCGGATCGGGCCAAGCAGGCTCGCGCTGTCCGCCACGCTCATCCCGTGAACGCGCAGCATGAAGGTCGTGCTCCACACGATGTGCGCATAGAAGGAAATGGTGACCAAGGCCGCGCCCAGCGTTACGAACACATAGGTCCGGCGTGCCAGCAGAAAGGCAAGCGAGCTTTTGAAGCTGGGCTTGATCAGCCCGTCGCTCGGCCCCTTATGGTCGAACCGCCCACGCTCGGGTTCGCGCACGGTGAGCATCATCAGAATGCCGAGCGCAAGGCCGATGCAGCCCGCCCCCCAATAGACGACGCGCCAGCCATAAAGATGGCCCATCCAACCCGCGATAGGCGTAAAGACCAGCCCGGAAATCGCAGTGCCGGAGACCATGATGGAGAAGGCCAGCGGACGATGCTTCTTGTCGAAAATGTCCGAGAGCAGCGAGGTAGAGGGCGGCGTGCCAGCCGCTTCGCCCGCGCCCATCGCAAAGCGCGTTGCCGCCATCTGCCAGACGTTGGTGACGAAACCGGTCGCAATCGTCATCGCGCTCCAGAAGGAAAAGCCGATGCCGATGATCATCTTGCGATTCCACCGGTCCGCAAGCCGCGCGATGGGGATGCCCATCAAGGCATAGATGAGCACGAAAGCCACACCGGTGATGAGGCCCAGTTCCGTATCGGTGAGCTTGAGGTCTTCCTGGATCAGCGGGAACAGCAGCGAGATCAGCAGCCGGTCGAAAAAGTTGAACGCATAGGCCAGCGTGAGCAAGGTGAGCGCATAGATGGACCGCAGGTTCCAGCCGCCCTCACTCGTCGGTGCGGGCGAGCTGCCATCAGCCAATATGTTCGATGTCTGCGTCGATGACATGATGTTGCCTTCAGGCTTTGTATGAAACGGAGAATATGCAGCGCTTGCGCGCGCCGGCACTTTGTCTAACTCCGCTCATGCGGTCATCATCCTCACCATGGCGCCGACATTTCGGCTTGTTCAACCCCATGATTGCGTCCGCTAAAGCAAATCCATTGGACAGCTTTGAGGCAGTGCAAGCCCGAGGTTTCCAGGCATGGCTAACATGCGCTTAGCGCACCCACCATGGCGCGAAACAGATATTTGTCATCGACCGGCTGCATAGCGCGAACATCCATGTCGTTCATGGACAGGCATGGCAACGCGAACCGGGTACGCGTCGTGCAACCATTGGCTCTGGTCATTATCGATAAAAGCTATAACGCCTGAACCAAGCAGACGCAGACAAGTGGGGAGAGGATCGATTATGGAGTATGGGAAGCTTCGCAATTTCGATCTGAACCTGCTTGTTGTGCTTGGCGCGGTCCTGCAGCATCAGAGCGTGAGCGCGGCTGCCGATGAGCTCTCCATGTCGCAAAGCTCCGCCAGCCATGCGCTCACGCGTCTGCGCCGCCTGCTCGGCGATGAGCTGTTCGTCAAGACGCGCAACCGGATGATGCCTACGCCCAAGGCGCTGGAGCTGGCCGGCCCCATCAACGAGATCCTTCAATCGGCAGGCAATATCCTGCTATCCACCTCATCCTTCCAGCCCGAGCAGGCGGTGCGGACATTAACCCTGGCGCTGGGCGATGTTGGCGAGATCATGCTGCTGCCAACATTGCTCGACTATGTTCGTCAAACGGCGCCAAGCTGCAAGATCCAGACTGTGACGAGCATCGCCAGTGAAGCCGAGCGCGAATTGCTGGACGGCAAGCTTGATCTTTATGTGGGCTATATCGCCTCACCATCACTCGATCTGATGTGCCAGAAACTGTATAATGACGATATGGTGGTGATCTGCGCGGAGGATTATCCCTATGATGGCGTGATGACGATGGCCGATTATGCCCGTGCCGATCATGTGACCCATCAGATCCGCTCGTCCAGCAAGACGCGGGTCGATCATTTGCTGGAACGTCACGGGCTGCAGCGAAATGCCCGGATCAGCACACCCAATGCCGCCGCGACGCCGTTCATCGTCTCAAACGACAAGACGCTGATCTCGCTCTTCCCGCGGTCACTCGCCGTTTTCATGCAAAAAACCCACAAGCTCAAGATCCTCGAACTTGATTTCGACACCGGGACGATCGAGGTCCTGCAATATTGGCACCGCCGCTATAATAATGATCCGCTGGTCTCATGGCTGCGCAAATCGATGTTCGGCATGTTCAATGATGCGAACAAGCCTAAACCGGCCTGACTCCAAACTGGCCTGACGGGGCGGGCATTACCGCCAACCCGAACGGGCGTTAGAGGGCCTTCATGGCCTTGCTCATCCGTACGAGCGCTTCTTCCATGACCGGCAGTGGCGTCGCGAAGATCAGCCGCGCAAAGCCTGTGAAATCCTTGCCGCAGGTAATGCCTTCGGTGAGATAGACACCAGCCTTCTCCTTGAAGAAGGCGCCAGGACTGTCCCCAATCGCCGTTTGACGGAAGTCCAGCCAGCCGACATAGGTGCCTTCCGGCATTGCATAGCCCACGCCGGGCAGCAGGTCCGCGACCAGCCGCGCCATGGCCTGCCGATTGCGGTCCAGATAGGCCACCACATCCTCAAGCCAAAGGAAGCCGTCGCGATAAGCCGCGGCATTGGCAACGGCGCCAAGATTGCTCGTGCCATGGGCCGCGAAGAAACCGATCTTGTTCCAGATCGCCCGGTCGTCATCATTGCTGGTGATGACTTGCGCGCATTTCAGGCCCGGCAAATTCCACGCCTTGGATGCGGAGATCGCCGTGATCGTGTGCCCAGCCGCCACATCGTTGATGGAGGCATAGGGGATGTGCCGGTTGCCCGCATAAGTCAGCGGCGCCCAGATTTCATCGGAGAATACCCGCCCGCCATTGCGATCGACCAGCGCGCAGATTGCGTCCAGTTCGGCTTGGCTGAACACCCGACCCACCGGATTATAGGGATTGCACAGGATCAGCAGATTGCCGCCCTCGTCAAACGCCTTCTGGATGCCCGCCATGTCGAGCGAATATTCACCCGCTTTGCACAGCATCGGCACCTCGATGACGTCGCGTCCCATCATCGGCGGGATCGAAAGGAACGGCATATAGGACGGCGTCGGCACGATGATCTTCGATCCGTCGCGGGAGTGATGCGTGATCGCCAGCTCCAGCGCCTTGATGACATCGGGCACCACGCGCACATCGGTTGATGCCACATTCCAGCCATGCCGGGTCGCCAGCATCTGCGCTGTCGCCACGCGCAGATCTTCGGCAAAGCCGATGGGGAGATATCCGAAAGCGCCGTCATCGACCGTCTTGTGCAACGCCTGCGTGATCGCAGGAGCGATGCCGAAATCCATTTCCGCGACGAAGGCGCCGATCAGATCGTCCTGCGAAGACCATTTGGTGGCGCCAGTGCGGCGTAAATCCGCGAGGGTGATGCGGTCAATCTGTTCGATGAAAGTCACAGGCGATCCTCAACCAAATTATCGGCACACCGCACCATCAATCGACAATGTCGCTAACATGTGCGCTTGCGCAACTGCCGAGCGGGCTCGCAATGCGCCAGCATTCATTGCCGTATTTCTGCGAGCTATCCTTAATTGGGGCCGCACCCGATACAAATGATGATTGTTGATAGGCGTTATGTGCCCGGTTCATGCCCGCTTTCTTGACGGCATTGCACCACGCACATAGGATCGCGCTAAGACGATCCAAAATAAATCACTATTTTTCAGCATGTTGCGAAGCAGAAGGGTTGCAGTGCGTGCGGGGCATACCCGCAGCTCGCCGCACCGCGACCCACTGCCAAAAAAATGAAGTCAGGAGATGGTTATATGATGCCGGAAAAGAAGCGCGCGCCCGCACCAGCCCCTGGTCTGGTTCAAGGTGGGGCTGTCAGCGTGCCTTTTCTGCAGACCGATCGGAACGCGGCGGTGGCGAGCCTCTTTGGCCCTATGCCCGGTCAGGCGCGCCTTGCCGGTAATGAAAATCCGTTCGGCCCGGCCCCCAGCGCACTCAAGGCGCTGGCCGAGACGGCCAAGCTCAGCTGCTATTATGCCGATCGCGGCGTCTTTCATCTCACCTCGATGATCGCCGAACGCCATGGCGTAACCCCCGCGCAGGTTGTGCTCGGCGCCGGATCGACCGAAATCTTATGTGCAACGGCGCTCGCCTGGGGCCGCGACGGGTCAATCATCTGCCCGGACCTGTTCTGGGATGCGCCCATCCTGTTCGCCGAGCGCAAGGGTGTCGACTGCATCTATGTGCCGCTGGCGCCGGACATGAATCTGGATCTCGATGCCATGGCGGCGCAACTGGGCGAGCGCGTCTCGCTGGTGCATCTGGTCAATCCGAACAACCCCACCGGCATGGCGCTGGACAATGCAGCTTTGCGTGCATTCGCGAAGAAAGTTGCTGAGAGCGGCGCGACATTGCTGGTGGATGAAGCCTATAATGAATTGTCGGATCAGCCTGCTGAAAGCTCGCTGGTGGATCTCGTGCGGGCAGGCGAGGATGTTGTGGTCTGCCGGACCTTCTCGAAAGTCTACGGCATGGCAGGATTGCGCGTCGGCTACGCACTCACCAGCGAGAAGAATGCCGCCCGCATCCGCAGTTACATGACAAGCTTCGGTGGCAATGTCGCTGGCATCTCCGCAGCCATTGCCTGCTACAATGATGAGGCATTTCTTGCAGCCTCGCTCGCATCCATCCGCGAAGGCCGCGACATGATCCTTGATGCCGTTGCCCGTTCAGGATTGGTCGCACTGCCTAGCCAGACAAATTTCGTGTTCGTCGAAGTGCCCGATGCCGATGCTGTCGATCGCGCCATGCGGGAGCGGAATATCGTCATTCGCGGTGCATTTGGATCATGGACACAATATTCGCGGGTCTCGGTCGGCGATCTTAAGGATGTGGCCCGTTACGCTGAAGCCCTGCCTAAGATTATCGCATCCATAAGCTCCTCGGCTGACTAAGATCATCACGCACGCCATAAGCCGGAAATAATTCCGGAATTATTGCAGCTTTCGTTTTCGACTGATAGCGTCCCGTTTGAACTCAAGACCGCCAAAGTCACAAGGCTTGGGCGACACAAACGGGAGGGGGCGAATGGCGCTGTATAAAATGTTGGCGAGCGCAATGTGCGCGCTGGCGGCGTGCGCATCGGTGCCGGGCAACGCCCAAAAGGGAACCGAGGCCCCGCCGCTGATCGCGAACGCGCCCAAAGTGCGCATCGAGGCGATCAAGATCCATTCCAGCCTCATCGCGGGCAACCTGCTCGGCACATCGGCTGAGCGCGACGTCTATGTGGTGCTCCCGCCATCCTATGACCGCGAGCCAAAGCGCCGTTACCCGGTCGTCTATGCGTTGCACGGCTTTTCCATCTCGGCCGAGCAATGGATGAAGGAACTCCATGCTCCCGCGACGGTGGAAGCGGCATTCGCGCGCGGCACCAAGGAGATGATCCTCGTCTTCCCCAACAGCAAGAATGAGTATGGCGGCGCCTTTTACACCAACTCGGTCGCAACCGGCGATTTCGAAGGTTTTGTCGCGGATGAACTCATCGCCCATATCGACAAGCATTACCGCACGATCGCTCGCTCGGAGGCGCGCGGTCTGGTTGGTCATTCGATGGGCGGCTATGGCGCCGCGCGGATCGGTTTGCGCAGGGCCGAGAAATATGGCGCGCTCTATCTCATGTCGCCCTGCTGCCTCTCGCCGCTCGGAATGCAGGGCCTGACAGCGAAGGAGGTGGGCGAGATCGCGGCATTCAAGAGCGTGAGCGCTGCGCAGGACCTTCCGTTCAAATATTCCGGCCCGCTCGCCACGGGCGCGGCCTTTGCGCCTAATCCAAACAATGCGCCGCTCTTCATCGATTTGCCGATGGATGCGCAGGGCAAGGAGCGGCCCGACATCATGGCGAAACGCGCCGCCAATGCGCCGCTGGCGTTCGTCGATCAATATATCGGCAAGGCCCGCAAATATCGCGCAATCGCCATGGATGTGGGCGACAAGGATACGCTCGTTGCCGACACGACCAGGATGCACGAGGCGTTGGAGGCCTATAAAATCCCCAACAGCCTGGAGGTGTATGAAGGCACGCACACCAGCCGGGTCGCTTTCCGCCTGCAGGATCATGTGCTGCCCTTCTTCGGGCGCTCACTGTCCTTTTCCGAGAAATGAGGCGGTTGATGCGATCCAGATACGCGCTGGCGCTCGGCGCTGTTCTGATGACAGTGGCGGGCTGTTCCGCACAAGCGAGCCCGTCGAGGCCTGAGCCGCTTTCGGTCTTCGGCAATCTCAAGACCATTGAGATTGCGCCCGTGCTGCTGGCTGGAGATCAGATTGCAAAGCCGCAGGTCGCCGTCGGGTCAGGCGGATTGCCCAATCTGGTTGGCGAAGGGAGCGGACAGGCGCCCACGGCACGGGCGGATTTGGGCACGCATGCTGAAACACAGGCCCTGCGCTATTCTCTGCGCCACCCGGACCTGCGCATCATCATGACGATTGCCGACGGGCATTATCGCATCATCGCCCGTCGCTCCGCCGGGATTACGAAGCTGGCTGATCTGAAGGGCAAGAGGATCGCAACCTCGCCGCCCACGTCTGCCGGATATTTTCTGCACAAGATGCTCAAACATGCCGGGCTGTCATCGAGCGATATCATACTCGTTCCGCTGCGCGATCTCTCCAAAGCGGTGGATGTCGTTGGGGCAGGCGAGGCGGATGCGGTCGCAATATGGGAGCCCTATAGCGAGGATGTGCGCGCGCTGCTGGGGGATGATGCGATCGCGTTCAGCGGCGAGGGCATTTATCGCGAGCGGTTCAATCTGAATACGACCGCCGGGAAATTGTCCGATCCCGCCAAACGACAGCAGATCGTCGCCTTCGTCCGCGCGATCATGATTGCGGCGCGGGCGATCGAGACAGATCCTGCGGCGGCCAAGGCGCTGGTGGTCAAAGCAGGCAGCTTCACGCCCGTTCAGGTCGAGCGAGCATGGCAGCATCATTCCTTTCCAGCGGCGCTGGCGCCCGATCTGCTCGATGTGCTGGTCGAGGAGGAACTATGGCTGGCCGAGGCGGAGAAGCGCCAGCCGCGCTCGCGGGAGCAATTGAGCAGCCTGATCGATCGGTCGATTATCGATGAAGCGGCGGCGATGAACACAGTGAAGCCTCGTCAATAGAGTGATTGCCAAAACGCTCTTCCCTCGCTAGGCCTAAAACCGGAAAAGTTACCGGTAATAAATCAGCCGGGGTAAGAGGGGATGCAGCATGAAGCATGTGAGGTTGGCGTCAGCCCGGTTGATGTCCGGCGCGGCGATGGTTTTGGCAGGATTTTGCGGCGCTGTTCCGGCGGTCGCGCAGCAGGTGGATGCTGAAGAACAGGCGTCGGCTGGGGGCAGCCAGGACTCGATCGTGGTCACGGGATCGCGCATCCGCACCAACGGGTTCAACTCGCCACAGCCGCTCACGGTGATCGGCGCCGAGCAGATCAAGAACCTCGTGCAGACCAGCTCGCAGGACGTGCTGAACAGCATCCCGCAGATCACTGCCGCCATTTCCGATACCAATCCGGGCAATGCCTCCGGTGCGGAAGTCGGATCGGCGACGGCAAACCTGCGCGGCCTCAACCCCTTCTACGGAACGCGCACGCTCACCCTCGTCAACACGCGGCGCTTCGTGCCGACCGGCGATGGCGGCGCGGTCGATCTCAACCTGATCCCGAGCGTACTGATCGCGCGTGTGGAGACGGTCACCGGCGGCGCATCGGCGGCCTATGGGTCGGATGCTGTCGCTGGCGTCGTCAATATCATCCTCGATAACAAGATGAACGGCCTGCGCGCGCAGATCGACACCGGGATCACCCTGCGTGGCGATGGCCGCAAAGTTCACGGATCGCTGGCTTATGGCACCTCATTTGGCGGCGGGCGCGGCCACATCATCGCGGGCGTCGAATATCAGGATCAGGACGAGATAAAGAGCTGTTTCCAGTCCCGCAAATGGTGCCAGGCAGGCTGGGACATTTTCCAGAACGCGAATAACATCCTGCCCAATGGCCGGTCGTCGGGCTATAACGTCCCCGGTTCACCAGGCTTTGGCCAGCCCAATTATGTGTTGGGACGAGACTCCGCTTTGGCATTCAACACGCCCTATGGTGTCGTCCGCAACATCGCACCCGCGCCGCTTGCGGCTCGCAATTACCGCTTCACGGCGGACGGGCGCGGCATCGTTCCGTTCGATCAGGGCGATTATGTGAATGTCAGCACCATCGGGCAGGTGCAGGGCAGCGATGGCATCTCCAATTATGATGATGCCAGCTTGCAGGCCGGGCTTGAGCGGATCGTGGGCTATTCGGCTGCCGAGTATGAGCTGAGCGATAGCCTCAAGATCAGCGCCGAGTTCAACTATGGCAAGCGCACGGCGCGGGCCGCCACGCTGACCGCAGGGCCACGCTCGAGCTTCCTCATCAAGTCGACCAACCCCTATGTTCCGCAAGAGCTGGTCGCGCTGCTCGGCGGCTCCTCGTTCAGCTTCGGCAAGGATCTGGACGACCAGATTCCATCCTACAGCCTCGCCAAGGTTGAAGTGTATCGCGGCGTCTTGGCGCTGGAAGGCAAGATTGCGGGCGATTGGGTGTGGGACGCCTATTATCAATATGGCCACAACAAGCGCAACCAGACGCGCAACCGCTCACGGGTCAACACACCTTTCTCCCTCGCGATCGATGCCGTCCGCGCGCCTGCGGGCAATGTTCTGGGCGTGCCCGCTGGCACGATCGTCTGTGCCGAACTGCTCAAGGCCAATACCAATCCGATTGCGCAGGGCTGCTCGCCCGCCAACTTCTTTGGCCTCGATAATCTCACCCAGGCGGCCATCGACTATGTCTATCGCCCGGTCAGCGAGGACTTCGTCTACAGCCAGCATGTTGCGGCCGTCGGCATCTCCGGATCGCTCTTCAGCGGCTTCGGTGCGGGTCCATTCGGCGTGGCGGCTGGCGGTGAATATCGCAAAGAAAAGGGCAATGTCACGCACGGCAACATCCCCAATTATAATGATTATGCCTTCACGTTCGGCCTTGATTATGGTGGCAGCATCGAGGTGGTGGAAGGCTTCACCGAGCTTAATGCGCCGTTGCTGGCCGACATGCCTTTTGCGCAGCGGCTCGAACTGAACGGCGCCATCCGCTACACGCGCAACAGCGCCAGAAACAGCATCACAGATGAGTCCAAAACGACGACGGCGACGAGCTGGAAGATCAGCGGCATCTATGATCCCGTGGACGGCGTGCGGTTCCGCGCATCGCGCTCGCGCGACATTCGCGCCGCTGGCTTCCGCGAACTGTTCCTCCAGCAAATCCCGACCGATCCCGGCACGGCGCAGGGCATGGTGCGCAACCCCTACATCACCAGCGGCAATTCGAACGACAGCACGCCCATTTTGAGCGGCGGCAGCTTCCAGCTGGGCGCGGAGAAGGCGAATACGACCACGGCTGGCGTCGTGCTGCAACCCTCCTTCATTCCGGGACTGCGCGTGTCGGCGGATTGGTTCGAGATCAAGCTTGGCGATGCCGTCACGACGCTTTCCGGCCAATCCATCGTCGACAATTGCAGCCAGTTTGAGAGCTTCTGCGATCGCATCACCTTCAATGGTGCCAGCCGGGCGGATATCGCCTTCATCGATGCGCGGCAGGTCAATTTCGGCTTGATCACCTATCGCGGCATGGATTTCGAGCTGGATTATAATCTGCCGCTGTCGAACATCCGCAGCAGCTGGGATGGCGGGCTGACGCTGCGCGTGCTGGCCGCGCATCAATATGATCTGAAGGTCCAGCCAGACCCGAACGTGCGCGCCATCGATTATGCCGGGATGACCGGGCCGCTCGTGGGTCGCGCCGACTTCAACCCCGCACCCAAGTGGCGCTGGAATGCCTCGCTGACTTATGATCGGGGCGGTTTCACCGGCGTAGTGCAGGTCCGGCGGATTGGCGCTGGCATTGGCGATGCGACCAAGATCGGTCCGGAGGATGCGGGCTATAACCCATCCTTGCCGAACAGCATCAGCGTCAATCGCTTCTCCGGCGCGACCTATGTCGATCTTGCGATGACCTACGCGATCCCCTTCGGCACGGGAGATCGCAGCTTCGAGGTCTTCGGCAAGATCGAAAATCTGTTCGACAAGGACCCGCCGATTGCCGTGGCGACGGGCGGCACGGGCGGTTCGCCCTATCCGACCAACCCGGTGTTCTTCGATACGCTGGGCACGCGGTTCCAGACGGGCGTGCGCGTTCGCTACTGACCGAGAACGGGATCGAGATGGAGGGGCCGGGCGACCGGCCCCTTACTCGTGGCGCCCCTACTCGTGCCGGAGCGCATCGATCGGGTTGAGCGCTGCCGCCCGCCGCGCCGGGAAATAACCGAACACCACGCCGATCACTGCCGAGATGCAGAAGGCGAAGATGTTGATCTGCAGATCGAACGTCCAGGGCACTTGCATCAAGGGTGTCGCGATGACGATGGCGAGCTGGGCGAGGCCGAGGCCGATGACCCCGCCGAGGCAGGAAAGCACCACTGCCTCAACGAGGAACTGCAGCAGCACCTCGCGCGCGACCGCGCCAATGGCGAGGCGGATGCCGATCTCGCGGGTCCGCTCCGTGACGGACACGAGCATGATGTTCATGATGCCGATGCCGCCCACGACAAGGCTGATGCCAGCCACCGCCGCCACAATGCGGGTGAGCAGCGTGGTGGTGCCGGTGAGCGTGTCCGATATCTGGCGCGTATCGAAAATGTTGAAGTCATTTTCCTTCGCGCCGGTGATCCGCCGCCTGTCGCGCAACAGGTCGGTCAGCGAGGCTTGCACCTGCGTGGTCGAATAAGCCTCATCCACGCCCACCAGAATGGTGCGGATGTCTGTCGTGCCCGTGAAGCGACGCTGGACCGCTTTTATCGGCATGATCACGGTATCGTCCTGATCGCCGCCAAAGCCCGCCTGTCCGCGTGTGGAGAGCGTCCCGATCACATCACAGCTCACCTCACCAATGCGGAAGCGCCGGCCAATGGGTGATTGATCGCGAAACAGGTTTTTCTGCACGGTCGATCCGATGATGCAGACTGCTTTGCCTGCGGTTTCCTCAGCAGGCGTGAAGATGCGCCCGGCGGAAAGCGGCCAGGGCTGGACCCGAAAATAGGCGGACGTCGTGCCGTTGATCGTGGTCGTCCAGTTGGCGCCTTCGTAAATCGCCGTCGTGCTGGCCTGCGCCTGTGGTGCGACGGCGGTGACGCCGGTCACCTGTTGCTGGATCGCGATCACGTCCGCTGGCTCGAAATCGGGCGGACGTGGCCCACCGCCGCCACGGCCAAAGCCTTGGCCTGGGCGCACTTGCAGGATGTTCGTGCCGAGCGCCGCGATCTGCTGCTGCACGGCGGCCGTTGTCGCCTTGCCGAGCGTCACCATCGTCACCACGGCGGCAACACCGATGATGATGCCGAGCGTCGTGAGGAAGGAGCGCAGCTTGTGCCGCTGGATCGAGCGCAGCGCCAACAGGAAGGTCGTTCCGAGCATCAGGCGCTTCTTTCCGCAATGGCATTTTGTTCGATGCGGTCGACCAGCCCATCCTTGAAATGCACGATGGTGCGGGCAAATTCGGCCATGTCCGGCTCATGCGTGACCATCAGCACGGTGATGCCAGCATCGCGATTGAGCGCGGCCAGCAATTCCATGATCTCGACCGAGCGGGCGCTATCCAGATTGCCGGTCGGCTCGTCCGCCAGCAACACATCGGGATTGGTGACAATGGCGCGGGCAATGGCGACACGCTGCTGCTGTCCACCGGAAAGCTCCGCAGGCGTGTGATCCCACCATTGCTTGAGGCCCACCTTATCGAGCGCGCTCATCGCGGCTTCGCGCCGTTCTTCCTTTGCATCGCCGCGATAGAGCAGGGGCAGCTCGACATTCTCCAGCGCCGTGGTCCGCGCCAGCAGATTGAAGCCCTGAAACACGAAGCCCAGATATTTGCGGCGCAGCAGCGCGCGTTGATCCCGCTCCAGCGTCTCCACATGCACGCCCTTGAACAGGAATGTGCCGGAGGTTGGCATGTCGAGGCAGCCAAGAATGTTCATGGCGGTGGATTTGCCCGAGCCCGAAGGACCCATGACTGCCACGAAATCGCCTTGGGCCACATCCAGATCCACGCCCTTGAGCGCCTGAAATGCCGTCGCGCCCTCGCCATAGACTTTGGTGACGCCGCGCAGCGAGAGGAAGTCGCGCTCAGCCACCGCCACCTCCCGAGCGACGTCCGCCGCCACCGCCAGATGGTCTCGGCGTGCCATCGGCGCCGACCGCAAGCTGCCCGGTTACGACCTGCATGCCGGGCTTGAGGCCGCCGGAGAGCACTTCCGTCTTCGTGCCGTCCGTATCGCCCGTGGTGATCTGGACCGCGCTCAGCGTGCCATCCTCCTGCTTCACATACACTTGCTGCGCGGCGCCACGGCCCAATGTGGCGGCCCGCTCCGGGCGGGCGCCACGGCGGGATGGGCGCATGGAGAGCGCACCGGCGATGCCGCTTGATTGGCCAGCACCGCTTGCGCCCGATGTTGGCGTGAAGCGCAGCGCGGAATTGGGCACGAGCAGGATGTTTCGCTTGTCGGATGTCACAATGTCCGCCGTCGCCGTCATGCCGGGCCGCAGCGTAAGCTGGGGATTGGCGACGGAGAGATCGGCGGCGTAGGAGACGACCTGCCCGGTGGTGGCGCCGCCTGTCGAGGAGGAGGATGACGCGCTGGCTGCCGTGGCGGACAGGTTGGAGCCGATATCGACGCGGGTGATCATGGCCGGGAAGGTCTGGCCGGGGAAGGCATCCACGATGAAGCTGGCCTTCTGGCCCTGCTTCACCGAGCCGACATCTGCCTCATCGATGGAGACCTCCAGCTTCATGGCCGAGAGATCTTCCGCGATCACAAACAGCGTCGGCGTGTTGAAGGATGCAGCGACCGTCTGGCCGGGGTCCACCTGCCGCGCCAGCACGATGCCGGAGACGGGCGAGCGGATGATGGCGCGGGCGCGCTGCGTCTGGTTCTGCGAGAGGGAGGCCTGACTGGCGAGCACATTGGCCTGCGCGACCTTCACGCCCGCGACGGCGCGCTGCACATTGGCGCGGCCGGTCTGTAGCTCGGTGCCGGAAGGGACACGGCCACCCGAAAGACGCGAGACCTCCTCCAGCCGAGCGAGTTGCGCCTGGGCTTCCGCCAGCGTTGCCTGTGCCTGGCCGACCTGCGCCTGATTGGCGGCAAGCTGCGCCTGGCTCTGGCGGATCTGGTCCTCGATCTGTTCGGGATCGATCTCCGCAAGGGGCTGCCCCTGCGTCACGCGATCATTCACATCCACCAGCACGCGCGTCACCAGACCGGAGAGCTGGGAGCCGACCGTCACCTGATTGGTCGGCGCCAGCTTGCCGGTGGCGGACACAGTGGTGATGAGATGGCCGCGCTCGACAGGCGAGGTGGCGTAATCGGGCGTGCTCGATGTGCCGAAATAGCTGTAGCCGAGCAGCAACGCCAGCAGCGCCACGATGCCGATCACGATCCATTTCACATGGCGGCGCCATGCGGGCTGCGGCTTTACGCCGAGGAATTCATCGAGCTTCTGGTCTGCCATATCTGCTGTTCCGGTCATTGGGCCGCTGTCGGTATGGTGGTGGAATCCCAGCCGCCGCCAAGCGCGGTGTAAAGCGCGATGAGGGCGGTCGCCTTATCCGAGCGCGCCTGCACAAGGCCATTGCGCGCGGAGATGAGCGAGGATTCCTGCGTGTTGAGCGTGGTGAAGTCAGTCAGCCCGGAGCGATACTGGCTGCGGGCGAGAATGGCGGAGATGTTCGCCGCATCGAAGGCGATGGCGAATTGCGCTTCCCGCTCGTTGGCGGAGCGCAGCGCCATCACGGCATTCTCGACATCCTCCAGCGCGATGAGGATGGTGGATTTGTAAGCCGCAAAGGCGCCATCCGCCGCTGCCCGGTCCGAGCGGACCTGTGCATTCAATCGCCCGCCATTGAAGATCGCCTGACCGATGGAGGCAAAGAGCCCGCCGGTGATGGTGTCGAGCAGGCTGCTGAAGTTGCCAGCCCCTGCGCTCAGGCTGCCGCCAATGTTGAGCGATGGCAGCAACTGCGCCTTGGAGACGCCGATGAGCGCCACGGCCGAGGCTAGGTTGCGCTCCGCCGCGCGCACATCGGGGCGCTGGCGCAGCACATCGGCGGGAATGCCGGCGGCGATATCCTGCGGGCCGGTGGGGATCGGCGTGGGAGTCGCCATCATCGGCTTGAGCGCGCCGGGGGCTTGCCCGGTCAGCACGGCGATGCGCGAGACGGCAGCATTATATTGCTGCTCGATCGAAGGAACCGACGCTGCCGTCTGCGCCCTGCTGGCGCGCGCCTGCTCGGCATCGAACGAGGAGACGAGGCCAGCCTGCACGCGGAAGCCTGCAATCTCCAGATTATCATCCTGAATGGCGAGGTTGGCGCGCACATTCTCAAGCTGCGCCTGAAACGAGCGCGCGATCACATAATTGCGGGCAACTTCGCTCTGCACGGAGAGCAGCACGCTCGCATAATCGAGCCCCGTCGCTTCATATTGGGCGCGGCTGGCGGCCACACCGCTGCGGATGCCGCCGAACAGATCGATCTGATAGGCAGCGTCCAGCCCGAGCGAAAAATTGTCCCGTGCAGCGATGCCATTGCTGTTGCCACGCAGGGTTTCGGAACGGCTGTAACCGCCCGATCCACTCACGGACGGCAGCAGGCTCGCGCCGCTGATGATGAGGGATTCGCGCGCCTGCCGCAGCCGGGTCATGGCCACCGCCAGATCGAGATTGGAATCCGCCGCCTGCTCGACCAGCTGCCCAAGCACCGGATCATCGAAGCTCTGCCACCAGCGCGTGAGATCAGCCCGGTTGGGCGCGGCAGTGACGGACCAGGCGTCCGGCACGCCGAGATCGGACGCGCTTTTCGGCTTATAATCCGGGCCAACCGTGCAGGCGGGCAAGGCGGCCAGAGCGGCCAGCATGAGGAGGGAGCGGTGCATGAATGACTGAATGCGTGGGGGCGTCTGTTTCGTCCAGCCGCAAATTGTCGTAAAATGTATGAATGCGCGGCGCTGCGGGGGTTTTGCGGCGGTCAGAAGGCGACATCCACGATGATCTTATCCTCATAATTGCCGACGGGCGGGGTTGGCTGGTTCGGGTTGATGACCGCGCGATAATTGAAGCTCTGTACGGTCGTTGAATTATAAATGGCGGGATTGCTGTCGGCACTGCCGCTGCCGCGCCGCGCGCTCCCCACATTGCCCCAGCGATCCGTGAGCGATGCGGATTTGAAGATATCATAGCTCAAATGGTTCGTGTCGCTGCGCATGCGCCGCACACCATTATCGGCATAGCGGCCATTATCGAGCCCAACGGTGTAGGCGGCCCCGGCGCTGCACCGGATCTGGATGGTCTGCGATACCGCGCTGAACGCGCTGACGACGGGCGCCGAGTTGAAATTGATGTTGGGCGCGGTGATGAAACAGTCATTTTCAACTGTCAGCTCTACCGTGAGGGTCACCGCGTTCCCTGTGCCCCAGTTCCCCGGGAAGGTGCCGGGAGGGCGCTGAATGCCGGGCGAATCTGACCGGGTGACGCAAACGACCGCAGCGATGGAGCAAACCGAATAATACCAGCGCACCGTCATGGTGCCGGTGTAGAGACCGGCGCGCAATCCCGTTTTAGGGGTGGTGCGAAAGTAGAGTGGAACGCTGCTATTCGAGCCCGCGAACAGGTTCACCAGGGTCAAAGCGGAGAGGTTTTGGAAGCTGTTCACGCCCACAGCAGCGCCACCGGGCGTCGTCGAGACGATGAAATTTATGAAATTGCTGTCAGGCCCATTGAGACGAAAGGTCGATGATTCGATGGTGAAGCCGACATAATAGGGCACGAGAGCCGCGAGGACCACATCGCACGAAAGTCCTGCAGCGCCGCTACCGCTCTGCGCCGTCGTGCCGACAACATAGGATGATCTGCTCCCAAGATTGGTTGTGGTGCCCGCCAATGTGCATGCGCGCGCCGCCTCCGCTCCAAAAGCGAGCGAGAGGCACAGCATCGCTGCTGCAATCCAGGTCCGCATCATTCCAGACATTTCAGCGTCCCCAGATTCATGATGCCGTCGACTGCATCCTGCGCGCTTGCATAGACGGTGCAAGGCTCGCCCTGCGGCGTGAGCAGATCGATCTTGTTGCGATCTTGTATATCCTCAAGGAACAGCAGGCCGTCCCACCCGACATAAGTCGTGATCCGATCATTGATGGTCGCGCGTGAGCCGGGTTCGAGCGGCTTGCCATCGCGATCCACCACGATCGCGCGGGCCGCCCGCATCCGCTCGATGGGGAATGACACGAGCTGGCCGCTGCCGCGGGCGACGGCAATTTCCTGCGAGACGATCGGCGCCTTCACGTTCGCCGGCAGCGCCAGCGGGCTGATATCATAGCGCGCGGCATAATAGGCGCTGCCCCACGGGATGAGCAGATGGCCGTCCCTGTTGGTGCGGCCTGCAAGCTGGTTCTCGAAATAGACCGGGATATCCGCCTCGCCATTCGTGCTGACGACAACGAAGGAGTCCGCCACCCGATTGGCAGCAAACAGCGCGCCATCCATCGCCACCAGCGATCCGCCTGCGCTGGCCCAGCCGGTCATCCTGCCATCGCCATATGCGCCTGCACGCAGCTCTGCATTGGGCGTGCGCCACACGACATCGCCGCGCATATAGGGTGTGCCGCGTCGCCCATCCGCAAGGCCGGCGCTCCAGCCGAGGCCGCCCTGTGAGGGGACGTGCCGCGCATGGTTCAGCTGCCAGCGTGTGCGCCCGCCGGGGTCTTGCGCTGCGCTGGCGCTGGCGCTCCCGCGCTGGCTGGAGAGTGGAATGGATAAGGAGAGCAAGCCGCCCCATGCGCCCCTGCTGAAATCGCGGGACAGGGAGGCATAAAGGCGGCTCCCGGCGAGAAAAGGCATGGACCATGACGCATTGGCAAGGCGCGCAGCTTTGCGATTGCCCGAGCGCGCATAAATATAGGCCACGCCCAAATTGCCGAGTTCGCCAAGCGACAGGCTGGAGGCGACGGTGGAGAAGATGCGCTTCATCCGCGTGCCTCTGGCGGTCAACGTGCCAAGATCGGTGAAGCCCGCGCTGTTCCGGCTGTGCCGTGCCGAAAAGGAGAAGCGCCGGGCCTGATATTCATAGCCAAGCGTGATCTGGCTGCCATCGATGCCTCTATGCTTGCTCAGGCTGTACGATGCATCGACGATGCCGAAGGTGCCCAGTTTGACGACAGCCCCTGCGCCGCCCCGCGCAAAATGCTCGGCGCCCTCCATTTGCCCTTCCAGCGTGAGGCTGTCGGTCACGCCGTGCCGGACGGAGGCAGTGCCAGCCACCTGACCATAATCGAAGTTCCGCAAACCGTAATGTTCGCGGAACGCGCCGAAGGATGCAGCATAATCGGTGAGCCCGGGGCGCAGCAGCGCGCTGCTCACATAAAAAGGCATGGAGGTTGAAAAGCTGCGGCCCAGCATGTCCGTCACCACCAGATTGGCCTCGCCCACGCCGTTGATGGGCGGCAGCGTATCGAGCGCGAAGGGGCCGGGCTTCACGCTCCCGCCCGCCACCCGCTGATCATTCACGAACAGATCGACCGTGGAGGGCAGGGCCGCCGCGCCGGAAAATTCGGGCAAGGGGTAAGTGATGACATCGGGCCGGACCGAGAAATCGCGCGAGAGCTGCACGCCGCCAAGGCGCACAGCGGAAGCCCAGGGCAATCCCCGCGTGATCAGATCGCCCACTTCCAGCGTGGAGATGTTGCGCTCGCTGGACATGGTCCAGCGCGTGTCGAAGCGGGTGTAGCTGTTTGGCTGGGCCGAGCCGACGACACCGGTCGATGAAAACACGCCGCGCGGGGTGAACAGCCGTGCTTCATGCCACATGGAGGCGTTCACCTGCGTTGCCGCGCTATCGCTGATGAAAAACTCGTAATTGAGGAGCGCGCCGGTCGATCCTCCCGCTGGTGAAGCACTGTCGCGTTCCAGGCCAAGATGCTGAGCGGGCAACATGTCCGGTGCGACCGTGAGGTAAAGCAATTGCCGCGCGGCATCGTAGCGCACGTCGAGGCCAGGCAGTTCATCAAGGAATAGGGTGGGCTGCGTCATGTCGAACGGAAGACCAGCGCGGCGCAGCTCCTCGGAGCGCAGTTCAAAGCGCCCCTGCGTGAGAGTGACGGTCGCCATAACGCCGCTCGGCTGGCCGTTGACGATCAATTCGAGCAGCAAGGTTTGGGGTGCCGCAAGAGCCGATGCATCAGGCGCAGGCGGCAAGTCGCCAAAATCGTGCGGCTTTGCAGTGCCTCCAACGTGCCAGAGCAGCATCATGGGCACACCCAGACAGTGCAGGGCACGTAAGGGGGCAGCGAATGGCATGATGCGGTCAGTTGGCGAGGTGCGGTATCGTCGTGGAAGGGATGCCGTTGAGCGTGGTGACAAGCGTGGCGGAGGCCTGCGTCTCATTGGGCAGCGGCCAGCGCGCCGTGGAGCCGGGCAGCACATAGCCGAGCAATCCCTTGGCGACGGGCGATGCATCATCACCTGTGCTGAACGCCACATCGACGAGCCGGGCATGGATCTTAGCCTCATTCTTCACTTCCAGATAGCGGCCATCGGCATCCTGCCCGACCCGCCATTTCAGGGCACGCTTCACATGCTGCGTCTTGATGGTGTCGCGCAGATCGGGGGGCATGCCCTGCGCATAGGAGAAGAGCGGTATGGAGTAGCGCATGCGAAAGCTCACGCTGGCGCCAGCACTCGCTCCAGCGGGATGCGGCACCGGGATTTCATCCACGATCACACGATAGGCTTGTTCAGGTTCGTCGGACGGTGGCACGGTGCGGGTGAGGCGGACCAGTTGCCGCTGTCCCGGCGCGATGGTGAGGATCGGCGGCGATCCGATCACATCGTCCTGTGCGGCATACACATTATGACCATCCTTCTGCGCCCAGGCGAACACGCGCACCTGCAATGTCTTGGGAGTCTTGCCGCTATTCTCCAGCCAGAGCGCAGTGGCGTTCTGCTTGGCCTCGATTACCGGATCGACAGGCCAGATAAGCAATGCTCCGGATGTCTGCGCCTTTGCCGGAGCGGCGGCTGCAATCATCGCGATCAGGGGAAACAAGGCTGTCGAGTAAGCGCGTAAGGGCATATGTTCAGCCTTTCCTCACCATGTGAGCGTCACTGTCAGTGTATCGGTATAGGTTCCGGCATTGGCTTGTCCGGGCAGCGTCAACCGTCCGTAGATCGGTAGCTTCACATCATTGCTGTTGGTGCTGGAGACCGGAATGACCCGGCCACTGCTGATTGCGAGCGGCTGACTGCAGGCCGCATCGGCGCACAGGCTATAGGCGAGCCGTAACGCGCTGTTGCCGCCAAGCTGCAAATTGCGCGATCCGGCAGCGGCATGGCTTCCGCCATCGATCGCCATCGTCAGATTGACGCCGGGCGTGCAACGCAACCGGATTGTTTGGGCGGCGAGTAAGCTCGCATTGTGGGTGGCGGTGGAGAAGGCCGAGTCCGTGCCGAAATCGAGCGCGCCGAGCGACCCTGCATTGCCGCTGCTGCCAAAGCCATCGATCATGCATCCTGCTGCGATGGCTGCCGATACAGTGAATTCGACCGATGTTTCTGCCTGCGCCAGGGTGGCGAATTGGCTTGCGGCCAGAGCGGCGAGCAGGAGGGGAGGGGGCGGTGTGCGGCTCATGGTCTAATCCAGCAGCATCCCGGCCCGCTCCGTCAGAGCTCTAAGGTTATCGTAATTTCGTCGGCATAGGCGCCCGTCACCAGCCCACTCTCGCCGAAGGCTCGGCCGTAGACATTGACGGTCTGCAATCCGCCCGTGCTGGCAAGCGTGAGATCGCCACCGATCGGGATGACGGTGGAATAACCGGGATCGGAATAGAGATTGTAGGTGACGAACTGGTTGGCCGCCGTCTCGTGGGCCATGGCCCGCAAACCTGTGCCTGCGCCCTCGCCATCATTCTGCCCGGCATTGAAGCTGAGCACGGGCGCGATACCGGGGCTGCACTGCACCTGAATGCCCGCCGCACCGTTAACGACCTGTGCGTCGGCCTGAACGAACAGCGTGTTGTGGAGGCCGAAATCCAGCGTGCCGAAATCCGCACCGCTTGCGCCGTCATCAAGGTTCTGGCTGTTGATGATGCATCCGGCTTCCAGCGTGATGGCCGCGTTGATCGTGCCGGTAATATCGGCTGATGCTGGGCTTGCCACCGCGAAGGCGACACCAGCGCAAAGCGCGAAACGTAAGGTGTTAACGTGCATTCCAGCCTCCAGTCCTAGCCGGTGCTCTCTTGGACGGTGCGGGAGCAAGCCGGATTTTCATGTGTGTAGGAATAAGCACAAATATCTAACCACTCGTTAATATCATGGCCAATATGATAATTAAGATCAACCAATTCTATAAAAATCATTCTGATCGGCTGGTTTTTTTGGGCTGTTCAAATCCGTTGAGCAATCGTCTTAACCAGGGTTAATTGCCGGGCATCTTCCCGCAACACAGCATGCAAAACTTCGTTGTGCTTCCAGAATGCGCGTGGGCGCATCACAAAGGAGCATTGGACATGGCTGCTACGAAAACTGCGACAAAGCCTGCCGCGAAAACGGCGCAAAAGCCCAAGGCGAAAGCCGGATCGAAGACGGTCCGCAAAACTCAGCGCGCGGCGGCCAAACCGGCGGACGCGATCAAGCTGCTCAAGGATGATCACAAGGAAGTGAAGACTTATTTCAAGCAGTATGAGGATCTGGAGGACGAGGCGCAGAAGCAGGCGCTGGCCGACAAAATTTGCATCGCGCTCACCGTGCACGCGCAGATCGAGGAAGAGATTTTCTACCCCGCCACGCGCGAAGCAATTAATGATGATGATCTGCTCGACGAAGCAGAGGTCGAGCATGCCAGCGCCAAGCAGCTGATTGCCGAAATCCAGTCGATGAAGGCCGGGGACCGGCTGTTCGACGCCAAGGTGACGGTGCTGGGCGAATATATCGACCATCATGTCGAGGAAGAAGAGAATGAGATGTTCCCCGAGGGGCGCGAGAGCGACCTCGATCTCAAGGCGCTTGGTGCACAGCTTGCTGCGCGCAAGGCGGAACTGATGGCACAGGCCGGTCAATAGCCTCGCACATTAGACGATCATTAATGGCGCCCATCTGTCTCCTGGCGAGGCAGGTGGGCGTTTTGGGAGATAAGCGCGATGGACGATATTGCGGGCTGGATTGCGCCGATCGCCACGATGATGGCGGCGATGATGACGGCGGCCAATCTTGGCGCGCGCGTTACCGGCTGGGGCTTTGTGGTGTTCACGCTCGGCTCGATCAGCTGGTCGATCGTCGGCTTTGCCAGCGGGCAAACCAATCTCATCGCGACCAACCTGTTCCTCACGCTCGTCAATGTCGTGGGCATCTGGCGCTGGCTGGGGCGTCAACGGGCCTATGAGGACGGCGGTAAATCGGCAGTGGGGGCGAGCAAGCGCGTGAGCGGCCCGACATTGTTTACGGCGACCGGTCTTGCCGGGCTGCCGGTGGTTGATTCAGCGGGCGAGGATGTGGGCAAGGCCGTGGAGGCGTTGCTGGAAACCGAAACCGGGCAGATCAACTATGTCGTGATAGCGTCCGGGGGTGTCGGCGGCATTCAAGAGAGCCTTCGTGCTGTGCCGAGAGATCAGATAAAATTCAGCAGCGAGCGATTAAAGCTCTTCATTCAGGCGCCCGCGTTCATGGCACTGCCCGCCCTGGCCGATGGGAATTGGCCAGAGCAGGCAGCCGCCTGAGATATCTTACTCCGCAGCGACGGAGAGCGTTTCGGCAAGCGGCGCTTCAACGCGCAGTTCGGCGGCATGGCGGCGATAGGTCGCAAGGGCCTGACCGACGACCTGATCCATATTATAATAGCGATAGGTCGCCAGCCGCCCCACGAACAACACTTGCGGCGTGGCCAGTGCCAGCGCCTCATAGCGCTTGAACAGAGCGGCATTTTCCGGGCGCGGAATGGGGTAATAAGGATCGCCCACCGCACTGGGATATTCATAAGTGATGCTGGTCTTCGCAGCGCTCTGCCCGGTTAGATGCTTATATTCCGTGATGCGCGTGTAGGGCACATCCTCCGATGGGTAGTTCACCACCGCCACGGGTTGCAGCCACTCTTGATCCACCGTCTCGTGGCGGAAGCCGAGCGAGCGATAGGGCAGGCGTCCATAGCAAAAGTCGAAATATTCATCGATCGGCCCGGTAAACACCAACCGATCATAGCTGACTTGCGCGCGCATATCCTCGAAGGTCACGCCCAGTTCCAAGTCGATCAGCGGATGATCCAGCATCTTCTCGAACATCGCTGTGTAGCCAGCCTCCGGCATCGCCTGAAAACTGTCCGTGAAATAGCGATCGTCCGTATTGGTGCGGGTCGGCACGCGGGCCGTCACCGACTTGTCGAGATCGGATGGATCGATGCCCCATTGCTTGCGCGTATAACCGCGGAAGAAGGTTTCGTAGAGTTCCCGCCCGACCTTGGAGATCACGACATCGGCTGAGGTGATGATCTCGTCCACCGGCTCGGCGCGGCTGGCGAGATAGGCCTCGGCCTCATCCTCCGTCTGCAAGTCGAGATCGTACAGGATGTTTAGCGTATCGCGATTGATCGGCATCGGCACGCGCACGCCATCGATGTCCGCCAACACCCGGTGCTCATAGGGGCGCCATGCCGTGAAGCGGGAGAGATAATCGACGATATCCTGACTATTGGTATGGAAGATGTGCGGCCCGTAGCGATGCACCATGATGCCCGCCTCGTCCTGATGGTCAAAGGCATTGCCAGCGATATGCTCGCGCTTGTCGATCACCAGCACACGCTTGCCGCTGTCGTTCGCCAGCCGCTCGGCCATGACGGACCCGGCGAAACCAGCACCGACGACGAGATAATCATAATGACGTTTGCGGCTGCTGCCCTTTGGCATGCTTGCGCTATCGATCAGGTTCTCCATCGCGCTGACCGTGGTCTGCCAGGAGAGGCCGCCGAGCAGCGTGTCCGCCTCGGCGCGCCACGCGGCATTGGCTGGCTCGCGCGACCGCGCGAGCGCCTGCTCACAGCCCGCGATAAAGGCGTCCGCATTGCTGGCAATCTCGACCGCATCGAGCAGGCCATAATGGCGCACCACATCCACGATAGGCGTCGAGACGACCGGCAGCCCAGCCGCCAGATATTCCGGCGTCTTGGTGGGTGAGATGAAGCGGGTGGAATCGTTGATCGCGAAGGGCATCAGCGCGACGTCCCACGATCCCGCATAATGCGGCAGATCGGCATAGGTCTTGCCGCCAAGATAAGCGATGTTGGGCCGCTGCGGCAGATGGGCCGGATCGATCTTCACCACCGGGCCGACCATGATGATCGACCAGTCAGGCCGTGCATCGGCCAGCGCGGCAATGAGGGCCAGGTCCATCCGCTCGTCGATCACGCCATAAAAGCCGAAGCGCGGCCGCGCGAAGCCGGCCTGATCCACTGGATCGTCACCGGGCATGCGCGCGGTCGCAAAGTGAGCGACATCCACGCTGGAGGGAAAGGCATGGACTGCCGGATGCCGCCCGCGCTTGGCTTCATACAGGCTGTAACCGCCTGTGAAGACGAGATCCGCCGTGTCGAACAGCTCGGCTTCCAGGCCGGGCAGTTCGGGCGGCGCAAACATGAAGTTGGCCAACTCATCCATGCAATCATAGATGGTGCAATCCGCACGCAGATGGCGCGAGAAGGGCAGCATCATCGGCGTATAATACCAGCGGATGAGCAGCGCGCTCGCGCGATCGAGCTGCGCGTCAAGCAGCGATCGCAAAGCAGCCTCCGTCTCCTGCCCGGACAAGCCTTCCGGCAATAGCGGCACGGCGACGGTCACATTGGGAGCAGGGGAGCGGATATCGAGCGCGGGGCTCACTATATCGGCACTTATGACTGGCTCTTCCCAGAAAAGCACCGGTTGTCGGCGGGCGAAATTGGACATGAGATGCTGCGGACGCTGGAACACAAAATCCCAGCGCAGATGTGAAAAGCACACCAGAGTCATACGGTTCAGCTTTCAGGACGGAGTATGAAAAACTTTGCATGATCACAATGCATGCAGGGCTTCCGCGCTCCTCAAACCGTCCCTTAAATTAACGAGCATTAATACGATAAGCGCCAGCGCATCTGCGGCGCCGGATATCTAGGGCCGCTCATGCGTAAGATGATGTGACGAACGCCTGCCTTCGAGAGGATATCATCATTCCGGCCTTGCCCGAATTCGAGCCGTTGCACCTGTGGGGCGGCGTGGAATGCACGCTGAACCGGGTGGGCGATGCCTATCGGGACCAATGCCGCCTGAACGGTCATAATAGCCGACCCGATGATCTTGCGCGTCTTGCGGGCCTTGGCATCAAAGCCGTGCGCTATCCCCTGTTATGGGAGACATTTGCTGCGTCACCGGCGCGGGAAGGGCTTTGGGCCTGGCATGAGGCGCGGCTGGAGAAGTTGCGTGGGTTAGGTGTGCGGCCCATTCTCGGCCTTGTCCATCACGGCAGCGGGCCACCGCACACAAGCCTGCTTCAAGAGGATTTTGCGCGTGGCGTGGCGGCCCATGCTGGCCAGGCTGCCAGACGTTTCCCCTGGGTGAGGGACTGGACGCCCATCAACGAGCCGCTCACCACCGCGCGCTTTGCGGCGCTGTATGGGCATTGGTATCCACACAAGCAGGATGATCACGCCTTCTGGCTGGCGCTGCTCAACCAGATCGACGCGGTGCGCCTCTCGATGCGCGCAATCCGTGCGGTCAATCCAGACGCGCGGCTGATCCAGACCGAGGATCTGGGCTTTACGCAGGGCACGCCGGAGCGGGCTGCACAGGCGGAGTTCGACAATCACCGGCGCTGGGCGAGCTGGGACCTGCTGAGCGGCGCGCTCACTCGCGACCATATCCTTTGGGATCATCTGTCCGGCCTCGGCCTTGCCGATCGGTTGACGCAGATCGCGAATAATCCTTGCCCGCCGGACGTCATCGGCGTGAACCATTATCTGACCAGCGATCGCTTTCTCGATCATCGGCTGGACCTCTATCCGCCCGCCACGCACGGCATGAGTGCGCATGGTCCGCTGGCGGATGTGGCGGCTATGCGCGTGGTCGATCAGCCCTCGGGTCTTGCAGGAGCACTGCGCAGCGCATGGGAACGCTATGGCATCCCGCTCGCGCTTACCGAGGTGCATGTCGGCTGCACGCGCGAGGAACAGATGCGCTGGCTGCGCGATGCCTGGGCCACAGCCACGCAGCTGCGCGCTGAGGGCGCCGCAATCGAGGCAGTCACGGTGTGGAGCCTGTTCGGCGCTTATGATTGGGATAGTCTGCTGACCCGGCAGGATGGCCATTATGAGAGCGGGACATTCGACGTGCGCGGGCCAACTCCACGCGAAACCGCGATTGTGCCTTTGATCCGCACCCTTGCCGCAGGCGAACCGCCCTCGCACCCAGTGCTCGATGGGCAAGGCTGGTGGCAGCGGCCTGAGCGCTTCCATGTCCCAACTTCCGTCCCATCCTCCGCGATGGCAGCACCCACGCTTCCTTCTTCTGTCCCGCTGTTGATCGTCGGCGCAACCGGAACACTCGGGCAGGCCTTTGCGGGCGCTTGCCGCCAGCGGGACATTCATCACGTCGTGACGAGCCGGGAGCAGCTCGATTTGCGCAATGCCGCGCAGATCGGCGAAGTGCTCGATACGCTGCGCCCATGGTCAGTGATCAATTGCGCAGGTTGGGTGCGCGTGGATGATGCCGAGCATCAGGCGGAGGATTGCCTCGCGGCGAACTTCACCGGCTGCGTCGATCTCGCCCGCGCCTGCGCTGAACGAGGCATCCACTATAGCTGCTTCTCCAGCGATCTTGTGTTCGATGGGTTGGCCAATCGCCCCTATGTGGAGAGTGATCGCCCTGCGCCCCTCAACGTCTATGGGCAGAGCAAGGCGCGGGCGGAAGAGGCCATTCTGGCGCTGAACGCCAGCGCGCTCATCATCCGCACGGCGTCCTTTTTCTCGCCTTATGACCAGCATAATTTCGCTGTGCATGCTGCTGCGGCCATGCGGGCCGGGCAGCCCTTCCGCGCTGTGCAGGATTGCATCACCTCGCCCACCTATGTGCCCGATCTCGTCCGCACGACGCTCGATCTCATCATCGATGGTGAGGTGGGGCTGTGGCATCTCACCAGCGAGGGCGCGTTGTCATGGGCGGCCTTTGCGCATCTGCTCGGCGACGCGCTGAACCTCCAGACCGATCTCATCGAGCCGATGCCGCTCGCCGCGATGGGGTGGCCGGCCCGGCGCCCGCTTCATGCGCCGATGACGAGCGAGCGCGGCCTCATCATGCCAAGCCTCACCTCCGCCATCGAGCGCTTTGCGGCCATGCTGTAGCCACAAGAGCACGCCGCAAAAAAATCCTCAGAATTTCCAGTCAGTTGAGACGGGCGAGGGAACCGGAGCAGCGCCGTGGCATTACAGCAATGCTAACGGAGACTGACGTGACTTCTAAATCGATCCTCATCGTCGAAGATGAAATCATGGTGGCGATGGATATCGAACGCATTCTGGTGGATGCGGGCTATAATGTCATCGCCATCGCATCGGACAAGATGCAGGCGATTTCTGCGGGCGCGAAGGCGGATGCCGCCTTTATCGATCTCAATCTGCGCGATGGGCCGACCGGGCCACAGATCGCGCTGGAGCTTGCCCAGCAATATGGCACCAAAGTGGTCTATGTGACCGCCAATCCCGCCCAGATCGAGGTACCGGCGCCAACGTCAATCGGCTATATCCGCAAGCCGTTCAGCGATCCTGCCATCCTCGCCGCCGCAGCCCTGGCGCTGGAAGGCCTGGAAGCGGATCACGAAGATCTTGTCCGCTTCCCAATCAGGATTGGCGGCTCAGAACCGAATCCGGGATAAGCGCAGTAACGATCAGACCCTCGGGGTTCCATTCGCGCTCCAGCTTGCCGTTTAGCTGACGCGCAATGCTGATCTCGATGAGCTTGCTGCCGAAACCTTCACGGCTCGGTGCGCTCACGGTTGGGCCGCCGGACTCCGTCCACCGGATGAGGAATTCATCATCCTGCCTGGCAAAGTTGATCTGCACCGTGCCGCTATCGACAGACAGCGCGCCATATTTCGCCGAGTTGGTGGCAAGCTCATGAAACAGCAGCGCGAGCGGCGTCGCGGAGCGATCATCGATCTCAATCTCTTCACCCGTGATGAGGACGCGCTTTTCGCCATTGGTTTCATAAGGCGTCAGCAGCGTTTCGACGAGGCCGGAAAGGCTGTCCTGCATCCGTGACGGGCGCGACCGCTCGCTATGCGGACGCACGAAATCATGCGCGCGTCCAAGCGCTGCGATCCGCCCGCGCAGATCCTCGGCGAGCGGCGCCATCGCCGGATCATGCCGCGAGGAAAGGCCCACAAGACCCCCGATGACCGAGAAGATGTTCTGAATGCGGTGGCTCAGCTCATGCGAGATGATCTCGCGCTGTTCCTGAAGCATCCTGCTGTCATGGATGTCGGTACAGGTGCCGAACCAGCGCGTGATCCTGCCATTGCCGTCACGGATGGGCAGCGCGCGCCCGAGCGTCCAGCGATATTCACCCGCGGCATTCCTCAAGCGATACTCGATCTCATAGGGTTCGCCCGTGTCGAGCGAATGACGCCACACGTCCCAGGCGCGGTCCTGATCGTCAGGGTGGAACATGCCAGCCCAGCCTTCGCCATCGGTTGAGCCTGCCGGAACGCCGGTGAACTCATACCAGCGCGCATTGTAATAATCGTGGAAGCCATCGGGCTGGGTGGACCAGACCATTTGCGGCATGGTATCCGCCAATGTGCGGAAGCGCTGCTCCTGCTCGTCAAAGCGCCGCCCGGTGCTGCGCGCGGTGCGCCGCTCCATCAGGATCGAGGATACCTGCTTTGCCAGGATCGCCAGCCCTTCAAGCTGCAGGGGCGTGAGGCCCTCGCGCACGACCGGATCGATCACGCAGAGCGCGCCCAGGGGCAGGCCTTCCTCAGACAGGAGCGGCGCGCCTGTATAGAAGCGAATTTCAAGCCCGGACGTGACGAGCGCATTATCCTTGAACCGGGGGTCGAGCGTCGCATCCGGCACGACCAGAATGTCGCGATCCAGCATGGCATGGGCGCAGAAGGACACATCCCGCGCCGTTTCCCGCGCATCCAAGCCAGTGCGCGCAAGAAAACGCTGCCGATCAATCTCGACGATGCTCACAAGGCACATGGGGGCATCGCAAAGATGCGCCGCAAATTGCGTGATCGCAATCAGTTGCGGATCATCTTCAAGTCCGGACATGTCGTGAGAAGCAATGACATCCATCCGCTCCTGCTCGTCATCGGCAGCAGCGCATTGGTCGATTTTCGCGTCAGTCATTGCGGAATGCGTTCCTACCAGAAGGGCGCCAGATGGCCGAATGACTGCAAAACGCAGCAAATGAACGCAGGCTCCCACCAATGTAGGGAAAAGAAAATCATATGCCAGCGCCATCCGATCCGCTTTGCGATGGACGGGCGCTTTCCCACGCAGGGCGACATCAGCAGAAACACGTATGGGCCTAAGTGCGCCACACTGGAATAGAGGATGCGACACGCCGGATTGTCACAGGAGGCTGCTATAAAATTCGTTTCATCTCTTTGCGCTGCGATGGCCATCGCGCTCGCCAGCCCAGCAATCGCCCAGACGGAAAAGACCTATTTCCCCGTGCCTGCTCGTGCCTCATCGACGGGCGCAGCCGCGCCAGCGAGCGGGCCACCGTTTAGCGGAGCCGTTCTGGCGGGCGATACGCTCTATATTTCCGGCTCCACGGATACCGATCCCGCCACCGGCAAGCCGCCGACCGACCCCAAAGCTGGCGCGAAGCTCATTCTGGACGGGTTGAAGCGCACGCTCGAACGGATCGGCATGACGATGAACGATCTCGTCTGGGTCCAGATTTTTGCAACCGATCTTGGCAATTACGCGGCATTTAACGAGGTGTACCGCAGCTACTTCACCGGGCCGATGCCCGCGCGCGCGTTTCTGGGCGCAGGGAGCCTGCTCAACAACTCGAATTTCGAGATTATGGGCATCGCGGTGAAGCCCAAGCCGTAGCGCTTGCGTGACCTATGTGCTGGGGAAAATGGTGCCGGATGCAGGATTTGAACCCGCGACCTTCGGTTTACAAAACCGCTGCACTACCACTGTGCTAATCCGGCAAGCCCCGGCTCACTAGAATTTCGCGCCGGGCTGGTCAACGCAGAAAGCGTCAGTCCGGCAGGGCCATGCTTGCCAGCCCCTTCGCCCACTCGTGCGCCGCTTGCAGACGAGCGGTGTTCGTGGCGCAGATCAGCGCGTCGGATCGCGCAAGAAGGAGGGCGTCTCCACCGGATCGGTCAGCGCTTTGGGCAGGTCCGGCACCGGGCATTGCAATTGGTCCGCCACCAGCCTGATCGGCTCTGGCCGGGGCGATGCGCAGGACGCGGTCATGATAAGCAGCGCGCAGGCTGTCAGTCTGGCGGTCGGTGTCATCCTGTCGTCTCCGATAGTCGGTCTTCATGGCGTCAATGTCGGCAAGGTGCCGGGCATTGACGAGCGCCTGAGCCGCGCGAATGCGGGCAAGGTCAGCCTCATGGCTCGCGCGCGCCTGCGTCATTGCTGCGCGAGCAACATCGCGCTGGCCGCTAAGCAGCCGGTTCTGCACGCCAAGGCCAAGGCCAAGGATGAGCGCGAGGGCGGCGATCCCCAGATGCGGCGCAAACCGTGCGAGAAGCGTCGCCATCACAGCCCGGTCAGGCACAATTTGCGCTCTGCCTCCCGCCGATTGACGAGGCCCTGAACGCGCTTGGCGCCCGCATACACCCATAGCAAAAACGCATCGCAACCGCCGCGCCAGTCCCCGGCGTTGAAGCGCCGCGCGACCGTTGAGCGCGCAAAGGCCGCCGCGCCGATATTATAGCTGAGCGAGATTGCCGCCGCGAACTGATAGGGCCGCTGCTCCAGCCCAGGCACGGCGGCGAGCACGGCAGGCGCAAAGTCGCTCTCCAGCGTTTGCCGCAACTTATGCTCGCATTCGGCGGGGGTGTAGCGGCGCATGGTCACGCGGGTTTCGCCCGAGCACACCGTCCATATGCCGACGATGTCGCGATAGGGCGCCAGCCGTGTCCCTTCCCATTGCTCAACCGTCGGCGTGGCGATGGCGAGCGCAAGGGCGATGAACGCGCTGCCACCAAGTGCGCCGCCCAACAGGCCAAATATACGTGGCGTCATGCGCCTTTCTCCGGCTGGTGGAGCAGGCGCGCAAAGCCGATGGCGAGGAACAGCCCAAGGCCAATCCATTGCGCGCCCGGCACCAGGGTCCGCGTATCGGCTGGAAGCGCAATCCACGCCGCGCTGAAGGCAGCGCCCAGCGCGCTCAACCGCACGGACCAGAAGCGATGCGCCCGGCGCAGATCGTCGATCAGGCGCGCCCGGATGCGCGCCCGCCAATATGGATAGAGCATGATGGGTCTCCTATCGGTGCAGCCAGTTCTTCACGGCTGCGATTGCGCCAATCAGGGCGGCGGCAAGGCCAGCGCACCACTGCATGAAGCGCAGCGATGTTTTCGCCGTGGTCCAGGCTTCGATGATCTGCTTGGCGTCGCTGCCCAATTGTTCGAGCATGGCCGTGCGCTCTGCCAGCCGGCCGATCTTCTCATTCTGGTCTTCCAGCGTCGTCGCCAGCGCTTCCACCTTGCCCAGCAGCCGGTCGAGCCGCTGGCGCAGGTCGACCAGATCCTGCCGCGAAAACACGCTCATTTCGCCACCGCATCGGTTGCGTCACCGTCGCAGTGATAAAGCGCGACGATATCTGGCTCGGCGCCGGTGAGCGGTGCTGTCGGGCAGGCATAGCTGGCGCCAGCGTAGCGCTCGGCGTGGAAGACGGCCCATTCATCCAGCGCGCCGCCGCTCATCTGATAGCTGCCCTCATAGATGCGCATTTCCATGCGGCCTCCGCCGGGGCGCTGTAGGGCTTCCGCCGTGGGGTCATGCCATTCGAGTGCGCCGCTGCCGCCATCGGTTACATTGGTGAGATAAAGCGCCTGACCAGCAGGCCCGGATTGATAAGCGACATGATAGCGCTTGCCCGGCACCAGCACGCTCGTGCTGACTGCGCCGCCATTGCCGCCTTGAACCTTGCCCGCTGCATTGATGCCGACAAAGCGGGAGCCCGAAGGGCCGACGCCGCCGAACATCACGATGATGCCGGATGGGATTGGCGGGCAAGTGAAGAAGCCCTCGACCGTGACCGGCAGGAAGGTGGGCGTGCGTCCATTGGTCGCCCGCGCATAGCCTGCCGTCATATGCTGGCCAAAACCGCTGGCGGACGCCGCATAAGCGGTGCCGGTTTCCGCCATATTGAACGGGCTTGGGTGGGCTACATAGCCGCCCGGCGGCGCATTCACCGTGCCGCCCGGCGTTGGCGGCGCGATCTGCACGGGCGTGACGTTGGCCTGGAGGATGCGTCCGGTTATGATCCCGTCGCCATCGGTGCGGTTGTCGTATATGTTGTCGCTCGCGGGATTGGCTGGCCCACTTGGCCAATAGAGCCAAAGGTCCAGCGCATGCCCATCGCCCGGATCATTGGCGAGCGTGATGCTGAGCGTCGTGGCGTTCGGCGCGGTGACGGATGCCACCGGAAAGCGATTGTCGCCCACCTGCGTGAGCGCGCGGTTCACCCGGTCACGCGGAAACAGGAAGATGCGGTTGCCGGGCGTGCCGACCAGCGAGAGTGCGGCTTGCCCCACATCGCTCAATGTAAGCGTGATCGTCGCACCACTGCGGGTCGCGCTGAGCGGTTTAGGGCCAAGGCCGCTACTCGCGCCATAACGGGCCCGCATGGCCCGCGCGATGTGGCGCGCCATCGTGCGCGCGCCTGCCTGCCCTTCATGAACGCCATCAACCAGCGTCACATCGTCCATATGCACATAGGTCGCATCATTGGCGGCGCACCAATCCTGCGCGCCCTGGCGGATGCGGCACACTTGCCAGGGCGTGCCCCAATCCTGCGAATGATAGGAGGGGATCGTCCAGAGATAGCGGCCATAGTCTGCAAGACCGTTGAGTGCGCTGAGCTGATCGAACAGGGCGGTGAGCGCCGCACCATAGGCGGCAGGGGGCAGGCCGTTCGCGCTATTGCTATGGCCCTGACCCCAGACGAACCCCTCGAAAGCGCCGCCCGCCCGCTCGATCGTCTCGCTGAGAAGCGTCCAGTTGGATTGCCCGACATAAAAGCTTTCGATCGGCGAGCCCGATTGGCTGTAGCCGATTGCGCCGCAATTCACGCCCGTGAGCGCGATCATCCGGTTGAGAAATTCGCCGACGCCTACGGAATTCGGCCCGGTGCCGTTCGTCACATCGGCTGGCAAGCTCCAGGGCATCGTTGCGGCGGCGGGCATATAGGCCTGCGAGTCATCGAAACGCGCGCAGACCGAGCTATTGCTGTCCGCGCTCACACCGAGCGAGGCGAAGGTCGCGCTATCACCCACACGACCGAACATGCGCATCATCAGCGATTGACCGGCAAAGCCATAAAGCGCGCCCATGCCGATCCTGATGGTGCCAAGCTGCCACGCGCCATCCGCGCCCTGCAGATCGACAAAGAACCAGCCAAGCCGCGCATCGACGCCGCTTATGTCGATGAAGCTTGCGCCCGCATCGATCTCGCCCGCAATCCACGGGCCCTGCAGGATGGTCTCGCCATCCTCGCTGCGGATGCGCGCGCCGATCGTGCCAGTTCCCGTCGCGCCGCCAATCGGCACGCGGATAGTGCCTTGCCCCTTGCCGGAGCCGCCGCCCGAGACGGTCGTGCGCTGGTAGATGCGCCGCGCGTCATAGCTGGGGAACTGGGCGAGCGCGAATGTGGCGGAATAGGCTGGCGCGGATAATCCGCCACCGCCGCTGAGCGCACGGTAGCGTCGCTGGCGCCCCGCCGCGCCGAAGCCAAAGCCGGGCCCGCTCATCAGGCGAGGCCCACAATGTCGGCGGCAGTGGTGCCGGATGCGCGGACATATTGCGCGCGCACGTCCAGAATCTGGCCGGATGCGACATTTTTGAAGACTATGTCGCTGGTCGATCCCACCGCGCGCAGCGTGATGTTGCCGCCCGTGCCGACGTAGATCGCCTTGGGCAGCGGGTCGATCTCGTTGCTCGCATGGGGCGTGATCGCAAAGGCATCACGCGCAGGCTGGGTGAGGGAATCGATCTGAGTGGCAAAGCGGTCGGCCATGTCCTGGTGCCTCCTTGGCTGGCATCACGGCCGAATCGCCGCGACGTCCATAAGCCAGAGGAGGGGGTGTGTAGGACAGCAAAAATAACCGATATGGTAAAATCAGGCGGGGAGGGTCTTGTCCCTGAACAGGCAGATATCGGCAATGATGCAGCGCGGACACTCCGGCTTGCGCGCCTTGCACACATAGCGTCCATGCAGGATTAACCAATGATGGGCATCGCGGCGGAACGGCCCAGGAACGCGCTTTTCCAGGCCTTTCTCGACGGTTAGCACGGTCTTCCCCGGCGCCAGTCCCGTGCGATTGCCCACGCGGAAAATATGCGTATCCACCGCAAATGTCTCTTCGCCAAAAGCCGTGTTCATCACCACATTGGCGGTCTTTCGCCCTACACCGGGCAGGGTGGTCAAAACATCGCGATCACGGGGAACCTGCGCATTGTTGTTCGCCACCAGCGCCGCCGAAAGCGCAATCACATTCTTCGCCTTGGTATTGAACAGCCCAATCGTCTTGATGTGCTGCTTGAGCGCATCCTCCCCCAGCGCGACCATCTCCGCTGGCGTCTTCACTTCCATGAACAGCTTGCGCGTCGCCTTGTTGACACCAACGTCCGTCGACTGCGCCGACAGCACCACCGCCACGAGCAGCTGAAAATCATTGCCATATTCCAGCTCGGTTCGCGGCGCCGGATTTGCCTCCGCCAACCGCGAGAACATCTCGAAGATTTGCGCCCGATTAAGTTGCCTGCTCGCCATCGGCGTTAAAGCCCCAGCACGTCCGCCATCGTATAGCGCCCCGGTGCCTTGCCGATCAGCCACTCCGCCGCCTTGATCGCCCCGCGCGCAAAGATCACCCGGCTTTCTGCCCGATGGCTCAGCTCGATCCGCTCGTGGTCGCTCGCCAGCATGACCATATGATCGCCTGCAACGGATCCGCCGCGCAGCGCCGCAAAACCAATGTCGCCTGCGCGACGGGCGCCAGTGATTCCGTCTCGTCCGCTCACCATATGGGTTGTAAGGTCGATCCCGCGACCAGCGGCCGCCGCTTGCCCCAGCAACAGCGCTGTGCCGGATGGCGCATCCACTTTGTGCCGGTGATGCATCTCGACAATCTCAATATCCCAATCGTCGCCCAGCCGCGCAGTCGCTTCCTTCACCAGAGCGGCGAGCAGGCTCACGCCCAGCGATGTATTGCCCGTTTGCAGCACAGCAATCCGCGCCGCCGCCCGGTCAATCGCATCATGATGCGCGGCCTCAAGCCCCGTCGTGCCAATCAGCAACGGCTTGCCCGCCGCAACACACGCCGCCAGATGCGCATCGAGTGCGGCAGGCACGGAAAAGTCGATCAGCACATCAGCCCCAAGCGCCAGCGCCGCCGGATCAGCCGTGATCGCCGCGCCCTGTGCCCCAATCACGCCGCCGGCCTCGCCGTCGGTGCCGCCAGCAATGGCAATCGAGCGATCTGCCGCAACGCCCGCAATCGCCTGACCCATGCGCCCCCGCGCTCCAAAAATGCCAATCGCCGTCATGCCACGCGCCCTTTACCAGATACTCCGCCGCTCCGATGCCAGAGTGTGGAGCGCTTGTCATCCTGATGGGGGAGGGGGCGTGCTGGGTAAATACAGTCGTGCGTTGTTCGGGTTAGTCTTTTTTGCCTATGGCTACGCCGAGATAGCGCAACTCAGCCCCCGGTCTTGTGACTGTCGTGCCTCTGATGTCGAAAGTGTAACCGACTTCTGCCGCTCCCGGGCCGAAAAACGCGCCGTCAAAAGTTCCTGACAACGCTATATTTGAGTTACCGTAAGAGTTTAAAGTTCCTTGAAAAAGGCTGCTATCGCTACGCATGGTCCCTGCGCCTTCGAATTTTCCGATTCCGCCCCCACCGTCAGCATAAATTTCGAGACGCGTAGCGATGCGTCCTGTATCGAAATAGGCATCTAGTGTCCCGTTGCCGATCAATTGCTGCAGTAGTGTCACTGATCCTTGTGCGAATACATTGAGCGTATAGCGGCCCGAGCCCGCTTTTGGCATGTCATTTGTCGCGGTAGGCGTTCCAATTATTGCGTAGTTGTAGCGATGAGAATTGTTTTCATGCACCTGCCAATCCGCAAAGCTCAGATAGCGAAGTTGCAAGGCTGGAGTGCTTGTGCCCTTGTTGGCGATCAGGTTATTCAGCATTTTTAAAGTGCTATAAGAAAACTCTTTTTGTATTGCCTCAAAATTCATGACGTGCTGACCGGGGCCAGGCTCTATCGGCTTGAAGGTCTGCGATCCTAATGAATTGGAAACTGTATACGTCCCATTGATCAAATCAGGAGTGACAGTAATTGTTGTGGTTCCTGCTGGCATGTCGTCATATACAGGATTGGTAAACAGGGTGTCCCCAGTATACTTCATGCTTACAGAC
>CBIHKY010000017.1:0-49154 GCA_966205705.1 uncultured Alphaproteobacteria bacterium
GCTCAATGACGGCGCCAAATCTATGGCGAACTCTCCTCCCAGAAGCAGCCGGTCGTTCATGCAGTGATCAGCCAAGGGCCGGCACAAGATACTCGCCGAGCATTGGTCGCTGGCGATGTTGCGAGCGGGCAAGAATGGAATCGGTTCGGTTTGCGAATAAGCTCTGCGTTGATATCCGGGATTGCGGCGTTGGGAGGAAACGAAAAGGTGAAAGTCCATTTGCTTATCTGTGCGGCCCTTTTCGCGGCAATGCCCGCCACAGCTTGGGCGGATGATCCTAACGATCCCGCCATGCGGAGGGCCGATGCCATGGCCCGCGACCGCGAGATGACCCGTCAGCTCAATCTCCAGGAACTCGCAAGGGTCCGTCAACGTGACGCGCGGTCTACAAAGGTCGCCAGAGAGGCGCGTGCAAGTGGCAGCTATGCAGCGGACGAAGAATATGCCGCTCGCGCGCGAGCCTATGATAGCGCCATGGCCAACTACGCCAATGATCGAGCGAAATATGAGCGAGAAAAGGATGAATGGCGTCAGGCCGTAGCCGCATGCCGAGCGGGTGACTTCGCCGCTTGCGATTGAGAGGTCGTGGACGCCGTGTGGAACTGCATGCAGCTGGTAACCCTCGTCGACGAGCATCGAGACCTAGCCAGATAAAGTCAAAGCGCCCGAGGCTTGCATGCTCCATCAAGGGAACAGCTCCAGTGGCGATGTCTTACCGGACCGCCGGATTGCTTGTCCCATGCAAAATGCGTGCCCTCATTCTCCTGCGTCGAGCCGCTGACGATAAACGCGGCCATAGGGTTTTACTGCCAGCCAGATGAGTAACACCGATATCGGCCCAAGCACCGCGCGCATGCCGGACATGACGTAGCGAAGATTGTCTTCCGACTGCGCAATATTGTCCGTGATCAGCGCCACAAGCGTAGGCCCGAGTGCGCCGCCGATAGCGCTGAGCGTGAAGAGATACATGGCATTCACCTGCCCCCGCATCTCATTGGGTGTCGCGAGTTGGATCGCAGCATTATAGGCCGGGCCGCCCATCACGCCGAAGGTCGCGCTCAGCGCGCCGCAACTGAGCGCCAGCCAGGGGCTCGGCATGAGCGGCCCCATGATGCCCAGCGGTACTGCAAGAAACTGCGCCAGGAACAGCACGCGCAAATTGGCATCGTCATGCTTACGGCCCAGATACTCTGCCAGCCTGGTGCCGAAATAAAGGCCTGTGAATGATCCGCCCAACGCGACAGCGCCTAGCAGCGGGCCAGCCACTGCTGGCCCCCAGCCATAGGTTCGCTCGTAAAAGGCTGGATTCCAAGCGCCCAACCCAAAGGCCTGGATCGCCATCAACAACACGCCCAGCAGCAGTGGCACATGGATCGCGCGCTGGCTCCACACGAACCGGAAGACCTCCCGCATGGGATAACCACCGGGCTTGCGAGCGCCCTTACGCACGGGTTCGGGTACAGTCAGCAAGATGAGCAGCGACACAAGCAGGCCCGGAATGCCAACAATCATGAAGACGAGTTGCCAGTTGCGGATGACGCCGATCCCCGCCACCGGGATCGGTGCAATATTGGCGACGAGGCCGATCAACACGCCGCCGAGCACCAGCGACAGCGCCATACCGCCCATTACGCCTGCATTCAAAATCGCAAAGGCGCGGGGCAGGGATTCGCGTGGGATCACATCGGCAATCATCGAGAAAGACGCTGGACCATTTACGGACTCGCCGCCGCCCACCAATGCGCGACCAAAGAACAGCCCCCAAAAATTCTGCGCCAACCCGCAAAGCGCCGTCGCAAGGCTCCAGACCGCAAGTCCACTCGCGATGACGCGTTTGCGGATGCCGCGATCGGTCACGCGGGACATAGGCGGCCCGACCATCACGTAGAAGAAGGTGAAGGCAAAGCCGACGAGAATACTCACTTGCGTATCTGTGAGCGCGAGATCGCGCTTCATCGGCTCGATCAGAAGCGAGATGATGCCACGGTCGATCTGTGCAAGCATGGAGACGATGGCAAGCACATAGACCGTGTACCATCCGCGATTGCTGACCTTTGGAGGCATGGACACCGCAGGGGCATCAATGCCAGCCGAGGCTGCCCTATCGTCCATGTCGCTCGCCTTGCTCGTCATTGCCACACCTCGTCAGAAACTTCGTAACCATGAGGCCGGGAGCATAGCCCCCGACCTTGCGATTTGGATGGAGAGGTGCGGATCAGAACCGCAGCGACGCAGCAATATAGTAGCGCCGGCCAAGCAGATCGTAATTCTGCGGATCGGTATTGCCGGGGATGCCGCGCACGAGCGGCGGATCGCGATCGAGCAGATTGTCCACGCCGCCTCGCAGCGTGTAATTCTTGCCCGCCTTCACGTTCCAGTAAATGTCGAAGATGTTATAATCCTTGGTGTCCGCAAAGCAGCGTGTCGCGGTGCATGGCGTCACGAGATAATCCTGCGTCTTGGTCGGCGCGAGATAGCGCCAGCGTAAGCCCAGCACGGCATCGCCGAGCGTGTAGGAAACATCGGTGAAGCTCTTCCAGCGGAAATAGCCGCCGTTGAACCCGGCATATTCCAGCGTGGGCGCGCCCGGCCCAACCTTGCGCTTGAAGCTGTCGAGATAGTTCACATTGGCATTTATGCCCACGCGACCCGGCCCCACATTGAAGCGCAGATCCGCCTGAATATCGATGCCGCTGGTCTTGATCTCACCCTGATTCAGATAGGTGCTGAACACGCCCGATGGTGCACCCGTCCCCGGCTCCTTTTGGCGACCGACCGTCTGGCAATAGATGTTGTTCGGGTCGTAGGTCGGGTTGCTCTGTCCATCTGCGTTGAAGCAAAGCTGGTAGGTGAGGTTTGCAGTCAGATAGCCAATCGCCCCGGCAATGGTGATATTGTAGTAATCGACCGAGAAGCGCACCCGCCCATCGCCCGGCAACACCCATTTCGGCTCGAACACGGCGCCGACCGTGAAGGTGTCCGCTTCTTCCGGCTTCACATTGGGATTGCCGCTGGGATAACTGTTCATCGAAACCGTCCCAGCGCCGATATAGCCATTTAATCCGCGCGGGTCGTTCACCGGATCGAGGATCGGCGGCGCACCTGCGCCCATCAGCGCGCGACACAGCTGCTGCACCTGCGTGCGGTTGGGGTTGGAGGCAATATTGGCATAAGAGGCTGTCACGTTGGACTGGCAGGCATCTATGCCGCTATCGAACACCAGGGTCGGCGGGCCGAACTGCTCATACACGTTGGGAGCCCGCGCTGCCCGCTGATAGCCAGCCCGCAGACGCAGCGGATCGAAGACTTGCCAGCTGAGGTCCGCCTTATAGGTATGCGTGGTGCCGGAGCGCTTGTAGTCCGAGAGGCGGTAGGCCAGATCGAGCTCGAGATGCTTGATGAGCGGCAGGTCCTGCAGCAGCGGCAACAGCACCTCCGCATAAGCCTCGCGCACGCTGTCCCAGCCATTCACGGAAGAAACGCCGAACTGCCCAGCCAGATCGGAACGGAAATTCTGGTCCGGTGTGAAGGCCTTGTCGGCATCATAATCGAGGCTCGTGCGACGATAGCTGACGCCTGCCGCAAATCGCGCCTCGCCCGCAGGCAGTTCGAAAAGCCCGCCCTGGACAGTCGCCTCGGCGATATCCTGTTTGATCTTCGTCGAGTTGGTCCAATAGGGATTGAGGAAATCGATACAGTCTGCCGAAACGGGCGCGAGCCTTGGATCACCGGTGTTGCCTGCATTCGGGCCTAGCCCTGCCTGCTCGCCAAAAGGATTGATCCCACTCGTGCAACGTCCAAGCGCGCTGCTGAAATTCTGCCCGTAATTCGGTGCCTGCAGAAGCTGCGTCAGCCGCTGAACCGAGGCAAAGCCGGAGACGCCTTTGTCGACAAGGCTCGTCTCGCCATGAGAGCCATACACCTCCCATGTGATGTCCGATGCGCCGAACTTTCCGCGCAGACCCGCTGTGGCCTGGAACACGTCATTGTTATGCTCTACCCGTCCAAGGCCCATGAAGGTGAGCGTTTTGTTGAGACGCCACGATGCGCCGGGACTGGCCCGGGAATCCAGCAGTGCCGCAAATGCGACAGGTACGGGATGCGTTCCATCACGCGGAATGTCGACGGCCCAGCTATTCGCTGCAGTCGGCGATCCACCGGCCGTGATGCTGGTATAATGCGTGTAGAGGATCTGGCCGAACGCGGTGATATTATCCGTCACGTCATAATGGGCACGACCGAAAACAGACCAGCGCTCCACGGGCAATGAAGCCAGCGTATCGGCCGCGAAATTCTGCTTAAGCGTTGAGGTGCCAGGCGTGGTGAAGGTGTCGATCGTATAGCGCGGCGTCAGCGCATTGCGGTAATTGTAGATCGATCGGCCCGAAACATTGAACAGTGAGCTTCCGTCATTGTTGAAGCCAATGATCTGCGTTGTGTTGACTGCTCCTGCTGGCGCGCCGAACTGCGCGAAATAGGCATTGAGCGCCGCTTGCGAGGGTCGGTTTGGGGACTGGGTAGGATTATAAGATCCATTGGCAAGGAAGGTGGATGATGAAGGAACGGCGCCAACCTCAAACCCACGCTGGTAAAAAGGAATGCTTCTGTTCCACGTCTCGCCACGGTCCGAATAGCTCAGGCCGATAACTGCATTGCCCCGTCCATCCGCGAAGTTGCCACCAAGCATGACGGAAGCGTCGAAAATGCGGTTCTGAGCGCGCTCGCTGATGCCGGAATAGGCGTCGAGCGCGAGGCCTTCGAAATTCTGCTTAAGCTTGAAGTTCACAACGCCCGAAACGGCATCTGCACCATAAACGGCCGATGCGCCGCCGCTGATAATCTCGACATTCTCGATCAGCGCGGAAGGGATGACGTTGATGTCCACGGCGAGCGTCTCACGCGTGGCAGGTTGCAATCGCTTGCCGTCGAGCAGCACCAGGTTCCGGTTCTCACCAAGGTTACGCAAGTTGAGTGTCGCAGCGCCGGTGTTAAAATAGCCGGTCGAGAACTGGCTGTTGGCGGTCCCGGCAAACTGCGGCAATTGCAGCAACTTGGTTTCCAGCGCGAAGCTGCCGGTATTCTGCAGCACCTCCTGCTGCACAGTGGTGATTGGCGTATTGGAATTGAAATCCCGCCGCACGATGCGCGATCCCGTGACTACGATTTCACTCGTGTCAGACGCTGCCCTCGCCTGCTCATCCTGAGCGAATGCGGGCTGGCCCATCCCAATGGCCATTCCGAGCGCGAGAGAAATCCCGCCAAGCAATCTGCCCCGGCTACCCAGCGCACGCTTGCCAAAATGTCGAGCCGAATCCTGCATCGATGGCATGAGCATCTCCTTCATCATCCTCTCCAGTCGCGCGGCGCTTTAGGAATTTGGCGGCACCTCTTTGAGGTTGCAGCCATTCCGGCTCTTATTAATACCGTGCGAGTAATTGCATTGCTTACAATATAACTAAACCTCAATATTTCATTTGGAAACACCGCCATGACAACGTGGAAATTGGTGCTGGTTTCGCCCGCGCTCGATCGCTTCTGTCGAGGTGACGTGCCCGAAATTCAGCGCTGCCAACGAAGCCCACATTGGTCATTGTAAAGCTGCGTCCTAATGATCGACCATTCGCTCATCGCGGGTGTTCGAGCTCAAAATGGAAAGTGCCCGGCTATGCTAAGGCAGGGGTGCAAATACGCAGCTTCTGGGTCGGGTTGTTAACAGGCGATCCTCTTGCCGCTGCCGGGAAAATCGCCCAATGTCTCAGCGCAGCTGCGATCATGGATCGCTTTGGGGGCTTTTGTGCAGGGCGATCGGGACGCGAGACGACTGGCAGCCAGAATGCAGGCTGTTGCGGCAATCATCGTCGCGATGGGCATATTCGCGCTTGATGTTCTCAGCCCACTCCAGGGTGCCGTTGCTGTCCTTTATACGACGGTGGTGCTGATCGCGGGGCGCGGCCATGTTCGCAAGCTTGTCTATCTGGCGGCTGTCATTTGTACCGTGCTGGCGGTGAGCGGCTATGCGATCAGCCACGCCGGCGAGCCGGTGGCATCGCCCGCCATGCGCCTTGCCGTCAGCCTCATCGCCATCGGCATCACAACGGCTTTAACGGTCCGCCAGATCAGCACGGTCCAATCGCATAACCGGGCGACCGAGCGCTATCGTACCATCTTCAATGCGGCGGGCTTTCCAATTTGGGAATCGGACTGGTCCCCGGCCTTCCGGATGTTCCAGCAAGGCGCGCAATTGACGCCGCAGTTGGTGCAGGCGGCGGCGCAAGCGGCTTATATCCGCAACGCCAATCAGGCGGCGGCACAGCTCTTCGGCATGCCCGACAAAGCCGATCTGGTCGGTAGCAATATCATCGGGCATTTCACGGCTGAAGCGCAGGGTGCGCTGTCACGCATTTTCGCGGCCTTGTTGCGCGGAGAGGCCGCCATCGAGACCGAGGCGCAGTTTTTGACGCTGGCGGGCGAGCCTGTCGATGTCGTCCTGCGGGTCACCTTGCCGCCCGATCATCAGGGCTGGAGACATGTGCTCGTGATGGCGCTCGACGTGACCGAGCGAAACCGCGCGCAAACAAGGCTCGCGCAATCGCAGGCGGAACTGACCCACATGGCGCGGGTGACGACCCTGGGGCAACTCGCCGCCTCGATCGCGCATGAGGTCAATCAGCCGCTTTCGGCGATCATCACTTATGCCAAATCCGGACGGCGATGGCTGGCGCGCGAGGCGCCCGATGCTGCGGAAGTGGGCGACTGCCTCGACCATATCGCATCCAACGGCACGCGTGCGGCGGATATCATCGCGCGCGTCCGGGACCTCGCCCGAAAAGTGGATACGCGGGAAGGCCAGATCGCACTTGGTCCGCTGGTCGATGAGACCATAGCGCTGCTCCAGCGCGAGTTGAGCGCAAGCGCGATCGGCGCGCATGTCACGCTTCCGCCAGATCTGCCAGCCATCATCGGCGACCGGGTGCAGATCCAGCAGGTGTTGATGAACCTTGTGCTGAACGCGGCGCAGGCAATGGCTGGCACGCGCGAGAGCGACGCGCAGATGTGCATCGATGGCAGGCGCGAGGGTGATCTCGTGCGTATCGATGTGCATGATTGTGGCGTCGGGCTGGACGGGATTGATCCCGAGAGCCTGTTCCGCCCATTTTACACGACCAAGGCGGAAGGAATGGGGATGGGGCTATCAATCTGTCGCTCGATCATTGAGCAGCATGGCGGGAAATTGACGGCGGCGAGCAATTCGGGCGGCGGGGCGACGTTCAGCTTCTGGTTGCCCGTCGATCACGCCGATGATGCGATGGCTGCGGCATGACCGATCCGCAAGCGATGGGTTGCGCATGCGTTATCGATGACGATGCCGAAGTGCGCGGCGCGATCGGCAGCCTCCTGCGATCAAGCGGCTACGACGTGCGGCTCTATGATGGGCCTGCCGCTTTTCTCTCCGCTGGCTTGCCGGACGTTGCCGCCTGCCTCATTCTCGACATTCGCTTGTCTGGCGAAAATGGGCTGGAATTTCAGGAGCGGTTGATTGCCGAGGGCATCATGCTGCCTGTCATCCTCATCACCGGTCATGGCGATATCCCCATGACGGTGCGTGGCATGCGTGCTGGCGCCATCGATTTTCTGCCCAAGCCTTTTGCTGACGATCAATTGCTCGCCGCGGTCGAGACGGCCATCGCAAAGGATCGTGAAAGCCAGGCAGGCAGAGCAGAGCTGCAGGCATTGCGGGCCAATCATGCGCGCCTCACGCCACGGGAGCGGGACGTGCTGGGGTTGGTGGTGACAGGCCTCATGAACAAGCAGGTCGCTGCACGTCTGGCGCTCTCGGAGATCACGGTGAAGATCCACCGCGGCAATGTGATGCGCAAAATGGAAGCGCAGTCGCTCGCCGATCTGGTGCGCATGGCCGAGCAGCTTGGCATTCGCGACGACAGCATTCATCGCTTCAACACGCCGACCCCTTAATATCCGGCGCGTTAACACCTGAGTATGATGGAAGCGTGGGCGCCAAAGGGCCATCTGGGATATCCCCGGCGGCTTTTCGCATGGGCCAGTTGGAGTAGATGTCGTGCCCACCCGCTATGTTGCAATCGTGGATGATGATTCCGCTGTGCGCGGCAGCCTCGACAGTCTGCTTCGCTCAGCCGGGCTCAAGGGCCTGATCTTCTCGGGTGGGGATGCGTTGCTCTGCTGCGCGGACAAAGAGCGCATCGCCTGCATCGTCACGGACCTGCACATGCCGGATATGACTGGCCTTGAGCTTCAATCAGAGCTGGCGCGGCGGGGCTGGCAACAGCCAGTCATCATGATGACCGCCTTCCCGACCGATGCGGCGTGCGCGCAAGCCTTGCGGGCTGGCGCGCATGCCTTTCTCACCAAGCCGATCGATCCCGATCAGTTGCTTGAGGCCATCGAGCAGGCGATCGCCTGACGCCCTATGAGCGGCGTTTCAAAAGGCTGACCATCTGTATCGCTGCCGCCACCGCTGCCAGCAGTCCGCCCAGCATGCAGACGAGGCCCCAGCCGCCACGCGCCCAGGCTAGGGTGGCACCCGCCGACCCAGCAGCGCCGCCCAGAAACATCGCTCCCATGAAGATGGTGTTGAGCCGTGCGCGCGCCTCAGGCCGGAGCGCGTAAACAATGTGCTGATTGGAGACGAGCGCGCTCTGCACGCCGAAATCGAGCAGGATCACGCCCACAACCAGCCCGACGAGCGAGCCCCAAAGCCCGAACGCCAGCCATGATGCGAGCGTCATGATGGCGCCCAGCGCGATCACCTCATGCGGCCCGCGCTTGTCCGCAATGCGTCCTGCAATGGGTGCCGCCAGCACGCCGACGGCGCCGACGATACCAAACAGGCCAGCGACGTCCGCCCCCAGTTCGAACGGAGGCTGCTCCAGCCGCAATGCGAGGATCGTCCAGAACGCACTGAAGGCGCCAAACAACAGGGCTTGCGTGAAGGCCGCGCGGCGCAGGGCGGGGAACTCATTCCACAGGCTGCCGAGTGAGGTGAGCAGGGCACCATAGCCAAGATCGGCAGTGGGTCTGCTACGGGGCAGCAGGAGCGCCATGGCGAGCGCAGCGGCAAGGGACATGGGGACAGCGAGCCAGAACATCTCGCGCCACCCGGCATGCGTCGCGACGAACCCGGCAAGCGTGCGGCTCAGCAAAATGCCGCAGAGCAGCCCCGCCATGACTGTGCCGACCGTCGCACCGCGCCGCTCGGGATGGGCAAGATGCGCGGCGAGTGGCACGACCTGCTGGGCGACTGTTGCCATGAAACCGACGAGCAATGATGCAGCGATGACCAGCAGAGCGCCCGATGCAGACGCCGCGATGGCCAAGGCAGCGGCCAGCGCCAAAAATTGCACGACGATCAACCGCTTGCGCTCGATCAGGTCCCCCAATGGCACCAGCAAAAACAGCCCTGCGGCATAGCCTAGCTGCGTCACCGTGGGCACGAACTGCGTCAACTGGCCGGGGAGATCATCCTCCATCACGCCAAGCATCGGCTGATTATAATAGATGTTGGCGACGGCGACGCCCGCCACGATCGCCATCGCGAACGTCAGCCCGCGCTTCATGGGGTCGGCAAGGCGATCGCTGGTGGTTTGTGTGGCTGACATATCGTCCTCTTCATATCCGGGCGGATCATTCGATCATGCCGCACATCTATGCAGACCGTCGCGCCCCGCCTACCCATACCAAGGCGTTACAAACCTTGGTGTAGATTGGCGCGACCGCAGTTCTGATTATCTTTGCTCCATCGGACGGCAGACGCCGCCCCAACCTGCAAAGGAGATGAAAGATGACCAGCCCAGCCCCCATTTCAGCCGCTCGCCGTCAGCTTGGCACACCAACCGACCTTGGTGAGAATGCGACCCGCCACATCGCAGGCGGCCTCAAGGCTTTGCTCGCAGATGTCTTTGCACTCTACCTGAAGACGAAGAATTTCCACTGGCACATGAGCGGGCCGAACTTCCGCGATTATCACTTGCTGCTCGACGAGCAGGCCGACCAGATCTTCGCCATGACGGACCCGATTGCCGAGCGTGCCCGCAAGATCGGCGGCACGACCATCCGCTCCATCTCGGACATCGCCGCCAAGCAGCGCCTGCTCGACAATAATGCCGACTATGTCGATCCGCAGGACATGCTGGCCGAGCTGCACGGCGACAACAAGCAACTCGTCGCCGAGCTGCGCCGCGTCCATGAACTGTGCGACGAACATGCCGATGTCGCAACCGCAAGCCTGATCGAAGTGTGGATCGACGAGACAGAGCGTCGCAGCTGGTTTCTATATGAGAGCTGCCGCACGACGACTCTTGTGTGAACAAGGCCAGAGCTTTGTGGTCCATAATATCGTCAAGGTGCGTTCCCCTGATCAAAGCGAGGGGCACAACACCGCCATGACTTGATAGCAACGATTTTGCACCGGAACAGAAAGAGTATCTGAACGTTCATGTTCCGGGTCAGCATAATAACCGTAAGCGAGCGTCTGCCCGCTTCGTGGCCTCGCAAGGACATTGCAGCATGCAGTTAGGTCGGAGTTGGTCAGCCATCATCCTTGGGGTGATTGTCGCTGCGATAGGTGCCGTGCTGTCGATCGGCGGCGCATGGCTCGTGATCCTTGGCGGGTCGGCCTATTATCTGCTGGCTGGTCTTGCGATGCTCTTCGCGGGCATAATGCTCGTGCGGGGCCGCATGATCGGCGCCTATGTCTATATCGCCGTGACCGCTTTGACCGTGATCTGGGCGTTTTTCGATGCGCGCAGCAATTTTGCCTGGGCGCTCGTGCCACGCATCGTTGCGCCAATCGTCCTGCTGATCGCCACATTGCTCGTCATGCCGACGCTTACGCGCGCCGCACATCGCTGGAAGCTCGCGGGCGCGGGCATTGGAGCTGTCGTCATCGCAACGGCGGCCCTCTTCACAATTCTTGGAACGCAGGATGAGAGCATCGCCGCCCTCCCCGCGCAAAATTCGGCTGGCATGGCCGATCCTTCGGGCATGGCGACTGGCGCTGAATGGCCGGCTTATGGCGGCACGGGCGCTGCCCGTCGCTATTCTCCCCTCACACAGATCAACGCCAGCAATGTCGCGAAACTCGAGCAGGTCTGGCTCTCCCACACCGGGGATATGCCGGACACCGCCGCCGCAGCCGCCCAATATGGTGCAGAAACAACGCCGCTCAAAATTGGCAATTCGCTCTATCTCTGCTCAGCCAAGAACATCATGATCTCCCTCGACGCCGCGACCGGCAAGGAGCGGTGGCGCTTTGACCCCAAGGTGCCTGATGAATGGATCCCCTATACGGCGGCCTGCCGCGGGGTAAGCTATTATGCAGTGCCGGGCGCTGTCGCAGGGTCGCTGTGCGCCACCCGCATCATCGAGGGCACGCTTGATGCCCGCCTGATTGCGGTCGACGCAAACACGGGCCGGCCTTGTTCGGATTTCGGCCGCAATGGTCAGGTCGATGCGAAGATCGGCATGGGCAAGGTGTTTCCCGGCCTCGTCTCCATCAATTCGCCGCCGGTCATCATTCGCGGCATTGCCGTCACCGGGCACCAGACGCTCGATGGCCAGCAACGCTGGGAGCCTTCCGGCGTAATCCAGGGCTTCGACGCTGTGACCGGCAAGCTGCGCTTCGCCTGGGACATGATGCATCCTGAGTGGAACACCTATCCACCGCAAGGACAGGAGTGGTCGCGCGGCACGCCGAACATGTGGACCATCGCCAGCGGTGACGAGGCATTGGGGCTGGTCTATCTCCCGATGGGCAACAGCACCGTGGATTATTGGAGCTCGATGCGCTCGCCGGTCGAAAACAGCTTTGCCACCTCCATCGTCGCGCTGGACGTAACCACCGGCAAGCCACGCTGGAAGTTTCAGGCGGTGAAGAATGATGTGTGGGACTATGACTTTGGCAGCCAGCCCACCCTCATCGACTATAAGGGCAAGCCTGCCTTGCTCGTCTCGTCCAAACAGGGCGACATGTATGTGCTGGATCGCGCCACGGGCGGCCCGCTCACCCCCATCGGCACGATACAAGCGCCCAAGGGCGGCGTGGAGCCAGGCCAGCGCTCGCCCACACAGATTGTCTCGCTCTGGCAGACGCTGCGCAAACCGCCGCTGACGGAATCCGATATGTGGGGCATGTCGCCCATCGACCAGATGATCTGCCGCATCAACTTCCGCCGCGCGAGCTATAAAGGCTTCTTCACCCCGCCGGAGGTGGGCCGTCACTCCATCCAATATCCCGGCTATAATGGCGGCACGGATTGGGGCAGCGTGGCTGTGGATCCGATGCGCGGGGTGATCGTCGCCAATTATAACGACATGCCCAACTATGTCCGCCTCGTGCCCCGCGCGCAGGCCGATGCAAAGGGATGGTTCACCCGCGAGCAAAAGGCGGCAATGGCCAAGCGTGAAAGCGGCAAGCCTCATTCAGAGGGCGCGGGCGATCCTCAGGCGCAAACGCCTTATGCGATCGATGTCAACGCGGGCTGGCAGATGCCGTTCACGGGAATGCTGTGCAAGCAGCCCCCTTATGGCGGCATCCGCGCAATCGATATCGCCACGGGCAAGACAATTTGGGATCGCGCCTTTGGTTCGGCCCGTAAAAATGGGCCGTTCGGCTTCCCCAGCTATCTGCCCTTCACCATCGGCACGCCCAATAATGGGGGCGCAGTGGTGACGGCTGGCGGGATCATTTTCGTCGCGGCGTCAACGGACGATCTTTTCAAGGCGATCGATCTCAAGACTGGCAAGATCCTCTGGCAGCAGGCTCTTCCCGCTGGTGGGCAGGCAACCCCGATCGTCTATGAACAGGGTGGGCGTGAATATGTGGTGTTAATGACCGGCGGGCATCACTTCATGAAGACGCCCATCGGCGATCAGGTGATTGCCTGGGCATTGCCAACTTAGCTTCAGTGCTGCTTGAATCGAAGGACAAGATGGCAAGTGAGGCGAGGGTTCAATCTGCTCTTGGGATGCTGATCGTTGCTGCTGGACTGATGAGGCCTATCTGCCCGGATATGGCGCAGCCGCTCATGGCGCCGTGACGGCAGTCGCGCTCCAGCCGCCGCCAAGCGTCTGATAAAGCGCAATGAGAGCATTGGCCTGATCGGCGCGAAGCTGGACAAGCCCGAGGTCAGCGGACAACAATGCGCGCTGCGCGTCCAGTTCCTCGATATAGCTGCTGTAACCAGCCCGATAGCGATTATGCGCATGCCGGAGCGCATCGGCGATGGCGGCGCGCTGTGCTTCGGCAATCAACCTCTGGCGGCGCAGGCTATCGACATTGGCTAGCGCGTCCTCAACCTCGCGGAACGCAGTGAGCGCGGCCTTCCGGTAGGCGAACGCCGCCTGATCACGCCGCGCTCCCGCTACATCGACCCCCGCGCGCAGGCGCCCGCCCTCGAACAAGGGGGCAAGCACGCTACTGCCAAGGGACCAGATGGTGATGGGATCGGGCAAGGCGCTGCTGAAAACCGCACCTGCTGACGCCGCCAGACGCAGGCTGGGCAGGAACTGTTTGCGTGCAGCAGACAGCGTCGCGTCTGAAGCGGCGAGGGTCAGTTCCGCCTGCGCAATATCGGGGCGGCGGCGCAGCAGTTCAGATGGCAGGCCCTGCTCCGGGAGCGGCGGGGAGGCAAGCGCTGTCAGCGAACGACCACGCGCGACCGGGCCGGGCAGGTCGCCAGCCAGCAACCGGAGCGCATTCTCCTGCCGGGCGATTGCAACCTCCACCTGAGGCAAAATCAGCGCGGCCGCCTGATACTCGGCCTCTGCCTGCCGCAATTCGAGCTGGGACGTATACCCCGCTTCCGCGCGCGACCGGGCGATGCGCAAACTCTCTTGCCTGGCCGTGATCGTGCTGCGCACAACATCACGCCGCGCATCGAGCCCAAGCAGCGTGACATAACCGGAAGCGGTCGCAGCCGCGACTGACAGCCGGACCGCATCGCGCGCCGCTTCGCTCGCCAGATAGGCTGACCGTGCAGCCGATGCCTGATCGGAAATGCGCCCGAACAGATCCACCTCATAGGCTGCCTGAACCGAAGGCTGCGCGGCACTGCTTTCGCTCGGCTGGCCAAACGGATTGACCGAGCGCGCGCGCGATGCAGCGGCGCTGGCGTCCAGTGTCGGCAATAAGGCAGCGCGCGCCAGCCCCTCCTGCCCCCGCGCTTCCCGCACGCGCGCCACGGCGATCGCAATGTCAGCATTGTTGGCGAGCGCTGCATCGACCAGAGCGATCATGGCCGGATCGCCGAACCCCTGCCACCAGCGCGCATCAATCTCCGCTTGCCCCGGCATGTCGGTGCGCCAACCAGCGTTCGGCGCGACGGCAGCACCGGGTTGGGGTGACGTGTCGGGCAGTGCGCAACCCGAAAGGCAAGCGAGCGACAGCAGCCAGGGTGCAAGCGGGCGCATCAACGCTTGCCCGTGGTCGGGCCACCAGTCGTATCAACCTTGGCTTCGACAGACATGCCCGGCCGCAAACGGCCATAAAGCGCGTCGTGGCGATCAAGCGCAATGCGCACCGTAATGCGCTGGGGCACTTTCACAAAATTGCCGGTCGCATTGTCTGACCTGATGACCTGAAACTCGTTACCGGCGGCGGGGGCGAGCCGCTCGACTTTGCCTAGGATCATGGCGCCATCAAGCGCATCGACCTTGAGCCGTACGGGCTGGCCCGGGGCCATATGCGCGGTCTGCGCTTCCTTGAAGTTGGCGCTCACCCAAATCTGGGATGGGACAAGGAATGTGAGCTGCGATCCGGCCGTCACATATTGTCCGAGCCGCACACCAACTTCGCCAAGCCGACCATCCTGAGGCGCACGGATGAGCGTGTTGGCGAGATCGATCTCGGCGAGGCGCAGGGATGCCTTGGCCGCAGAGACATTGGCAGTCAGGCCACCGCGGCCCACCGTGACAGTGCGCACCTGTTCGCCCGCAACTTGCTGCTGGGCCTGCGCCTGCAGCACGCCTGCTTCCGCCTGTCGCAACGTGGCGAGCGTCTGGTCACGCTCGCGCAGCGAGACCGAGCCCTCCCCAACAAGCTCGTTGACCCGCAGCATATCGGCCTGTGCCCGCGCCAGCTGCGCCCGCGCATTTGCCACGCCAGCGGCTTGCCCGGCAAGCTGCGCCTCGCTCGATCTGCGGCTTTGATCGCTGTTGGATAGGCTGGCGGACTGCGCCGCCAATTGTGCGCGGGCTTGTTCCACACGCTGGCGGTAGATGCGATCGTCGATGCGGGCGAGCACTTGCCCCCGCTTGACCTGATCATAGTCCTGCACGGTCACCTCAACGACATAGCCGTTCACCTGCGGCGCGATCACCGTCGTCTGTCCACGCACATAGGCATTATCGGTCGTCTGGATCGCCGACGCAAAGGGCGGCAGCCCCCAGGCGTAAAGCACGAGCACTATGCCGGCGAGCACGAATCCGGCAGCCAGCAGCGTCACCTTGCGGCCCGCGCGCGGGGGCGCCCAGCCGCGCTGTGGCGCGCTGGCTGCCTCAGCGGGTTCATCGGCGCGCGCGACTTCAACCGGATCGGCCAACCGCTCGCCCGGTTGCTGTGATGACTGCTGTGATGGTCCCCGCGTATCGCTCATTGTGCAGCCTTGTTTCTCATTGCAGCAAGCGCAGCCAGTTCCGCCGCCAGCGGCGTTACGCCCTTGCGGCGAAAATTAAACCACCGCACGAAAAGATAAAGGAAAGCGAGCGTCGATAACATGCCGACCAGCATGAACAGATCGTTGAAGGCCAATATATTGGCCTCGCGCGAGACTTGCTGGGCAAGCAACACACTGCCCTCCGCCTGCCGCAGCATGGGGTCGCCAAGCGTGCGTGCATAGGCGCCGCCCAATTGTTGCAGGCGTTGCACCACCTGCGGATCGGTCGCCAGCAGCTGCTGGACCAGCACTTCAGAATGGAAGCGCTCACGCATCATCTGAAAGCTGCCGAGCAGCGCCGCGCCACCAATGCCGCCAAGTTGCTGGGAAATACCGAATATAGCGGAAAAGCTGACGATATGGCTCGGGCCCTTAGCCAGCGCCTGCAAAATGCCCGCCATCATCGTTGGTCCGATGAAATAGATTGCCGCAAAGGAGATCATCGCCTGCGTCAGAAAAAGCTGTGCTGGTCGCGTGAGGTTGCTGGCATCGGTATCCAGAAATGCGGCAACGGCGATGAGGGCGCAGGACGCCATCACGGGTTCGAGCAATCTGGTGGGGTTAAGCGTGGCAAGACCGATCAATAGACCGGCAATGGTGGCGACAGTGACGACCACATAGAAGCTGACCAGTTGCTCCTGCCCCATGCCGACCACGCTAAGCAGCCCGCTCGCGCCAAAGCTCTGCTCGGAAAGGAGCACGCGCATGGTCGCCGCAATCAGCGCAAAGCGGACCACGCCCGCGCTGCCCATCCAGCGGGTGTTGAGCAGCGGATTGGCGCGATTATGCTCCACAATAAGCGCCGCGCCGATCAGCAGGATCGATCCGGCCAGCGCATAGCCGATCCACGGCGTCGTCCACCATTGGATGCGCCCTTGCACCAGCACGCCGCACAGCAGGGCCATGCCCGGCGCAAACAGCGCGAAGGTCAAGAAATCCAGCGGCTCGAACGCCTCAAACCGCTCGCTTGGCGGCAGACGCAGCAGTGACACGCCCGCCAGACACAGCAAGGTGAGGCCCAGTTCGAACAGGAAGAGGTTCTGCACATCGCCATGCACCAGCAGCGCGGGAGATATCACGCGCGCCAGCGGGGCTGCGACCTGAGACACGCCAACGCCGAGCACCAGCCCGCCAAGGCGCTTCGCGGGGGACATGGACTGCATGAAATAGAAGAGCGCCAGGGTGGACAGACCACTCGCGACAATGCCGCTGGCCGCACGCACGACAAGCTCAAGTCCATAGCTATGGACGAAAAGCTGCGAAACATTGAGCAGCAGAAAACAAATGAGGACGATCCGCGCAAAACGCTGGATGCCGAATTGCTGGCGAAACTTGATGAGCAGGAGGGACATGCAGACATTCGTCATGGAATAGGCTGCGGTTAGCCACCCGCCCTCGACATTTGTGAGGCCTAAAGCACCCTGAATCTGCGGCAGATTGGCCGTCAGCAATCCATTGATAAAACCGCCAGTCAGCGCGAGCAAAGTGCCGATGAGGAAATAACCGATCCGGCGTGGACCGGGATGATCCGGTGTCGCAGGCGAGCCCGGCATCATCGGCCGCTCATGCGGCTTGAACTGATACTCCGTCACGCCCGCGTCGCTGCTCAAAACAATCTCCGCTCTCGCGATGCTGCTGCCAGAAAAGCTTACGCCCAGTCGGTCACTAAAGTCCAGAACGGCCATGAAGCGAAAATTTTGCCCGCCTGATTGCCAACATGCCATTGGTTCGTTCACGCGCGCTGAATGCAGCTTCGACCGGCTTTCCACTGCGGGTCGCAATTGTTGAACGCAATGTTATGATGGACCGATGTCGTTGCTCGAAAGTCTTGGAATCCGGCTCCCCATCATACAGGCGCCGATGGCAGGCGTGTCGACCGCAGAGCTTGCCGCCGCTGTCAGCAATGCGGGCGCGCTTGGTTCGATAGGCGTCGCCGCGATCAACGCTGGTGGTGCACGGGAGATGATCTGCGGTGTGCGGGCCCTCAGCGACCTGCCGTTCAACGTCAACGTCTTCGTCCATCAGCCAGCGCAGCAGAATTTAGCGCGCGAACAGGCGTGGCTTTCAGCGATGGCACCATTGTTCGACACGTTTGGCGCGCAGCCCCCGACCACACTGCGCCCGATCTACAAAAGCTTCGTCGAAGATGATGAGATGTTGGCACTGCTCATTGAGACCGCACCAGCCATTGTCAGCTTTCATTTCGGCCTGCCCGATGCCAGTCGGATCAGCGCGCTCAAAGCTGCTGGGTGCAAGCTTCTGGCGACCGCGACTAACCTTGACGAAGCGCTGGCTGCCACGAAGGCAGGCATAGACGCTGTTGTCGCGCAAGGGTGGGAAGCGGGCGGACATCGCGGCATCTTCGATCCAGACGCGCCTGACAGCCGCCTTGGCACAATGGCGCTCACCCGCTTGCTGGTGCGGCAATGTGGCTCGCCGGTGATTGCCGCCGGGGGCATCATGGATGGTCATGGCATCCGCGCCGCGCTTGATCTGGGCGCTATTGCTGCCCAGTTGGGAACCGCCTTCATCGCGTGCCCCGAAAGCAGCGCCGATGCAGCTTACCGCGTGGCGCTTTCCGGTCCTGCCGCAATGAACACGGTCATGACGTCCGCAATTTCCGGACGGCCCGCAAGGGGCCTGCCCAACCTCTTCACACAATGGGGCGACAGTGTCGGCCTGCCGCCTCCTGGCTACCCCATGACTTACGACGCGGGCAAGGCGCTGATCGCGGCGGCTAAAGCAGCAGGTGAGACTGGCTACGCCGCCCAGTGGGCCGGACAAGGCGCCGCATTATCTCGCACGATGCCAGCTGCCCAGCTTGTTGCCCTGTTAGATGCAGAGCGGCGTTCTCTGAACTGAATGACGCGACAGAAATCGCCGCCAAAGTCGACGTTCGATCGCTTTGACCTCATTCGTAAAAGCCGCCTTTGGCTCAGCCTGAATCAATCCGCCTGTTTAAGGTGCGGCAATACCGACTTCGACAGCTAAAATGGCTTGGGAAGCGGGCATGTTGGCAGGGCCCACTCACGAATGCGAGGACTCGGTCTAAAACCAGTTTGAGAAGACGCATGACGGAAAGCGAACTGAGCTTCGAGGCTAAAAATTGATTTGATCGACAAAAGGGAAAGCCGCCAATTTCTTTGCGCGGCGTGACGGCATTAAGCTGGATTTCATCGTGACCAGCGAGGCACTACTCACCATCGGCGATCTTTCGTCCTCTCTGAATGAACAATCAGCATCAGTGACATTCCACAAGTACGGAAACCGCTTTCTTGGTGCCGTGACGGCCGTTTGGCGGGCGGCGAGTGACAGCAAACCGGTATAGTTTATCATGATAGTGATCAGGTCCCGGCTGCCCTTCATTTCAGCTTCTTGCCGCGAAGGCCGTTGCCTGATGTCATCGGATCAGGCTTGGGAGCCGGCTTCCAACCTTGTGGGGGCTTCATGCGCGGTTGGCCCGTTCCCAAACCCATAGACCCTGGCTGCTGGCGCTCTAATATCGCGAAATCTGCCTGCGCGGCGTCAGTTGCAGTGGCGCCGCCACGCATTAAACTAATCCTGTCACGGCATCGTTTTGCTTCCTCAAAGTCCAACGCGCGCGCGGCATCCTCCATTCTCTTCTGCAATGTCTCTATAGTCTCTTCCATACCCCCTGGAACGCACGACAACAGGGAAGGCAACACGCGCCAACAATGCCGACATTGGACTCGCCAAGCGGCTCCCCGAAACCAGCCAAATGTTCAGCTGCGGCATAGGGTTGCCTGCAGACTTAACCTGCTCGTCAAACTTGCGTGACAGACAAGCGTGATGTCTCGGCAGCATTCCTATCGGCATTGCAACAAGCGGCACGGGAAGGGGGAGATATTTCGCGCTCAGGCGCGTCGAAAATAGGCCGATGGCGTGATGCCCAACGAACGTTTAAAAATGCGATGAAGGCACCGGCGCTGCCATAGCCTAAGTCCAGTGCTACGGTGATAACAGCACGCCCCTCGGCAAGCCTCTCAAGCGCGCGCATCAGACAAGCACGTTGGCGCCATGCGGTGTAGGTGAAGCCTGTCTCAATGACGAACCGGCGGCTTAGCGTCCGTTCGGTTACCCTCGCCATCAGCCGCCGATGAGCAACATCGCCGGCGCCAGCCAATTGTCGCATCGTCGAAATGCCTGGCGACGTAACCGCGGCGCGCTGCATGGACGCGCACCAGCTGGCTCAAATCTGTGCAAGCCGCCCGGCGGCGAAGTCGCGCGCGAGCGCGATAAAGGCCTGGAAGGCCGCAGAGGAATTACGACGATTTGAATAATAGAGGCACAGTGGCGCAAGCGGCGGTGTCCAGTCGTCCAGAATGCGGACGAGCCGACCTGCCGCAATGTCTTCGCGCACATCGGCTTCCATGAAATAGCCGATCGCCACGCCGTTCATCACCGCGATCCGGGTGAGGGAGGCTTCGTCCAGCGTGATCGGGCCTTCAACGTCGAGCTGCAATTCCTCGCCGCCCTTCTCGAACCGCCATCGGAACAATGCGCCATTGGGCAGCCGCACACGAACGCACGGGTAAGTCAGCAGCTCCTGGGGCACTTGTGGGATAGCCCTGCTTTCGAAAAAAGCAGGGGATGCGGCAACCGCCATGCGTCGCATCTGGCCCAGTGGTATGGCGATCGCGTCGCTTGGCACCAGATCCGCGCTGCGCACCCCCAGATCGAAGCCCGCCGCCACGACGTCAACAAGCCGCCCCTCAGTGACGAGGTCGATATGAACCTGCGGGTAGCGCTGCAGATAGCTCAGCACCAGCGGTGCCATGATCTCGCGCGCTGCCGTCGCGAAGGCATTGATGCGCAAGGTGCCGGACGGCGTCTCCTGTTGGGAGCGCGCGGTGTTCATCGCCTTCTGAATGTCCTCAAGCGCTGTTTTGATCTGAGCGACGAAGATCCGCCCCGCATAGGTGAGCGAGACGCTGCGTGTGGTGCGATTGAACAATCGCACGGCAAGCTCCCGTTCGAGCTTGCCGACTGCATTGCTGATGGCCGTGGTCGACATGCCGAGATCGAGCGCCGCTGCTCGGAACGAGCCGCACCGAACGATGGCAAGAACCGCCTCAAGCTCGATCAGCGAATGGCGCATCATTATCCCGTTATCCGTAACACTCCATGCCGATTTATCTCGATTATCAGGCGGGAAGTCCATCGCTAAATAAGGCTCGTCACCGTCGAGGAGATGAACATGTCCATGAACCTGCCCAAGCCGATCGCCGACTATATCGACGCAAACGCCCGTCTCGATATTGACGGCATGTTGAAGCCCTTCCTGCGCGACGCCGTCTTCATCGATAATGGCAAGCATTTCGAGGGAGAGGCGGCGATCCGCCAGCTGTTCGAGGAAGAAGTGATCCCGGTGAAGGCAATCTTCACGCCCGATGCTGTTCGGGAAGAAGAGGGCGATGTCGTTCTCGAAGGTCCCGCTCATGGTGACTTCCCGGGCAGTCCGCTCCGCTTCACCTATCGCTTCACGCTGGTGCACGGCGCCATCAAAACCCTGGAGACCATGGTATGAGCATCAAGGCAGATTCCACCGAGTTCGCCGGCAAGCGCGTGCTCGTCAGCGGCGGCACCAAGGGTCTCGGCCGCGCTACGGTCGAGCGGTTCCTGGCCGGCGGAGCGCGCGTCATCACCGCCGCCCGCGCGATCAAAGATCCCATCGAGGGTGTCGAATATGTCCAGGCGGACCTGACCACACCCGAGGGCAGTGAAACGTTGGCCAGGGCGGCGCTCGAACGGCTGGGCGGCATCGACATCCTTGCCCATGTCGTCGGTGGCTCGGCTTCGCCTGCGGGTGGCTTCGCTGCGCTGACGGATGATCACTGGCTCGCCGAACTGAATCTCAACTTGCTGGCAACCGTCCGGCTCGATCGCCTGCTGATCCCGCAGATGCTGGAGCGGGGCGCGGGGGCGGTGGTTCACGTTACTTCGATCCAGTCCGTCCTGCCGCTGCCTGAATCCACGACCGGCTATGCCGCCGCCAAGGCTGCGCTCAGAACCTACAGCAAGTCGATCTCGAAGGAACTGGGGCCCAAGGGCATACGGGTCAACGCCGTCTCGCCCGGCTGGATCATGACGGAGGCCACGGGAGACTTTCTGGAGATGCTTCAGGCAGCCAATGGCGGCACGATCGACGACGCGCGTCAGTCCGTGCTCGATGCGCTGGGTGGGATCTCGATCGGTCGGGGGGCCGAACCGGAAGAGGTGGCCGACCTCATCGCCTATCTCGCCGCCGACCGTGCCGCCGCGATCCATGGCGCCGAGTTCGTCATCGACGGCGGGACCATCCGCACCGTCTGAACGTGCCGCTCGACGCTCGTCCTCCAGCGAGCGCTTGAGCAAAGGCCAAACGGCAACGTCTGATAAGAACTGCCGTTCAACCTGCTACGGCGACACAATTTGTCACTGTTGCATTTCTACAACCGCGCTGGCCAATGGTATAAACTGACAACAATGATCTTGCTCAACCATGCTTCACATGTAGATGTTTCAACCTGTGGCAAGCATCAAAAATTAGATGCAGGGGAGGAAAGTCGATGGCAGTCAATGCGACGCATTCTGGTCTCGTTCGTAAACTGAGGGGGTGCGCTCTAGCGGCGCTCATCGCTGGCCTTGCGACGACGGCAAACGCTCAGACCGACGAAGCACAGGCCACCCAAAGCAATTCTGACGATGCTGCAGGCAGCGAGATTGTCGTTACCGCGCAGTTCCGCCAACAGCGGTTGCAGGATACGCCTTTGGCGATCACCGCAGTCAACTCTGAGATGCTCCAGGCGCGCAGCCAGACCGACATCTCACAGGTCGCCAATCAGGCGCCGTCAGTCACGCTCAAACCGCAGGGTGCGACCTTCGGCCCGTCAATGGGCGCCTCGATCCGTGGCGTAGGCCAATTTGACTTCAACCCGGCAGTCGAGCCGGGGGTCGGACTCTATGTCGACGATGTGTATTATGCCACGCTGACTGGCTCGGTCCTCGATCTGCTCGATCTCGATCGGGTGGAAGTGCTGCGTGGCCCGCAGGGTACGCTTGCTGGGCGTAACTCCATCGGTGGCGCGGTGAAGCTCTATTCGCAGCGCCCAACCGGGGATAATAGCGGTTATATTTCAGCAACCTATGGCAGCCGAAATCGCCTGGACATTCGGGGTAGCGCTGATTTCAATCTCGCTGAAAATCTCGACATGCGGATCTCCGGCGTATCGAAAAAGCAGGAAGGTTATGTCGATCGTCTGGATTTCGGCTGCGTCTATCCGGCAGGCGGCCCAACCACATTCGTCAATCGCGCTGGCGCCACCGTTCCAATAAACCCCGCTGGCGGCGTTCCTGCCCAGACCAACCGGTCCGATTGCAAAGTCGCCGACGAAGGTGAAGTCAATCTCTCTGCCCTGAGAGGCCAGCTGCGTTATCGCCCCAACGATCGGATCGATATCAACATCATCGGTGATTACAGCATCGACAGCCGTTATACGGCCGGCACCATCCTGCTGGATCGCGTGTATCCCAATGGCGGTCCGGCAAGCCCGATCTTCCCGCTGACGCCGAACCTGCCCTATACCCCGGGCACGTCGAGCGCAGGCCCGGTCCCGCGTGATATCCAGCCTTTCCCAACCACGGTCCCCTATGATCGGCGCTTTGTCTGCGGCAATTTCTGCAACTATGCCTCGTTCAACATGCCGGCGGATGGGCCATATCGTGAAGCCAAGGGGGATGGTCGCGTGCGCTTCGAGGGTTGGGGCGTGTCCGGCCAACTCGAATGGGATGTTGTCGACAAGCTCCAGCTCGTCTCGATCACGGCCTACCGCACTTATGATTCCTCATTCTCCAATGACAATGACGCGTCGCCGCTGTCCCACAGCTTGGGCTACAGCCCGGTCGGCTTCGAGTTCTTCAGCCAGGAGCTGCGCCTCAACGGCTCGTTCGGCGAGCGTGACCAAATTCAATATACTGTTGGCGGATATTACAGCGATCAGCGCTCTATTTCCGCAACCTTCCAGGATTTGCGCTCCTCGGCCCTGCAGTTCCAGCAAAACGATCAGGTGGATGCCGACAGCAAGGCGGTCTTTGCTCAACTGTCATGGAGCCCGATCGAACGTCTGACGGCGACCGGCGGCATTCGCTACACCAAGGAATCGAAGGTCTATCAATATGTGCGCCAGCGCCCATATAATGATCCGACGTCCATCACCGCCAACGGTGTGTTGCCGCTGAACGGTTTGATCGGCGCCTATAGCGGTAATCGTGTCGACTACCGCGCCAATCTTCAGTTCGCCTGGACGGACGACCTGATGACCTACGCCCAATTCTCGACTGGGTTTAAAGGCGGCGGCGTCAACCCAAGGCCGTTCTTCGTGCAACAGGCGATCTCGTTCAATCCGGAAACGCTGGATTCATATGAGCTCGGGCTCAAGAGCGACTTTTTCGACCGGCGCGTTCGCCTGAACATTGCTGCCTTCTACAGCAAGTATAAGGGCATCCAGCTGCGTCTGAATGATTGCACGGCTTTGACCGGACCGGGCGCGGGCATCCCTTGCCAGCTGCCGATCAATTCGGGCGACGCCGTCATCAAGGGCATCGAGGTGGAGACCACGATCCGGCCAGTCACCGGCATGCTGATCGATGCGGCATTAAGCTATCTGGAGTTCGACTATAAAAAGTTCGGGTCGTTCACCACAACCAATACGGTGACCGGCGTCACAACCACCGCAACGGTGGGCGGCCCCGGCAACATCAACGGTCCGCAGTTTGGCGATTATGCTCCTTACACGCCCAAGTGGAAATGGAGCATCGGCGCGCAATATGAGATCGACCTTGGCAAAGCCGGTTCGCTTACCCCGCGTCTCGATGCCGCCTATCAGGGCGTCGTCTTCACCGAGGCGGCAAACCGCTCGACCAACCGGATCGATAGCTACACCATTGCCAATGCGCGGCTCACCTGGCGCAACCAATCCGACGATCTTGAGCTCGGCCTGGAGGTCACCAATCTGTTCGACGAATATTATCTGCTGACTGTCAACGATCAGACCATCGGATCGCAGGGCTATTCCATCGCGCAGCCGGGCCGCCCGCGTGAGTGGGCTGTGAACTTGCGCAAACGCTTCTGACCGATCGATATGGCGGCTAAACGGCGCGCGGCACCATTATGCCGCGCGCCGTAACTGGCAGAAGACAGGGATTGCACTCCGCCTCGGCCAACGCCGGGGCGGTTTTTTGTGCGGACCTGTTTAGGACGCGGGACGACGTGCCTACATCCACACCGTCATCCTGCGAACGCAGGACTCCATTCAACCTGTCGAGATTGCGCCAAGGTCGCGTCGTTGGAACTGGCTTCCCGCGTTCGCGGTAACGGACTGCTCTTCATTGATCAGCTTTTCCATGAGCTTACGCATGAGGAAAGGGCCTTTATCCTGCGGGGCGAACAGCTTGGGCCGCTCCTGCGGGGTAAGATCCCAGATCTTCTGCTGTGCTTCGATCATCTCGCGATCTTCTTCAAAGGCCGCCATGACGACACCCATGCGCTTTGAGAGGTCCGCCGTCATTGCAGCCGTATTCCCCACCAATCCCGTCGCATAATGATAAGCGGTCCGTTTCTCAGAGATGGGCGTGACCGCCTGCTGCTCGATATTTTGCACCAGCGGCGCGATGCCCTCTGGCTTTTTCCCGTCGCAGGCCGCAGCGGTCCCGGCGGGATAGCGCGCGCCATGCATGATGAAGATGCCGGGGACGGCAAAAATATATGTCGACCATGTATCGACGCGCTGACCCCCTCCGCCGGGCTGCTCGGCATCTTCAAACCAGCGTTCAAACCTGATTGCGCGACCTGACGACTGGATGCGCGGCGACGTCTCCGACCAGCGAGCGCCGGTGGCTGGCTGCAGCGTCGTCGCGTGCACGAAATCGACATGGGAGAGATCGCAGAGATTATCATGCACCAGCTGATAATTGGCCTCATATTCGATGCTGTTCGACTGCATGGGCCGCACCGGATCATGGATGCCATGAGCATCGGGAACCAGGGCCTCGTCCGCCTGCGTCGGGTCGCCCATCCACACCCATAGCCAATCATTCTTGTCGACCACCGGGTAAACGCGAATCTGGACGTCCGGGCACTTTGGCATCAGGGGCATCTCGATGCAGCGCCCCTCTGCGTTGAAGGCCATGCCATGATACATGCAACGCAGCGTATCACCCTCGATACGGCCACGAGACAGGGGGGCATGCCGGTGCGCGCAGCGATCTTCCATCGCATGCAGGGCGCCTGCATCATTGCGCCAGACGACGACTGGCTCGCCGATAATGACGCGGCCAATCGGCCCTGAAGCGCGTTCAAGGTCGTGGGTCCAGCCAAATACATACCAGCAATTCCGCAGGAACATCACCGCTCTCCAAATTCTCCGAGTGTATGTATACCATACGCACAATCGTGACTAGGGTGCAGGTGATGAGATCGTCGAAAACCGAACATTCGCGTGTGCCAGATGCTGAGGCGATTGCCGGATTTCGTGATAGACCCGGCGTCTGGCTGACGTTTGCCGGCTCAGCTTTTTTGATCCTTTATGCCGAACGCTTGCTGCCGCTGAGCCTCAAGCCGCATTGGATTACCGCTATGGCGATCATTTCCGAGCGGCCCCACGTCACGCAAAGTGCGCTTGCCAGAGCCCTGCGCATCAATCGCGCATCGGCTATGGCATTGTCCGTGACGCTCGAGGATCTGGGCTATGTATCGAGGGAGGCGTTGCCGGGCCGAAAGCAGACGGCGCTCGCCTTGACCGATCGGGGCGAGGAGCAATTGGAACAAGGGTACGCGATCGCAGACGATCTCGTCGCCGCCACGATGGGTTGGCTCGATGCCGAAGCCAGGGCCAGCTTTGTCAATGCGCTCAAGCGCGTGACCGATTTGGCAAGCAACCTTCCTTCCCGAACTTAGCGCGTTCAGTCTTCATCACGCCGCATGATAGCCATGCCGATGCACAGGCAAGGCAAAGCGGGGCGCTTTGGCATCATGCACTGGAAAGACCGCATTTTAGCGATATTTGACCATCTTGAGAACGGTGTAGGAGCCCGGCCAGAGTGTCAGACTTCTCCATCCGGACTATCTGGGCCTCCACGCTCAGGGCGTAAAAATCGTCCATGTTCAGCGGCTTTCAAAGGATGAGAGAATGTGATCGAGTGCGTCGGCCAGTTGATCGGCATTGTCGCAGGAGAAGGGCAGGGGAGGGCGCATCTTCAGCATGTTGGAATGCGGGCCAACACGGGTCTGAAGAAGAGCAGTCCCGCAGATCTGAGATTCAGCATCCTTCAGCTGACCGCGCCTGATATTGATCCTGCCGCGATGATCGAGGTTGCAGCGAGTTGGAAGAAGCGCCTTCACAGCCGGGAGTTCGGATTGAACCGCAATTAGTCGGACACAGGTCTCAGCGCGAGAGTGGGATCACGAAAGAGACGACGCGATCCACCTGCAACCACCACCCGTGCTTACTCAGCTTATTCCAGCAACTCGGACGCCGTGACGTTCAGCGGTCCATCATGATCACCGCACCTGCACTTTTTGAGAACTACTCACTTTACAGAACATTCCAAATGAGTATTGATAGGGCCAATTCTAACGGATGGTCTCATGGTTGCTCATAATATTGCAAAAAATGCAGCCCTTAGCGCCGCGCCCCTCTCAGCATTGCGCGATGCCAAAGCCATTTTGCTGGATTGGGATGGCTGCGTGATGATTGGCGAGCGGATCACGTCCGCGGCTCAGGCCTTCATACAGCGTCATGCGGAGCGGATCGTGATCCTCTCCAATAATTCCACCCATGTGCCGAACGATTTTGCGCAAGCCTTGGCGCGCGCGGATGCCCCGGTGCCCGTCGAGCGGATCGTGCTGGCGGGCGTGGAAGCCGTCAATTGGGCCAGCCAAAATGCGGCAGGGCGCGTGATGCTCTTCGGCTCCACGCAGATCAAACGCCATGCCCGGCAAATCGGCCTCGATCTGGTGCGGGACGAGCCCGATGCGATTTTGCTCACCCGTGATGCGCGCTTCACTTACGCCAAGCTGCACCGCGCCATCAACGCGCTGCGCGAGGGCGCACGGCTTATCGTGGCGAACAGCGACACCACCCATCCCGGCGCCAGGCAGCAGCTGGTGCCGGAGACCGGCGCGCTCATGGCCGCTTTGCTCGCTTGCGTGCCGGATGCGCAGGTGGTGACGATCGGCAAACCCGGCCCCCTGCTGTTCGAGAAGGCCTGCGCCATCGCTGGCGTACTGCCCCATGAAGCGGTGATGATCGGCGACAATCCTTTGACGGATGGTCAGGGCGCTCTGGATTTTGGCATCACGCCCATCCTGATCGGCCCGCATGGTGATGTGTCTCTGGACGATCTCGTCGCGATGGACGGGCCACCAGCCCCTCGCTCATCGCTGACTGCGAGCATCAGAATCGTTTGATCGACAGCACGTCGAACGTCTGGCGCAGCGTCTCGGTCGAGCGCTCATAATCGGCCAGAGCCAGCGCCGCGATCAGCGCATCCACCACGCAAAGCTGCGCGATGCGGCTGGTCATCGCTTCGGTGCGGAAGCTCGTTTCCCGCGCCATCGTGAACAGCACCACATCGGCATAGGCCTGAATCGGCGAGCGCGCGAAATTGGTGATGACGATCGTTTTGGCGCCCGCCTCCTTGGCCAGCCGGGTGGAGGCCACCGTCTCATGGGTCGCCCCGCTGTGCGAGATGGTCAGCACGGCAACGTCCGGATCGCAACGCGAGGCACTGATTGCCTGCACATGGCTATCCACGACCACGCGCGCATCCAGGCCGATGCGCAACATGCGGTAATGCGTGTCTTCCGCAATCGGCGCGGATGAGCCGATGCCATACACCTCGACCCGTTTCGAGGAGCGGATGATATCCACCGCACGCTGGAGCGCCACCGGATCGAGGACGGAGAGCGAATCGCGCAGCGCCTGAATGCCGGAGTGGAAAACCTTGCGGCAGATCGTCCCCATATCATCGTCGCGCGCGACATCCTCATGGATGAACTGGACCGGCTGCACGATTTCCTGCGCAAGGCTGAGCTTCATCTGCTGGAAGCCGGAGAGGCCGATGCCGCGACAGAAATTGATGATGCTGCCTTCGCTCACGCCCGTCTCTTCAGACAGCTCGGTGACGGACATGCTGACGATGCGGTCCGGCTGGGCGAGGATATAGTCCGCGATGCGACTGGCGCCCTTGGCCATGCCGGGTTGGGCCACGCGAATCCGGTTGAGCGTATTTTCCACCGGATGATGGATTTGCGGGGCGGCGCGGCGTTTGGGCGGGTTCGTTGGCATGATGTCTTTCGGCATTCCGTTGGCGCTCAGCCTAGCAGTAATTTTTTCTCGCGTAAAATTGAGCTTCGTTCAACGAGATAGCGCTGGCTCATATGATCATAACAATACGCTCAATAATTTTATGTATTAAAACTGAGTGAGCTTCACTCAACTGTCACATGCCGCTCCTATCTGCCGCCCTGCAAGCGGTTGACGCGCTGCAGCATCGAGTCGGATCTGGCTCCCTGCGCTGCGCACCAACCCCAATATTTTCAGGGGACAGTCATGCAGAAGAAATCGCACAACATGATGAAATTGCTCGGTCTGATGGTCAGCGCGAGCCTGTTGCCATCAATGGCGCTGGCCAATGCGGATCAACCACCGGCAGCAGATGCCGATACGGACATGATCACGGTGACGGGCCAACGCCAGCAGGCAACGCAGGTCGCAGCCGAGGCCATCACCTTCGGCAACAACGTGCAGATCGTCGGCGCGCAGGAAATCGAGGCGAGCGGCGCCAGCAATTTCGCCGAGCTGGCGCAATTCCTCATCAAGGGCGCCAACATAGGCTACTCACCGGATGAGGGCGAATATACGATCCGTTTGGATGGCGGCGGCGACCGCGATACGCTGGTCGTTCTCGATGGCGTGCCACTCTATGATCGCGGCCCGGCGCTGGAAGATATCTGGGGCTCCACCACCATCGATCCGCACATGATCGAGCGCGTGGAAGTGTTTCGCGGCGGTAACAGCCTGTTCTTCGGCTCGAATGGCGGCATCGGCGTCATCAGCCTCGTCACCAAGCGGCCCGATGGCACCAACAAGGTCGAGCTCGGCGCAAGCTATGGCGCGTTCAACTCGCGCGAATTGTGGGGCAATGCCCGCTTCAAGCTGGATGCCGAGGGTCGCCACAGCATCATGGTCTATGGCGGCAGCCAGCAGACCGACGGTCCGCGCATCTTCGCACCGGAAAGCTATGTGGACAATGTCGCCAAGGCTGGCGGCATCCAGAAATATCCGCTCAACCGCAACAATATCGGCCTGAAATATCTCTGGAAAGTCGATGACCAGACCGACTTCCGCATCAACGGCCAATATACCCAGATCGAGTTTCAGGATCCCTTTCCGGACAATGAAACCTTCTCGCCCAACCGCGTGCGCTACCCAATTGTGGACTTCACGGTCGATCGCCGCTGGTCGGACACGGTGTATACCGAGCTTGCCGGTTACTGGAGCAACCCCAAGCTGAACAATACCGAGACGTTCGCCGAGATCTGCCGGATCCGCACGGGCTGCGTGGATATCGACAATGGCCGCCGCATCGCCTTTGGTGACACGACGGGCCGCTCTACACCTTACCCCACCAAAGGCTTTGGCGCGGACTCCAAGGTCGGTGGGTTCCAGGAACGCGGGCTGAATTTCCGCAACACTTTCAACTTCCCCAAGGCGCTTGAGCTGGTCGCGGGTGTTCAGGTCATTTCCTACAAGAATGACTCAGATCCCATCTTCCCGATCAGCAATGAGACGAACACGATCACCGGGCTTTATGTCGATGCCCGCCCGGTCATCCCGTTCAGCCCCAGCACCAAATTCTCGCTCGCCGTCCGCACGGATTTCGCCAAGAGCTTCGGCTCCAAGACGATCTGGAAGTTCGGTTTCCGCCAGCCCATCGGCCCATTCTATGTTCGCGCCAATGGCGGCACGTCCTACAGCGTGCCACGCACCAATGAGCTGTTCTCGATCAGCCCCACCCAGGTCGGCAACCCCGATCTCAAGACCGAGACGACCGAAACCTATAATGGCGCGGTTGGCCTGAGCAAACTCTTCGGCGGCGTGCAGATCAATGCGGAAGTCGGCGCATTCCGCACGGATATCAGGAACCGCATTCAGGGCACATCGGGCATCACGCCCGGTACATGGTTCAACAACACTGCCGTCACGCAAATTCGGGGCATCACGGCGGATCTGGATGTCATCCTCGGCAAAACATTCTCGGCCAATGTTAACTTCACCAAGCAACAGGCCCGCCTTGCCGGTACGACGCTGCAGATCAACGAGACGCCGGAATATATGATCACCGGCAATCTCGCCTGGCATAGCCCGGATCAGCGCTTCCACCTCACGCTGCTCCCCCGCTATCAGGGCCCGGAATATGCCACGGGCGGCGCCGGTGCGGTGCAGTTCCGCCACAATTTCGGCAACTATTTCGTGATGAACGGGTCGATCGCCTATTGGGCGGGTGATGAGCGCCAGCACCGCTTCCAGATCCGCGTCGTCAACATCACCAACAGCAAATATGCCGAGCGTTACGGCTATGGCAATCAGCGCTTCGGCTCGGCCTTCATCCGCGGCGAGATTGCGCTGAACAGCCCGCAATATTTCTACGGCTATGAGTTCGAAGGCAAACCACGCGCCGTCTACGGCTCCTTCACCACCACTTTCTGATCAAACACTGCGCCGGGCTGGCACTCAAACCAGCCCGGCGCGCCTGTCTCTGCGCTTTCACGGCGCTGTCACAGCATTGCAATAACGGGAGCCGTCATCCCGCAGACCGGGACAGTTGAAGGACCAGTTATGAAACGGTGGATCGTCGCAGCCTGTTTGCTCCTGCTTGTGGGAGCCGGTGCCGTCTTCTGGACCAAGCGCGAGCGCACGCCTGAAGCCAAGGCGCTCAATGTGCTGCTGATCCCCGCCGATGGCGGCACGGAAAGCGGCACGCTGGCGGATTATCAACCGATCTTCAACGCCGTCTCACGCAGCACCGGGCTGACGTTCAACCTCAAGGTCGCGCAATCCTATGGCGCGGTAGTGGAAGGCATGTGCAATGGCGCAGCGGACATCGCCTTTGTCGGCCCTGTGACTTATCTTCAGGCCAAGGATCGCGGCTGCGCCGAGCTGCTCGCGGTCGCGGTCAAATCCGGCGCATCCATCTATTATGCCGGGCTGTTCGCCCGCAAGGATGCACCCATCGCGACAATCGCAGACGTGCGTGGCAAGCGCGTTGCCTTTGGCGATGTGAACTCCACCTCCTCCTTCATCTTTCCGCTGACCATGCTGATGGAAGCCAAGATCGACCCCGCCAAGGATCTTGCGGAAATCCGCATGAGTGGCAGCCATGCCAGCAGCCTCGCCGCGCTCCTGCAGGGGCAGGTGGATGTCGCCGCGCTCTCCTTTGAAAGTTACGAGAAGGCCGTGCGTGAGAATGTGCCGGGTGTGCGGAACGTGAAGATCATCGCCCGCAGCGACCCCATTCCCTACCCGCCGCTGGTCGTGAACAGCCGTTTGCCCGCTGCCGTGAAGGATCAGCTCAAGGCCGCCTTCCAGACCATCGCCAACCAGCCCGGCATCACGCCCGAGATGATCCGCGGCTATGGCGGCGCGCAAGTGGATGGCTATGACGCGCATTTCCCGCCGGAGAAGTTCGCCCTCGCCGCGCAGAAAATGGCGATGGTCAGCGATGCGCTGAAAGCCGAAATCCTCAAGAAATCGGCCCAACGCTGATGGACCTGCGCTTTGACAATCTCAGTGTGCGACACGGCGATGGCACGCTCGCGCTGGATGGCGTGTCCTTCACGATACCCGCCGGGCAGTTTTGCGTTGTGCTGGGCCATTCAGGTGCGGGCAAATCCACCTTGCTGCGCACGGTGAATGGCCTCTCGCACATCAGCAGCGGGCAGGTTCTGGTGGGGGATGAGCCGGTCAGCGCCGCCTCGCTCCCGCAGCTGCGCCGCCGCATCGGCATGATCCATCAGCATTATGGCCTCAGCCCACGCTCCAGCGTCGCCACCAATGTGATGGCGGGCGCGGCCCCGACCATGCCCTTCTGGCGCGGAATGTCCGGCTTTTATGCGAATGACCTCAAGGCGAAAGTCTGCGCGCTCGTTGAATCCGTCGGGCTGGATGAAGCGCATCTCGCGCGTCGGGTCGATCGCCTCTCGGGCGGCCAACAGCAGCGCGTCGGCATTGCGCGCGCCTTCATGCTCGATCCGCCGGTGATCCTCGCGGACGAACCCGTCGCCAGCCTCGATCCGCGTCTGAGCCGTGATGTGCTGGACCTGTTGCGCGCGCAGGCGCGGGCACGCGGCGCAACCGTGCTGTGCAGTCTCCACCAGCTCGATCTGGCGCGCGACTATGCGGACCGGATCGTCGCGCTCAAGCAGGGCCGCGTCGTGTTCGATGGCGCACCGGAGCAATTCGATGTGCAGGATGCAAACCGCATCTACGCCAAATCCACCAAGGTGGCGGCATGACCGCGCCCGCCCTCCCGCAAGGGACGCGCTGGGCATTTCCGCGTCCCTATGGCAGCCGCGCGCTGCTGATCCTCATCGGCGCAGCGCTTTTGCTCTGGTTCACCGGCCAGCGGGTCGAGATTGGGCGGATGGTCGCGATGACGAGCGAGGCAGCACTGGTGCCGCTGGGTCTCGCCGAGCGATCGCAAGTCGCTGATGGGCTGAGCACCGCCATTGGCCAGCTCGTGCCCATCCAGCTTTCCGAGCGGCAGGAGATCAGCCGCATCGAGAAATTCGATCCCGATCATCTGCCGCTCTTCTCGCATCTGGAGGTAGTGGAGAGCCGCGCCGAGGCGATCAATCCGCAGACGATGGCGATGGAGAGCCGCCCCGTTCGCTCCACCTATCTCGTCCAGCCGCTCGGCTATGTCTGGCTAGTCGCGGCCAAGATGCTGGAGACGCTGGAGATTGCGCTGTGGGGCACGATCATCGCGATCCTGCTCGGCTTCCCGCTCGCGCTCCTTGCGGCCCGCAACATGATGCGCCTCCCCCCGGTGCGGATGGCCGCGCGCGGCATCACCGGCTTTTGCCGCGCCGTGCCAGAGCTGATCAGCGCCCTGTTCCTCGTCATCGCTTACGGCTTCGGCCCGATTGCGGGCATCCTCGCGCTCGGCCTTTATGGCGCGGGCTTCCTCGGCAAATTCTATGCCGATGATGTCGAGAATGCCGATCCCGGCCCGCAGGAAGCTTTGACCGCCATCGGCGTGGGCAAGCTGACCATGTGGCGCTACGCCATTCTGCCGCAGGTGCTGCCGCAATATATCGCCTACACGCTCTACATTTTGGACCGGAACGTCCGCATGGCCACCGTCATCGGTCTGGTCGGCGCGGGCGGCATCGGTCAGGAGCTCAAGGGCCGGTACGATATGTATGACTATGCCCATGTCGGCACCATCCTCATCGCCATTCTCATCGTCGTGCTGCTGCTGGATCGATTTTCCGGTCGGCTGCGCAACGCCCTGCTTTAATCCTTATCCTGAGCCTCCTGGAGTGTCCGCCATGTCGATGAACAACAGACGCGATTTCCTCAAAGCTGTCGGTCTTGCAGGCGGCATCGCCGCCATGCCGGGCAGCATCGGGCGGGCGCTGGCCATCGGCCCAAAGCGCGGCACCGGCACCATCAAGGATGTGAAGCACATCGTCATTCTGATGCAGGAGAACCGCTCCTTCGATCATTATTTCGGCACCATGAAGGGCGTGCGCGGCTTTGGCGATCGTCACCCCATTCCGCTGCCAGGTGATCGCGCCGTCTGGGCGCAGTCCAATGGCGTGCGCGATCTGCCGCCTTTCCATCTGGATACGGAAAAGACCAATGCGCTCAAGGTGCCGGGCACGCCGCACAGCTTCGCCGATGCGCAGGCCGCCTGGAATCAGGGCAAATTCGGCTTCTGGCCCAAGTTCAAGACCGATTATTCGATGGGCTATTACAAGCGTGAGGATATTCCCTTCCAGTTCGCGCTGGCTGAAGCCTTCACCATTTGCGATGCCTATCATTGCTCGATCACCACCGGCACCGATCCGAACCGCATCGTCTTCTGGTCCGGCGCGGCTTATGATCCCAAGATCGCGGCGACCGGCACCAATTGCCGGGATACCCACTCAGAGCCGAACAATCTGCGCTGCTGGATCAAGGGCGCGCTGCCTGAGCCGGGCTATACCTATGCGGGCAATGCGCTGGAGTGGGAGACGATCCCCGAAGTGCTGGAGGCTGCTGGCGTCGACTGGCGCATCTATCAGGACCCCAACGATAACTGGACCGGCGCGATGCATGGCGGCCTGGCCTTCAAGGGCTTCCGTGAAGCGAAGCCGGACTCGGGGCTCTACAAGCGCGGCATGAGCCATTTCTCGCTCGAGCAATTCGCGCAGGATGTGAAGGATGGCACGCTGCCTGCCGTCTCATGGATATTGCCGCCCAAGGAGCGCTCCGAGCATCCCAGCGCTTCCACGCCGATCGAGGGCGCATCCTTCACGGCAGATGTGCTCGATGCGCTCACGGCCAATCCGGATGTGTGGAGCCAGACGGTCTTCTTCCAGACCTTCGATGAGAATGACGGCCTGTTCGATCATGCCCCACCGCCCGCGCCACCCTCCTACAATGCGGATGGTACGATGGCAGGCAAGGCCAGTTTCGATCTGGCAGGCGCCTATTTTGACGATTATGAGGACAAATATACCTCGCGCGACGACGATATCAGCGGCACCACGCGCCCTTGGGGCCTCGGTCCGCGCGTGCCCATGTATGTCGTCTCCCCCTGGAGCCGCGGCGGCTGGGTGAGTAGCGAAGTGTTCGATCATACCTCCGTCGGTCAGTTCCTAGAAAAACGCTTTAATGTGCGCATTCCTGCAATCAGCCCCTGGCACCGCGCCGTCTGCGGCGATCTGACCAGCTGCTTCGACTTCACACAAAGCGGCGATACCAGCATCCCCAAGCTGCCCGATGTAAGCGCAGCCAGCGCGATCCTCGCCGATCATCTCACCCGCCCCAAGCTGCTCCCACCCCGCGCGCCACAGACGCTGTTTCAGGAGCCGGGCATCCGCCGCTCGCGCGCCTTGCCCTATGTGCTGCATGTCGATGCGAAGCCGGGGAAGGATGGCATTGCGCTCACCTTCGTGAATGAGGGCAGCGTCGGCGCGGTCTTCCATGTGTATGATAAGCTGCGGCTGGAGCAGATTCCCCGGCGCTACACGGTGGAGGCAGGTAAATCGCTTGGTGATAGTTTCGCCGCCGACGGGCAGGGCCAATTTGATCTATTGGTCATGGGCCCGAACGGCTTTGTGCGTGGCTTCACCGGCAATGTGCAGGCGGCTGCCTCCGCACCTGCACTGACCGCGCGCTTTGAAAAGGGCGGCAAGGCGCTGCGCCTGCGGATCGCAAATGGCGCCGATGCAAGCGCGAACGTCTCCATCGGCAAGGATGCCTATGGCGTGCAGGCCGACCGCGCCATCGCCGTGCCAGCAGGCCGCACTGCCAATGAGCTCTGGTCCACCACCAAGAGCGAAGACTGGTATGACCTCAAGGTCGCAATGTCCGGGATAGACATACGTCTCGCCGGGCGTATCGAGACCGGACGCCACGGGATAAGCGATCCGCTGATGCGCACCTGACCAGCGTCAGGGCAGGGGTGGCAGGCAATGGCGAAATTGCGCGATGTCGCATAACCATCATCAATTCGACCCATGACGGTCACACTTCTCGCCTAGCCGCCGCCCCTAGGCATTGTCTGCCAATGGGGGAATATCATGAAAAATTATGCGCTCCGGATCGGTGCGTCTGTCGTCGGGCTCGGTCTTGCAACGTCCGCGTTCGCGCAGTCGCGCCAAATCACGACACCAAATATCACCAACGCAGCCGGGCAGGTGGATGTATCGCTGGGCGGCACGACCTTCTCGAACAAGGGCCTCATCGGCGCTGGGCGTCTCGATGCCAATCTGCGCGATTTCCGCAATGAAACGCTGGGCAGCTTCTCCGGCATGGCGATGGATCTGACGACCTGGCGCCGCAATGCCAATGGCAGCTATTCGGGCGGCATTTTCACGCTACCGGATCGCGGACCGTTTGACGGCGCGATCGACTATCGCAACCGTATCCACAGCCACAATATCAGCTTCAACCCGCTCACCGGCACCGCGGCGCTACCGCAGGTTGCCAGCTCGCAGAGCCAGCTTTCCATCGTGCCAACCGGCGGCTTCACGCTCAAGGATGTCAACGGCCTGGAGATGACCGGGCGCGATCCGGGCGCGAACACCGTAACCCGTAATGGCATCGTCTATCCCGTCGCGACCGATGGCACGGCTGCTGGCCGCGTCAGCCTGGATGCCGAAGCGATGGCCTTCCGGCCCGATGGCACTTTCTATATCTCTGACGAATATGCCGCTGGCCTCTATTATTTCGATGCGACCGGCAAACAGATTGGCGCGATCCAGACGGTGCCCGCTCTGCTGCCACGCACTGCGGGCGCGATCAATTTCAACAGCACCACGCCGGGCACTGTTGGCCGCCGGAACAATCAGGGCCTTGAGGCCATGACGATCACGCCGGACAACAAGAAGCTGGTGACGATCCTGCAATCCGCAACGGTGCAGGACACCAACGGCGCCAACCAGCAGACGCGTAACAATACGCGCATCCTCGTTTATGATATCAGCACCACCGCGACGCCGACCAACCCGATCGGCCATTATGTGCTGCAGCTGCCGGTGTTCAACAATGCTGGCTCGGGCGGCGCGGCTGATCGCACGGCTGCTCAATCGGAAATGCTGGCGCTGAACGACACGCAGTTCCTGGTGCTTGCCCGCGATGGCCTGGGCCGTGGCGTGGCAGCCAATGCCAGCGCCAGCACAACACCGATGTTCAAGAGCATCTTGCTCGTGGACACGACCGGCGCGACTAATCTGGCTGGCACGACCTATGAAACCGCCGCCACGCCCATTTCGGCCAATGGCAATCTGCTCCCTGCCATCGTGCCAGTGAAGCAGGTCGAACTGGTGAACATGCTCAACCCGACGCAGCTTGGCCGCGTGGGCATGAACCTGACGCGCCTGCCTGTCTCCAACGCAACCTCGCTTGGCGAAAAGTGGGAAGCGATGGCGCTGGCGCCTGTGCTGGACGAAGCCGCGCCACAGGATTTCTTCCTGTTCGTCGGCAACGACAATGACTTCCAGGGCACAGCCATCAATTTCAACGGTGTCGCTGGAACGTCCGGCGCGCTGGATGGCTCGGGCAATAATGACAGCATCCTGCTCGTCTATCGGCTGACCCTGCCCACCTATGTGGATTCGCAGGCTCTGGCTGCGCTCAACAAAATGGCGCCCGATGCGCTTTATGGCACCCGCATGGCGCTCAATGGCCTTGGCACCGGCGCGACACTGCCTGCGATGCGCTTCCTGAACAGTCAGCGGGGCTGGAATGAGGGCGAAACCCGCCGGATGCAGCTGTGGCTCGATACAGACTGGAGCAAGATCGGTGCTGGCGCGAGTCCGCTCACCGGCCTGAATGTGCAGACCACCGGTGCCACCGTCGGCCTCGACATTCCGCTGGGCGACATCGCACGGGTCGGCCTGATGGGCGGCTATCGCTCGCTCGATGGCAGCCTGGCTTATAATATGCCGATCGATGCCCGGGCTTATACTGGCGGGGTCTATGGCGCGATTGCCATGCCTACGGGCCTTTACGCGCAGGCTTCGGCGGCCTGGATTGGCGACGTGAAGTTCAAGAAGATCGGCCGCGCGTCTGCTTACGGGCAAGAGGCGATGGGCAAGACCAAGGGCGATGGCTGGGCGCTCTCTGGCGAGTTTGGATGGGCGCTTCCGCTCGGCGGCTTCACCCTCACGCCGTTTGCGGCTGCTGACTTCACCAACATGCAGATTGATGGCTATACGGAAACCGGCGCATCACTCTCCAACCTCGTCTATGCGGATCGCAAGTTCAAGAAGTTGACGGCCAGCGTCGGCGGCGAGCTTGGCGTGCAGATCGGCGCCATCCGGCCCTCGATCCGCGCCGGTTACAGCATTGAGGACGAGCGGGGCGATCGCAGCGCCACCGTGCGCCTCGCCAGCGCGCAGCATATGATGGGCACCGTCACGCTGCCACTTGCTGACACGGAACGCGACAGTGCTTTCGGCGAGTTGCGCATCGCGATGCGTGATGGCGCTTTGTCCGGCTATGTCGCCGGGCGTGGCCGCTGGGGCCGTGGCGATGACGACGCCCGCGTCTCGATTGGCGCCGCCTACGCCTTCTGATCTTGGTATGCTCGGGGCCGCATTAGCGCGGCCCCGAGCAGCCGGAGATGGTGAACCCAAAGATGCTTTGGCAAACCCAGCGATCAGCGCCGAGCAGGGCAAATCTTTCGCGAGTTGTCGCAGGCTCGTGCGATTGACTGAGCTCGCTTAGGTTCCCTTGGACGCAAATGTTGCAGCCCCTCTGGGCGATTACGCAGCGGAGTGACCCTCAATACCTCGCATCATGATCCGGCATGCTGCCCAGAATTCTAGAAACGGATCATGCTCTCCAGCTCGTCCGCCCGAACGGCAGTCTTAGCAACAAGGCAGCTATTGTTGATCGTTTCCTGATCGACCTTGCAGTCATAATCTCGAGCCTTCAGCCAAGAGCGCTGCTTGTTGCGCAGGGCAAGACGTTCGGCGTTTTTGCTCGCGAGCTGTCGCATGACCTGCTGATACGCTTTGTTGAGCCGCGCATCCTGCGACGCCATCTCTGCCTGCGCGCAAATGCCGCTCTGTACGGTATTTCCGCCAGCGCGCGCCTGACATGACCTGTATTTAGCTGAGAGGCTGGACGAGCCATCCTGCGCAAACGCAATTCCTACAGGCGCGAGAAGGATGGCAGTTATTGTCGCTATTTTCCATGTCATAAGCGTCCTCTCAGTAAAGTTGTGACGAGCGTGCTAGCAGCGGGGTGGCGAATCTGTCCACAATTTCGGCAGCAAATCTTCTTCGTTGTGATTGGCCTAACTCGCCTATTCAGACTTCGATCATTCCTTTTACGCCTCACCCCGTTCGACCCCAAAAGGAGGTAATGATTGCTGCCTCGAACTTGGATCGTCTCAAGTCTCGCCCTGGCCGCAATTGCGGTCGGCGTGCCCGCGATTGCCAGCATTGACCATTCGCCGAAGCCGGGTGGGATCTATCGTCTGAAGCCGGGCATCTACGTCCAGAAGGGCGTCTCCTGCGCATCGCCCCCAAATGCCGCGATCCGCAATATGACGGCCGCGGCATCAGCGATCCGCACTCGCGATCCTGCCGCGCGCGGGTGCTTGGCCACAACGGCAATCGCTATACGGTTACCCAGTCGTGTATCAACGCCGGCGCCGGGCCGGTTCCGCGCGTCAGCTAGCGGCAGACTGTCACGATCCGGGATGCACCGCTGGCATATTCGACGATCCTAGCCATGTTGTAAGCAAAGCATGTCTGCCCGCGATACATTCCGGTCAGATAGGTCCGCCCAACGCTACGCGGATTTAAGACGCAGAGGCCCAAGGAAATCTCTTTTGCCGAGCGCAACGCCCTTCATGCGGAGAATGTCGTAGGCAGTCGCTGCGTGGAAATAAAAATTTGGCTGAGAGAAGGATAACAGAAAGTCCTCCGCTCGAAATTCCACGCGCCGTTCGCCCACTTCGAAGCGCATGTCCCGACCGATAAAACCTTCCATTTCTTCGACCGTAATCAGTTGGAGAGCAGAGCGCGTCTCTTCGATCCGGGTCCGCATCGCATCGAATGAGGCAGGCGGGGTCGCAGTATCTGGCGAGAAGACACCGGCCCGAACGCCTTGAATAGCGCCAATGCTATGGATTGCCGTGGATTTCACCTGATAGGCGAAAGAGTTCATATCATCCGTCAGGCGGGCCTCGATGAGCTCGTCAGGCGCAATACCTTTATCTCGGCAAAAGTCCTCGGCCTTATCGATGAGGCCGCTGATCGATGACAAAATCTGCAAATATGATGGGATGGTCGCGGCATAAAGCGTCAACATAAGCATTTCTTTCTTCGCTTTGATGGCGAGACGCAATCAATCTAGGCGGTTTCAACGAATATGAATAGGTGGCCCCGCCAATGTCATGACGGTGATTTTACAAAGGGAGTTATCGCTCGCCACTCAGCGAGTTTCACTGAGCGCGGGACGCCAGCATTCGCTGCACTTGATGATGGCAGGTCGATCAAATGCCAACGATCTTCGCTGCCGACCAACTGGCGGCGACCCACGCGCGCTGCCGTTGCCCCGTTGAAGGCGATCGCCCGCAATTCCGGCAAAACCCCGGCGAACGCCAAAATGTTGCGAGGGACAGCGTTGCGGATAGCGGCATCCAGGCTGCCAGTGCGGCGCCCGCTGGCGATAACGTCCCACAAGCCCACGCCATAGGATTGCAACACCTCGAGGCGCCTCGAATAGGGCAATCCGACCAGTGCCTCGCCCAGCACTTCGCCGACCAGCCACCAAAATGTATTGGACGGATGGGCGTAATATTCTTGCACGCTCAGCGAGCGCTCGCCCGGCAAGCTGCCGAGAATCAACACCCGAGTTTCGGGGTGTACGCTCGGCGGCAACGCTGATTTTATGTTGTCCATCTGTCTTCGGTCCAGGCTCATTCGGGATTGTAATTAGCTTTGCTTTGGTTCCAGTCCAACCCGAAGCCTGCGTAGGACCTTGATCTCCCTCCGCGCGACGCCATTTGATCATAGTCGGGATGTGGAGCCGATCGTCGCATGCCGAAGAACCCTTATTATCATGGTCCCATCACTGATCATTTCGACGGTGTTCGTTTCCATAATCTGCGTGACGAGCCCGAAACCGATCGATCTTTGGGCGAAGTCTTGCGCTGGAAGCGCAATGTTCCCGACAATCCCTGGCCCAAATCTTTGCCAGTGCAGACTGTCGTGCCGGATGTGCGGATCGATGGACTGCGGGTGACGATGATCGGCCACGCCACCGTCCTCATTCAAGTTGCTGGATATAATCTCGTAACCGACCCTGTATGGTCCGACCGGGCCAGTCCGCTGTCCTTCGCTGGTCCGCGGCGAATTTGCATGCCAGGCGTGGCGATGAAGGATCTGCCGCCGATCGACATAGCGCTGCTGTCACACAATCATTATGACCATCTCGACGTCGCGACCCTGAAGGCGCTGCAGTCGCGCGATGCACCCTTGCTCGTCACGCCGCTCGGTAATGATCGCATCGTTCAGCGCCATATCCCCGACATGAGGGTGAGAACAGGCGACTGGGGGGATGCAATTAAGCTCCAGGATGATCTCACGATCCACATCGTACCAGCATTGCACTGGTCTTCGCGCGGCCTGCGAGACCGGCGCATGGCGCTCTGGTCAGGCTTCGTTATCGAAGCCGCTGGCAAACTCGTCTATTTTGCGGGTGACACGGGTTACGGGACCGGCCACATCTTCCGGCAGATACGGGAAAAATTCGGTCCCATGGATCTCGCCATCATTCCCATCGGTGCCTATGATCCGAGGTGGTTTATGGCCGCTCAGCATACTGATCCCGAGGAAGCGATCCAGATCATGCTGGATCTGGATGCGCGCGCTGCTGTCGGCATACATTGGGGTACGTTCAAATTGACTGACGAACCTTGGGATGAGCCGAAATTGCGCCTCGAAATAGCCCTCTCCTCTCGAGATATCGACCCGTCCCGCTTTCCCGCGCTTAGGCCAGGGGAGGCTCTGGACGTCGACTATGCCTTTTTTGCGCGCGCTAAGGCATAATGGTTTCTAGATTGTTCAATGAGACTATTCGCAATCTCCCAAATCATCGCTGGTGCAAAGCTCAGTTTGGTTAGTTGTTTGCCCCTTTGATGCACCGGTGTGGCCGGTTCCGCGTCATTCGCCAAGTTTCCATATTACGGAATTAAATTCACCCCGTCGTTAAAGAGATTGACGGGGCATCAGCTCGCCTACCTTTATGCAGGCAACGCAGCGTAGACTGCAACAGGAGGGATGTGGTGATGAGCGCCATCAATTTATTGAGGCACAACCTGTTTTATCCGGTGGGCGTCTTGGCGATCAAGATGCAGCCGACGCCATGATCGATCACCCGCGTACTGGTTCAAGCTATTGCCGCGCTGTGGCGATGTGCGGGCTCGCTGTCCCACCTATTCCTGCCCGTGACCGAAGGACTGAGGTGCTTTTTGCCGCCAAGGCGGCGTTTGGGGCTTTGCCTATCAAAAGCGGTTGCGGCCCGCATGTGTAAAAGGCAATGATATACTTGGCGATCAAGCCATGCCGAGGAGGTCAGGCCACCAGCACCGGATTGCGATTTCCGGATAGGACGAGGTCGCGCCAGAGTGGTGCATCGGCGTACGAACACTCGGCTAAATACCTCAGTTCTTCCGGGCCTCTTCTCGTGCAACGCAATGCCGGTCGCCATGCGTCCGATTTCTGAACCCCTTATCGCCCCCATTAAAACCCCTCCTGTAGAAGGGGTCTCGGAACAGGCTGCCCGCGCTCCCTGGCCTTGGCAATCGACATGGCCTTTCGCGATGTTGATGGTCGTCTCCATCTTCAATTATCTCGATCGATCGCTGCTCGGGCTCGCCTTGCCTGCGATCAAGGCGGAAATGGGCGTGTCGGACACGGCGCTAGGCCTGGTGTCCGGCGTTGCCTTCATCGTGATTTATTCGATCATGGGACTTCCCATTGCCTGGGCTGCCGATCGGTTCAACCGTCGCACGATCATCTCCATCGGCATTGCATTTTGGAGCGTGGTTACGCTTGCGACGGGTTGGGTTACAAATATCTGGCAGCTCGCCTTTGCGCGTTTTCTTCTGGGGGCAGGCGAGGCGAGCAGCACGGCACCCGCCAATTCAATGATCGCCGATTTGTTCCACCCCACGCGTCGCCCGCTTGCGCTTGCCATCTACGGGATGGCCGCGACTATTTCGCACATCGTGCTGTTTCCAGTCGCAGGGTGGATAACGGAGGCATATGGCTGGCGCGCCATGTTCATTGCTGCTGGCGCTCCGGGAATTTTGGCTGCTTTGGCATTTTGGCTGACCGTTAAGGAGCCGGCACGCACGGCTCCGCCGCCTGCCAAAACGCGTTCACCGATCGCCTCTATCCGCAGCGATATTCGCGCGCTGCTCTCCAACCGATGCTACGCCTGGATGCTGCTCGGCATGACGTTCATGGGATCGAATATTTGGGCGACTGGCACTTGGACCCCAACTTTCATTCAGCGCGTTCACGGCCTGACGATGGCCGAGGCGGCAACGATTATTGGCCCGTCACGTGGCATTCTGGGCGCTGCAGGTATTTTGCTTGGAGGCCTGCTCGTCGATCGGTTGCGCAACAGTCAGCTCCGTTGGAGAGTGGGCATTCCGGCCATTGCGTGCCTGGCGATCGGCCCCGCCGAGCTTTTATTCCTGCTCGGTGAGGAGACGACGATCTGGGTGCTGGGGTTCGCCGCTGCCAGCTTTTTCACGCTGGTGCATCAAGGTCCGATTTTCGCGGCCGTCGCCAACGTGGTGGGCCCCAATCAGAGAGCATTGGCGATTGCGGTGCTGCTCTTCGGCGGTGGTCTGGTCGGCAATATCATCGGGCCGACGGCGGTCGGGGTGTTGAACGATGTTCTGGCAGCGCAGTTCGGTGTGTCAGCCATCCGCTATTCCTTGCTGCTGATCGCGATCACACCGCTTTTTGCGGCTGCCTGCTTCTGGCGCGCCTCTCTCTTCTATGTGCGATCCGCTAACGAGGAAGGCTAGACGCGGGGCCGTCTCGCCAACCCGCGTTCGTGCTGAGTTGATTTCGAAAATCATATTTGCCTAAATTAACGTCTTGGTGCCTTGCCAGCGATGTGAACTCACGCATAACAGCGTGACAAAATAAATTTGACTTTGTATACCGAGAATCATGGATGGGATATCGAGAACGGCCCGTAAGAGGATCGGCATGCTTGCCAGCGAAGCGCTGCGATTTGGTGGTAGTCGCCAAGGTGCAGCTGCCATTCTGGCGGTTGGGGTGGCCTACCTCGCAATATTAGGCGTCGCTTTTCCCGTGAAGGGCGATGAAGTGGTGATGGCCGAAAACGCGCCACATCCGCTAATCGGCAAATATTGCATGTCGTGCCATGACTCAGAAGAGCGTGTCGCGGGCTTGTCCTTTGAAGGCATGGACTTCAGCCACGCCTCCAAAAATGCCGCTGTCTGGGAAAAGGTCGTCCGCAAAATGAGCGCGGGCGCCATGCCGCCGCTCAATAACCCACGTCCCGATGCAGCAGAAATGGCGTCTTTTCTTGGCACGTTGACGGGCAAGCTTGATGAGACACCAGCGCCACTCTTGCCCGCTGGCCTGCGTCGCCTGAACAGAACCGAATATGCGAATGCTGTGCGCGATCTCATCGGGCTGGAGATCAATTCCGCAGATTATCTGCCGCCAGATGCCGCAACGGGTGGCTTCGACAATATCTCGAATGTTTTGACGACGTCGCCTGCGCTTATCCAGGGCTATCTGAATGCAGGGCTGAAGATCAGCAGCATTGCGACGGGCGACAAGGCGCTGGAACTGACGCGCACTGTTTACAACGCGCCCGGCAAGCTCGTGCAGACAAAGCATCTTGATGGGCTGCCGCTGGGTACTCGCGGCGGCATTCGGGTCGGCCATTTCTTCCCGGTCGATGGCACATATGAGATTAGCGTCCGCAGCGGCACCGGGGGCTTCATCGCAGGACGTCGCGCGCCAGCGCCTATGCCGGACATCAACCTCACGATCGATGGTCGTCGCTTGACGTTGGGCAAGGAAAGCAAAATTCGCGTCAAGCTCGGCGCCGGGCGTCACATGATTACGGCCGCGCTGCTCGACGAGGTCGCCGGCGCGGGTGTGAACGATCTCTACGCGAACTATCTGACGAAGGGGCTTGTCCTCAACGTTGCGATCAATGGACCTTTTGCAACACAAGGCCCCGGGCGAAGCGCGCCCCGCGCGACCGTGTTCACCTGCCGTCCGAAATCATGGATGGAAGAAAAGCCCTGCGCCCGTTCGATCCTGACCCGTCTCGGCAGTCTCGCCTTTCGCCGCCCGCTCAAGCCGATGGGCGACGAGGTGGAAGCCATTATGAAGCTCTACGATAAGGGGCGCGCGCAAGGCAGTTTTGAAGACGGTGTTCGCGCAGGCCTGTCTTATATCCTCGTCGATCCGCGGTTCATCTACAGATTTGAGCAACCCGCGGCGAAGGACAATTTCGCGATCAGCGATCTCGACATGGCGTCCCGCCTGTCCTTCTTCCTGTGGAGCAGCATTCCGGACAAGCAATTGCTCGATCTCGCGGCGGCAGGGAAACTGAGCGACCAGGCCATCCTCGATCAGCAGGTCAATCGGATGCTCGCTGACCCCAGGGCGGAAGCGCTTGTCGATAACTTTGCCACCCAATGGCTGCATCTGCGTGAATTGCGATCAGCGCAGCGAGAGAGCGCCGACTTTGATGACAATCTGCGTGCGGCATTCGAGAATGAGACAAAGGGGTTGTTCCGCTATGTCATGCTGCAGAACCGGCCGATCCGCGACTTCCTGGATGCCGACTATACGTTCGTGAACGAACGGCTCGCGCGTCATTATGGGATCAGCGGCGTAAGAGGCGACTATTTCCGCAAGGTCAGCCTGCCTAAAGACAGCATGCGTCGCGGCCTGCTAGGGCAAGGTGCGATTTTGACGGTCACCTCGGTGGCGAACAGGACATCGCCGGTCATTCGCGGCGCCTGGGTGCTGGAGAACATCCTTGGTGTGAAACCGCCACCACCGCCGCCCGGCGTCGAGACCAATCTGGACGTGAATGCGGAGGCAACGAGCCTGCGCCAGCGTCTCGCCATTCATCGCGAGAATAAGGTTTGCGCATCCTGCCACAACATGATGGACCCGATTGGCCTCGCGATGGAGAATTATGACCTTGTGGGCCAATGGCGCACGAGGGACGGGGCCTTCCCCGTGGATGCATCGGGCGTGATGTCCGACGGGACGAAGATCAACGGTCCGCGCGACCTGCGGAACGCGATTCTCGCAAAATCCGATGCTTTCACGCACACCTTCATCGAGAAATTGATGACCTTCGCGCTTGGCCGAGAGCTCAGCTTTGCGGACATGCCAGAGGTGCGACGCATCGCGCGTGACGGGGCAGCCAATGGCGAACGCTTCCAAACCATTTTGCGCGGGATCGTCAGCAGTCGGCAGTTCCGCATGCCAGCGGCAGGGCAGAATGACGGGCTGGATCGCATTCCGCGCCAGATAACCATGAACGACGTCCAGCAGCCCAACGCAGCTATCGGGAGAGTGAAACAATGAACGGCGAAGAACCTTCGGGTCACAAATCTGGCTATTTCGATCGCCGTAGCGTGCTGGTTGCAGGCTCGCTTTTGTCGCTCGCGATCTCTTCCGGCCAGCTATTCGCAGCTGAAGCACTGCGGGGGGACGAGCTGCCGCTTCGGACCACGGGCCTTGAGCATCTCGGCATGCTTGTGCCGGATGTGACGAAGGCCGCCACATTTTACGGCCGCCTGTTCAATCCGGCGGTTCATAAGGAAGCCGAGGCTCCGCTTCGCTATTATGTCGTGATGGGGAAGGGCTACATCGCCTTCGGCTCGCGCGATACCGCTCCCGATCCCGTGATCGATCATTACTGCGTTCTGCTCGAAAAATATGATCGCAAAGCGATGGATGCGCGGCTGGCGCGCGAAGGCCTGCCCCCGGCAAATCGTGGTATCGTCTATGATCCCGATCGCATCGGCCTGCAATTGTTGGAAGCGCCCGCTGGCCTTGCGAGCACCACTGTCCCGGCGGGGAATATTGTGGAAGGTCTTGCGCTCGTCGTGCCCCTGGAAATGGAGAGCATTTTGCTGCGCGTCAGTGATCTGGCTGCGACAGCCAAGTTCATGTCCCTGTTTTTCAAAGAGATGGCGTCGCCAGTGCCGGGCCAAAAATGGTTCGCAGCGGCAAACACCCCGATCGCGATCCGACAGGTGGTTGGGCGGGAAAAACCGGGTGTCGACGATTGGACGATACGCTGTCGCCGCTTCGATAGTGGCAAGGTTTCCGCAGCGCTAGCGCAGATGGGGGCCGTGATCCTCCCATCGGCACGGGGGACGCTACGCCTGCTCGATCCCAACGGGCTGCCGCTCACGATGAAGATGACGGGCGCGTGATGCGCTGGCCGCCCCTGTCGAATGCCTCTGAGGTTTGGAGACGCTGATGACATATCTCACTCGCAAATCGCTCTCGCGCCGCACCGTATTGCGCGGTGCTAGCGCTTGTCTTGCACTTCCCTTCCTGGAATCGATGGTGCCAGCGGCATCCTCACCAAAACCGGCTGCGCGAACGCGGCTTGGCTTTTTCTATGTGCCGCATGGCGCCGTGATGGAAAAATTCCGCCCCGCAACGCTGGGGTCTGGCTTCGAGCTGCCATCAACGCTTCGCCCGCTCGCGGCATTTCATGACAAGATCAATGTCATCAGCGATCTGACGCTGCCGCTCGCATACACGCAGGATGCCTCGGCCGCAGCGAACCACAGCAGTTCCTCCGCTGGTTATCTGTCGGGGACGGCGATGACCAAGAATATGAACAAGCTGGGCATGACGGCGGACCAATTGGCCGCAAAGCATCTTGGTCAGGATACGCCGCTACCGTCTCTCGAACTCGGCATTGAGGAGCCTTCAGCCATTTGTGGCGATGGTTGGAGTTGTGCCTATCGCGACACCATCAGCTGGCAGGATGCGAACACGCCGCTTCCGATCCAGCGCAATCCGCAATTGCTGTTCGAACGTCTGTTCGGCGCTGGCGGCACGCCGGAAGAGCGCGTGGCGATCTGGAGCGAGTCCAAGAGCATGTTGGACACAATGACCGATGAGACGCGCAAACTCTCGGCCAATCTGCCAGCTGACGACCGCCGACGGCTAGACCAATACCTCACCGATGTCCGCGAAGTGGAACGGCGGCTGGAATTGACTCAGGCCCAAGCGAGCCAGGATATCGTGGTCCCGGAAAAGCCGATTGGCATTCCTGAGAACTTCGAGACGCACATCAAGATGATGTTCGATCTTCAGGTTCTGGCATGGCAAACCGAGCTGACGCGCATTTCAACGCTGATGCTGTCGGTTGAGAACAGCAACCGCATCTATCCCGGCAGCGGCGTGATGGAGAGCTTTCATCCGCTCTCGCACCACAGCAATGTGCCCGCCAATAAGGAAAAGCTGGCGCAGCTCAACGCTTACCACATCTCGATCTTTGGATATCTGCTCGACAAGATGGCCAACACGCCAGACGGTGACGGCTCGCTCCTCGACAATTCCATTTTGATGTGGGGCAGCGGAATGAGCGATTCCAACGTCCACAATCATGGGCCTTTGCC
>CBIHKY010000018.1:0-46341 GCA_966205705.1 uncultured Alphaproteobacteria bacterium
GCGAAGGTGCGCTTCTAACCAGCGCTGGCGCAGCATCGCACCGGCTGGTGCGATGCTGCCCCGCATTTAGAGCAGTTCTGCGATCTCAAGTCACAGGGATAGGTTCACCAAGCTCGAAATATTGACCATCGGCATAGATGAGCGGGCTGACGGTCTCGGTGAAGAAAACCTGCTCGACCTCTCCGATCACGATGCGGTGCGTACCATAATCCATCGCGTCGACATTACGGCACAGGAAGCTTGCTTGTGCGTTTGCCAGCCGGGGGCAACTGTCTCCGGTGTCGATCCAGCTTCCTGTCTCGAAGCGGGCTTCGCCCCGCGCTTTTCCGCTGCAGGCAGCCGATACGTCGCCATGCATGCTGTGGAGGATGTTGACGCAGAAGTCGGCGCCTTGCGAAAGAGGGGCGTGAAGGCTGGCGGAGCGGTTAATGCAGATGAGGAGCGAAGGGGGCTCCATGCTCAACTCACTCACCGCGGTGGCCGCCATCGCATAGCGTTGCCCATCATGCCTGCAGGTGATGACGACGACGGCCTTGGCAAGCCTCCGCAGACCTTCGCGCAAGCTGAGTGCGACGGAAGAGAGTTCGGTCAAAGAGTATCTCCTGACATTATGAGTTTACGATTTGAGAGGATTGATTGCGAACCGCGCGGTGGCTCACAGTTCCACGACAGGGATGAGCAGATAGGATTCGATGCCCGGACCGGTGTGAATATGGTGGGTGCCGCGATTCACCGTATCCTCATGCCGCATGTAAAGCTGCGGCTTGGGATATTGATAAATGTCCCGGCCCTTGATGCGTAGGCGGAGGACATCGCCAGCCTGGAAGCGGGTGCCCGACGGCAATATTTCAATCTGCGCGTCAACGATCTCGCCGGACACAAGCTTGAGCTCGGATGTGTTGGTCAGGACTGGCTGACACTCCGTCGACCGCTCCGGATCAAGTTCGCGTCGCGAGAGGCGGAGCCAGCCATAGGCGGCTGCCCCATCTTCGAACACGGCCCAATGGATGAAGCCGACTTTCGCACCATCCTCGATTTTCTCAATGGCGACGAAAAGGTCCATGTCGTCCGCGCTCTGGGTCGACACGGCGATCTGGAGCTTCATATGCCCGACGAGTTCTATGTCTTCCTCGAAACGATAGTCGAAGCTGGCTTCCGCGAGGTCGTCGAGCGGGTCGTAGCTCAGGATAGCCTGCGTCTCTGGAGGATGATCGCTCAGCGCTGCTGTTTGCGCATTGAGGTGCAGGCGCCGATAATCAGTGCCTTCCACGGGCCACTGATCCGACTGTTTCACTATGTCCGACCCCGCCCGATCCCGGACGTGCAGCTTGACCGGCGGCCATGCGCCGACCTCGTTTGAGACGCCCTTCAGAACATGATCGAAAAACGCTGTCTGGCGCGCGATTGACGCAGGATCATAATAATAGCCCCATTTCTTGCTGCCGTGGATTTCCAGCCACTTGCGCTGCGAGGCGATGCCTTTGAATGCCTCAAGCGTCCCGCGCGTATGGACGCCATGATCGCTCCAGCTTGCGACGACATAGGCCGGAACATCGATCTGCTTGAAATCCGGAACTTTGGATTTCCAATAATCGTCGAAGAAAGGATGCTCGGCAGTCAGCGCCCAAAGATCCTCAACGGATGTATCCGATGCACCCCAGCGCACCTGAATATGCGGCCAGAAATGCGTTTCGGGAATGCCGCCGTGCCGGACGATCTCATTATACGTGTCCGACCATCCCTCCCAGGGATTAATCGCGGCAAGATGTGGTGGGCGAAGCGCGGCCACATTCCATTGAGATGACGCCAGATAGGAAACGCCTGAAAGTCCAACTCTGCCGTTGCACCAGGATTGCGTGCCGGCCCATTCGATGAGATCGTAATGCGCTTCACCTTCTTCGCGCGAAAAGTAGCTGGCGCTCGTCTCGGCAAACCATGTGCCGGGGGTGTCCGCTATGATTACGGCATAGCCTTTACTGGTCCAATAGAGCGGATCGGGCGCCTCGAAGATCGTCAGATCCGATTGCCACTCAGCTTGCACCCCGGCGGTGGGGAATAGCTTGGCCAAGGGGGCGGGATCATGCTTCCCATAGGGCGTCCAGGCAATCAGGACGGGGATCGGGCCGGTGGCATCTGCAGGTAGGAACAGGTCGATCCAGAGGTTGAAGCCAGCGCGCGTTGGAACGGAGATGTCCCGTTGGATGAGCATATCCTCATGCTCCGTCCGCTCATATCGGCGTGGGCGTGCTCCGCGGAATTCCGGTGTATTCGGCGGTTTCCGCAGACGCTGTATGAAGCTGCCCAACACCATCTCTCTCCTAGCTACAGAAGCGCTTCCTAGCAGGTCGGTGAATTAATTCAATATTACTATAATTGATACAGTGCGACGTGGCTTTTGGGGTGAGCGATAACAAGCGCACATGTCGATCAGTTGCTCAACAGCCGGACTAGGGCTAATGCGCGAAAGTAATAAACATCAGATTTTATCGAGGCGGGATAATTCCAGCCTCTCGACGGGATTGTGTACGGATGGCGGACGAGACAAGCGCGGTGGATGACCAGGAAACGCCTGCGACGCCAAAGGCAGCTAAATCCTCCCGCAAGCGGTCAATCGGGCGCCCCTCCGGTCAACGGGGCATCGGCAAGAAGCTGCTGATCGACAAGACGGTAGAGCTCCTCCGTACGGTGCCTCCGGAGAAGCTGTCGCTCTCAATGGCGGCCCGCCATGCCGGTGTGCACCTGACGCTTTTCAAATATTATTTCACCGACCGCACCCGGCTTCTAGTGGATGTCGCCAGAACTTTGGCACTGACCCTGGGCGATGGTCTGGCAGCCATTGAAACGAAGTCCTTTCCAGCGCCGGAACGTATCCGCATCCGCATCGATACGATGGTGGACTTCTTTTTCGTGAACCCATTCTACCATCGGTTGATGACGGAAATCATCGCTGACGAGTCTGATCCGCTGGCGGCGGAGCTGATCGCCCTCTGGGTGGGGAAGACGCTCGATATCTATCGCGACATTATCGAATCTGGCGTCGACGAGGGCTCGTTACGATCGGTCGATCCTTACTTCACCTTCTTCGCCGTGACGGGGCTTTGCGAGCAATATCAACATGCGTCGCGGTTCGCCAAACTGGCCAGCGTGTCGGGCGGCAAGGAGCATGAGGACGTCGCCGCAGACTATAAAGAGTTTGTGTATCGATTGATGCTGCAAGGTCTGGCTGCGCAGTAAGGCAATCAACGATGAAGCGGCCTTTTTGGCAAGCCAGACGCGCTCAGAAGCGAGCGCCCCGTTAATTGTCCTCGCGGATATTTTTGATCTGAGACAGCGGGCGCTGCGACGTGCGGGCGGGTTGCGCGTGCCTGACGTTCAACGCGGCTACAATTATTTATAGCTATCTATAAAAAACTTTGCTCGACCGATTTTGCATGATAGGGGAATTCAAAATCAGGAGAATTAGCGATGTCGGTAACGCATCCCGCAGAAGAAGCGGTGACCACGCCAGGGCGGCCTTTTGCTGGGCAGGAATATGGGCGCGTTCATGACGGCACCTATTTCAAGAACTGGAACCCGATCATGCTCGCCTCCGAGCTCGAGCAGGGCAAGATCGTGGGCAAGGATTTCCTGGGAACACGCGTCATCGTTTATCGGGATCCCGCTGGGGTGGCGATCGTGCAGAGCGCCTATTGCCCGCATGTCGGCGCTGATCTTTCAGGAGGTGAAATCGTCGATGGCAAGGTGCGTTGCCCATATCATCACTGGAAATTCGCTTCGAACGGCAAGTGCGCGGAAATCCCCGGCGAGAGCGTGATCCCCGGCGCGGCTAAAATCTATAACTACCCATCGGCAGAACGGTGGGGGATGATCTGGGCCTTCAATGGCGAGGAGCCGCTGCACCCGCTGCCTGAAATGCCGAACGTCAAAGAGGAAGACCTGGTTTACCGCGCCTTCCACCGTGGGCAGCGGGAAATTGAGGGCTGGATCGGCTCGTCAAATCTCGTCGACTTCCAGCATCTGTCCACCGTGCACGGCATCCCTGATCCCAATCCCGTCAGCGTCGTCTTCGAGGATTATCTGATCACGGTTCGTCAGGAGTCCGTCACGCGCATCGCCGACACGATGCTGTTTGGCGCCACGTGGCTGACTGCCCACATGCAGTTTCCGGACGGTAAAGAGCGGCTCTTCATGGCGGGCAGCTCGCAGGTTCGGCCGGGTTGGTCGGACGGCTTCTTCGTTGTGGCAATACGGCGTTCTGAGGCGGAGCGGATGGGCGAGGAGGCCACTCAGGCAGAGTTGGAGAGCCGGATCGCCTATATGCACAAGCTCTATGCCGAGGATGAGCCGATCCTCTTCAAGCTGCGGTTCCGTGGTTACGGCAAGAGTGCGCTGTTGCGCGCCGATAAATATTTCGGCCTCTTCCTGCAGTATCTGGATCGTTATCCCCGTTCCAAGCCATTCGACGTTTGATCGGTTCGGCGCGCATTATCCAGAGGTGATTTATGGAAGAAGATCGTCGCGTCGCGCTAGTTACGGGCGCGACGAAGGGCATCGGATTTGAGATCGCCAAGGGATTGGCGGAGCGGGGGCTCAAGGTGCTGGTCGGTGCGCGCGACCTGGAGCGGGGCCAAATTGCAGCGGAGCGGTTGCGCGTGGAAGGGCTCGATGTCGAGGCGCTCCTTATCGATGTGGCCGATGCTGCGTCCGCCCGCGCGGCTGCGGACAGTATCAGCACGAACATTGGTCGGCTGGATATTCTCGTCAACAATGCCGGCATCTCGCTTGGAAAGGATTCGCTGCCGAGTGACGCCGATCTGGGCGAGCTGAGGACCGTTTATGAAACCAATGTTTTTGGCACGATCGCAGTGATTCAGGCGATGCTCCCGCTTCTGCGGAAATCCGGGGCCGGGCGTATCGTCAACATGTCGACGGGCCTCGCCTCGCTTGCGCTCACGCGTGGGCCAGATGCTCCCATGTCGTTCAGTCGCCTGCTCGCTTATAACAGCTCGAAGACAGCGCTGAACGCCGTAACGGTGCAGTTTGCCAATGAGCTTCAAAACACGGCAATCAAGGTGAATGCTGCCAATCCGGGCTTGTGCGCGACGGACCTATCTGGCGGAAAGGGCAGGCCGCCAGCAGAGGGCGCAAAGGTGGCGATCGCTCTCGCGCTTCTTGACGCGGATGGGCCGACCGGTGGGCATTTTGGCGATGCCGGGCAGATGCCTTGGTAACTTAACGGTTGCGCTAGGCGGCTGCAGACAGCTTGAATAGCTTCCGGGCTGAGCCGCCTAATACCTCCGCTGTTTCAGCGCTGTTCAACAACCGCGTCGCATCATGCGCATCGGCCACAATCCCGGCATAAGGCCGTGTAGTATTGCCATAGTCCGAGCCCCACATCAGGCGCGAAGCGCCAAACACGTCCACTGCTGCGCGCAGGAAGGTAGCAGTGTCGATACCGGCGCCCGCGAGAGCATCGATGTTCAAGCTGGTCCACTTGAACTGGATATTATGATGGTCCTTCAGGGCCATATGCTCGGGCAGGAGGCCGTCTTGACTGCCGACGCTTCCCGTCCAGCCCAGATGTTCCAGCAGCAATATGTTATCGGGATAGAGGTCCGACAGGCGCCGGATCGTCTCCAGGGCGGCCGTTGTCGGCGTCATTTTAAGGTAGGTGATGCCGATGGGTAATTGCCGTTCGCGAGCGAGCTTCCAAAGCGCGCTGGCATATCGAGCCTGGAGCCACGGCAAGTCGCCATTCGCGTCCACAAAGCCGGTCAGGCGGATCGCCGACACATGGCGCGTGCGCGATAAGGTATCGAGGAGAGCTACGCTATCGGCGCTTGCAGGGTTGAGGATGATTTCGGTCTTGATCCGGTCTGGATGCGCATCCGCAACGTCCAGAAGATAGCTGTTATCGGTTTTATACGCACCGCTATATTGCACGCCGACTGCGGCCGCGATGCCGAGCTTTTCCCACAATGCGAACATCTTGTCTGGCTTGACCGGTGCATTGCTCAGCCGAGCACGCATGACATCCGCAGGCTCGCGCGCATTCCTCAGGTCCACTGGATAATGGGCGAAATCGTCCGTGAAGAAGTGGATATGCGCGTCGATGATATTGCCCGGATGTGATGGCGAGGCGGCGCGGGCGGATGCGAGGCCAGAGGCTGCGAGCGGCAGCAAAGCGGCGGCAGACAGGACGGAGCGGCGTGACACGCTCCTATACGGAGCTCTGATCATGTCCATCACTTCGCAAAAGCGGCAGTTTGAGCCGGCCTGGGCGCAAGGCGCTGAAAGAAGACCATCGCTATTGCTGTGAGCAGCAGGGGCGCGGACACAATGATGTAGATCCAATAGGCTGGCATCTGTGCGGCGAGCATCAACCCGCCAAGCCCTGGACCAACCATGGATGTGACGCGCCCGATGCCACCGGCCCAACCGATGCCAGTCGATCGGATGGAGGTGGGGTAGCTTGATGCGACCAGTGAATTCAAACCCGCTTGCACGCCAATGACGAACAGCCCGTATGCAAAGCCCAGCACCCAGCCAAGTCCGTGCGCTGCGGCGACGAAATACATGGCAGACATCGACAAAAAGCCGATGACCGACATGAGCGCGAGCGATGAAGCCAGGCCGAACCTCATCATGAGAAGCGTCAGGAAGAGGGGGCCGACAATCGCACCGAGTGCCGACACCGATGACATTCGAGTGGCAGTCGCTGTTTCGACACCGCCAAGCAGATGCAGATAGCTCGGGAGCCATGAGGTCAGGGTCGCGACAACGAAAAGGGCGCTGCCCATCGAGAGCCACAAGAGCAATGTCATGGGCGCGCGACTGCTACGAAAAAGCGCCGCTACCGGCGATCCATGCGTGCGCTCCTCGTTGGAAACGAACGTCGTGCCGGGCGCAAAGCGCAGGCTAGGATCGACCTTGCGCAGCATGGCGCCGATGCGGTCATCCTGCGGGTTGCGCGTCATCAGATAGCGGCCGCTCTCAGGCAGGCGAAAATAGAGATAAGGCACGAACAGGATCAGCGCAGCGCCGCCCGCCCACAAGGCCGATTGCCAGGAGTGATAATGCACGAAGGTTGGCCCCACCAGACCCGCGAGGGCGGCGCCCAGACCATGCCCGATATACAGCCAGGTCAGAAGCTTCCCACGACGCTGATCAGGCATGAATTCGGTCGCCAGCGCGACGATGTTGGGCATCGTTCCGCCCATTGCAGCGAAGGCGAGGAACCTTACCAGCGCAAACTGCTCGAGCGTGGTGACCGCCGTTGAGAGAAGCGTGAACACGCCAAAGAGGGCGCATCCGACCAGGATGATGCCCCGTCTTCCTATCCGATCAGCCAGGACCGGGATGGTGTAAAAGCCCAAGGCCATTCCAGCGGCTTGCGCCGAGAATATATAGGCCATGGAAGGAATGGGGATGCCAAGACCGCGCGCAATTGTGGGGGCGAGGTTGGCAACGATGTAGGCGTCATATCCTTCCAGCGCCATGAGCAGGCCGCAGAGAATGTATATGTTCCAGCGATAGCGCCCCATTGCAGGCCGCTCGAGAACCGTGTCGACCGAATAGACCGCAGACGCCATTTCATTCTCCCAGGCGCCGTTCCATTCAGCGGCACTTGATCGCTGCCTAACACCGCCACCCGCCAGCGGCAATATATTCTATCAAATTTTAATTAATCGGCTTGTGCGCTTCGCTTAGCTTGTGACGGGAAAGGAAGCTCTGTAATTCGTCCGCTACCGCGACATTGTTCATGTCGGCAAAGGGCAGATGCGTGTTCCCTTTGAGTCCTTGCTTTGCGAGCTCCAGGATCTCGGCCTTTCCGCCATAGCTGTTGATCAAGTCCACGAATTTGCGGTTTGCCGGCAAAGCCATCTGCGGACCGCGCGGCTGGGACAGATGATCTCCCCAAACAAATTGCATAGGGATCTTGGCAAGCTTCTTGAACGTCTCCAGCGGAACATAAATGGGACCGTATTTTCCAGGAGGGATGCCGTCATTCTCGCTCTCAGGCAGCACGAAGCCCACATTTTCATAAGCGACAATGGCTTTCACCTTGTCGCTCTCAATTGCTGTGAGCAGGGCCCGGAGACCTCCTGCGGAGTTGGTGACGAGCACAACCGGGCCGGTGCGTTCCAGCGCAGATGCGGCGGCATGCGCTTGCAGTTTCGCATTATCGACACTGTCATATTCGGCATAGCGAGCGCGGATCGCTTGCTCCCAAGCTCGTTTGTCAGCGCGAGGAAACTGAACGTCTGGATACCAGTCCATATACCTTGGACCAAATCGCCAGGCCGTGAAACTCTGCTGATCCGAGCCCAGCTCTGGCGCGCTCTCCATTAGTGCGCAGGGGAGACTTGCCCGGCCCACGCGCGGACCATCCCAAACATAAATTGGAAACCCTCGGCGCAGGAAAATGCTCTCAAATCCTTCGCCGCCGTCCCAGCGGTTCTTCCAGACATTGACGCTTGAGCTATGCCATAGAAATAGCCCGACCGACCGCGCTTTGGCCGGGATTTGATACTCCACCTGGCCGTGATCGCAAACTGCCGACGCCGTTGGCGTCCCAATCGTGGTTCCGCCAGCAGTGAAGGCGCCTTGACGGGCGAGAGGGATGGGCGGCTGAGTTGTTTGCGCGTGCGATGCTGAAATAAGCAAAGCGGCACCCCAGCCGAGGCCCATGAAGGCTATAGTCCGCCGGATCGACAATGTGGTTTCAGCTTTCATGCCCTGCTCTCCCGACAGATCTGTAGGCGGTGCCAAATTCTGGCTGCTGCGATCCAGCCAGTCCAGCTATATATTATAATCAAATTTAAATAAATGGTACTGGGTCGGTCGCTTGCAGATTAATCGCCGAATTTACTGTTGTTCTTCACATCCGTATAGGAGCAGCCAAGGCTGGACATATCGCGGGCGTTGCCACGTTGCGAGCCGTTCGCCCCATCAACGGATGACTTTTCGGGAGGCGTATCTTCAAAGCTCGATCGCCACCCTGTTGGTGGCCCTCAAGCGATCGCTAGGTTGGCAAGATCAACGGCTTGCGGCCCCTTCATGACGACTACCGGTCTGCGTTTATTCCCGTCACAATCTTCGCCAGCAGTTAAAAAGCTACATGGGCGTTGGCATTATTCATTGTCCTCTTGCGGAGGGCAGAAGCCGCGATACTTAAACTCACTCGCCCAAACTGCTGCGCAGCAACCGGGGGCGGCATGCGTGAATGTGAACATCGATGGCGCGTTCGGATCAGTCTGGCGGCGGCTGCTGTTGGGCAGCTACGCAGGGGCATAGTTTCTGCCCCTTCGCACTAGGCTTGGCATCTCGGGCTGCGATTGCTCTTGGCCCTATGATGCCCGCCCACCTCGCATTATTGGGCTTCATCAAGACGTTGCTATTTTCGTGGGCAGCATTACCATCGCAGCAATCGATTGCACGATGACAGTGTTCGGCGACGAGAGGATGGCGATTGGTTTTTCTATTCAAGAATCCGGCAGTCGTCGGCTCAATTGCCAGCGATCATGTTGTCGTGCGGCTCGACAGTCTGCCCGCCGCATCCACTAATGTTGGCCTACCGAATAGGCCAGTCGCGCAGCAGCGTTTTGCACTCGCATCAATTTTGGAAAGATCAGCATGAAATCTCAGCTTCGGGTGATGCTCGCCGCCACTCTGGTTTCCGCCGCAGTCTTGGCGTCTGCGTCTGTCTCGGCACAGGCGCTCAAAGTAGGTGCGGCCAAGGTTGATGTGACGCCAGCAACCAAGGATCTCCCAAAGACCATGCTTGGCGTGCTCGATCCGCTCAACGTGCGCGCCATTGTGATTGATGATGGCAAGACGCGCGCAGCGCTTGTGACTGTCGATGCCGGAGCGATCAACACGGATACATGGGAGAAGGTCAGCGCCCGCGCCGCGCGCGAATTGCGCATCCCGGCCTCGCACTTGCTGCTGACCGCCACCCACACGCACAGCGCACCCTGGATGCGAGGCGAAGCGTATGAGGCGCAGATTTTCAGCGCGATCCGCAAGGCGGCCGCTGCCGTTCAGCCCGCTCGGATGGCCTATGGCACGGGCGTGTCTTACATCAATGTGAACCGCAACATCATCGACCGCGAGACAAACCGCTGGTGGGAAGGGCCCAATTATGAGGGCGCCTCCGACAAGACGGTCGCGGTGGTGCGCTTTGAGACGCTCGCGGGCGCGCCGATCGCGCTCTATTATAATTATGGCGTCCATGCCGTGCTAACGGGCAATCTGGATATGGTCAGCGCCGATCTGCCCGGGGCGGCGTCGAACTATATCGAGGACTCGCTCGGCAAGGATGTGGTGGCAGTCTATTCGAACGGCGCGGCGGGCGACCAGAACCCCATCTACTTCCAGCAAACCTATGATCTGCGCGCAATCCGCACGGCCGACTATGCCAAGCGGGGCGAGGATATCAGCAATGCGATGCCGCCGGGCGGAACCGGCATGGATCGCAAGAACCCGCAGGTCGCAAAGCTGATGGCGCAGCAAAAGCAGATGATCCTCTCAATGGGGCAGATGCTGGGCGAGGAAGTGCTGCATGTCAGCCGGGCGAGCCTTGAGCGACCGGTGGCCGAAGCGATGATTCAAGGTGGGCAAGCGGTGGTCATGTGCCCGGGTCGCAAGCGTCTGGACAAGGGCCGCGCGGGCTACCCCGGCACCTATGAGGATGCCGATCCCGTCGGCATTCGCCTGAGCCTGCTCAAGCTGGGTGATACGGTGATTGGCGGGGTTGATGCGGAAGTGTTCACCACTATCGCGCAGCGCTTCAAGCAGGAATCGCCCTTCAAGCACACGATGATGGTGACGCTGACCAATGGCGTCGCGGGATCGGGTTACATCCCCGACGATGCAGCCTTTGGCTATAATACGTTCGAGGTTGTCTCATCGCGGCTCAAGCCGGGCTGTGCCGAGAGCGCTATTGTCAACGGGTTGCTCGATCTCGTTGACAAGGCCGACGCGGAATAAGTGAAGCGCGGAATCTGCAGCGATCTGGATCAGGTCGCCGCAGCCTGCGCCAGCGCGATTGCTCCTAACGGCCCCGCCTCTGTGCCAAGGCCTGCGGGCTGGATGATATCGTCCGCCGAGGCTGCATCCACAAATGGCAGATAGGAGCCGAGCCTTTCGACCATGCGGGCGCGGATAGCGGGCAGGAGGAAAGCGCGCGATAGGGCAACGCTGCCGCCAAACAGAATCCGTCGGGCCGAAGTGGTCAGCAGGATTGCGCTGCACAGCTCCGCAATATCTGACGCGAACTGCTGCCAGATCGGGTCGTCATCCGCTGCGGTGGCAGGATCCATGCCGAACCGGGCGCGAAGGGCTGGGCCTGATACGAGCCCCTCGATACAGTCGTGGTGGAATGGGCAGGCGCCTGCGAATGTGTCGCCCGCAGCGCGGCGCAAGTGGAGATGGCCAATCTCGGGGTGCAGCGCCCCATGCACGGGCCGCCCGTCAATCAAGATGCCGCCGCCAAGCCCAGTGCCTATCGTGATGTAACACAGGCTATCGCAGCCTTGCCCCGCCCCCCAGCGATATTCGGCCAGTGCTGCGCCATTTACGTCTGTGTCGATCGCCCAAGGGCAGGCGAGGCCGTTGGTGAGTGTTGTTGCCACTGCAGCACCGGTCCAGCCGGGCTTGGGCGTTGCCAATATCCGGCCAAAATCGGCGTGATGGGGATTAAGCTGGATCGGGCCGAAAGAGGCGATGCCTAGCCCGTCGAGCGGCGCCTGCCGGCTCCAGTCGTCCAGCACTGCGCGCAGCGCAGACAAAGTGGGCTCAGGCTGGGTGGTCGGCACGACATGACGATCCACGATCGTATCGCCCATTGCCAGCACGGCAATGGCCTTGGTGCCGCCCAGTTCGATGCCGGCAAAACGCGTTGTCGCGGTCATGTGCGTTCGGCCAGTCCGGCGACGTCTCCATCGAGGCGAAGCTGGAGCATCGGGGCGAAGGTCGCGCCGAAGCGCCGCGCGTGGTCATCGGATCCGTTGCTGCCCCAGGCGTCGATGAAGCTGGTGACTTGCAGGTCTGGCATCACCAGCCAGCTATAGGCCTGTTTGGGTGCCGATGCGGGATTGGCAAAAACAAGCCCGGTGCCGTTGAGCGGGTGCCAAGGGCCGCTCAATTGCTCGGAGACCATGCCATACAGGCCAGTGGGGCCGACGGGACCATGGGGATTGAATACATGGTTCTGAGTGGACCAGAACATATAATAGAGCCCGTCGTGAAAAACCGCGTGAGGCCGCTCAAGCTCATTGTTGAGTGTGTCCGCAATGATAAGAGGCGGGCGGGTCTGCCAGACTTTCAGCCGATCATCGGCGGCAATTGCCCAGCCTACCACCCCGTTGAATGCTGAGTTGGACCCTGCCAGGGACCCGGCGAAGAAGATGTGATGGCGCCCATCGCGCGGATCGCGGAAATAAGCCGGATCGCGATACGCCTTGATAGTCCCGACCGCACCAGAGCCCGCATCGCTCGCCATATAATGAGCGGGGTCGCGCAGGATGATCTCTTGCAGGGCGCGCCAGTCGCTCAGCCGATAGCCAGCGTCGCCCTTCACCAGCGTTGCCTCGGCGCGGAAGAGCCGCTGCTCGAAGGTGAGCGCTGCCTCGTCACGGTGACCCGTCGCGGTGAAGAACAAGGTGAGGGAGCGACGATCGGCGGCAAGCAGAGCCGAGCCGGACCATTCGCGGCTGCCGGGAGAGAAGCCATCGCTAAGCGCGGGGCCAAGATGTGTCCAGCCCCGCACATTGTGGGAGAGCAAGTGAATGCGGGCATGGCCGTGGCGTGTATCGGGATCGGGAAAGCGCGGCGCGCCAAGCGCCATCCACAGGCTTTCACCGCCGTCGAGCAGAGAGGGCATGCCATCCGCATCCTGAATCGGCCAGGCATCCCATATGTCCAGATCCGGAGCGATCCTGATGACATCGGCATCCTCGATCAGCGGCGCGCTATCGTGATGGTGGCTGTTCAGGGTCTCAAGGTGCGCCGGCGTCCAAGCGCTCTCAACCATCCTGGCGGGGCTTGTGCCAACATCGCGTATCAATTCCATGCTCCCATATTTCGAAAACCTCATTATCGAGAAGATGTTCTGTTCACAATCGATTGCATCACATTTTCTTTTGGATATGGGCGGTGCAGCGGAGCTGCTGGTTTCAAGGAGCAATCCATTTTTGAACAGGCTTGAAATCCGTCATTGGAGTGGGTCTGGTTTTTAGACAGGCCAGACGATTGATAATAAGCAGCCAGACTGCAGGAGAGGCACTATGAGTTTCGATCACGCCGCGTCGCGCATAGCCCGCCGATCTTTCCTCGCCGCTGGCTTTGCGGCGTTGAGCGTTGCTGCCCATGCGCAAGTGCGGCCCAAGCTTCCGCCAATGCCCAAATCATGGATCGATGCCGAGCAGATTGCGCTTTGGCCCAATGGCACGCCGGGCAAAGGCTTTGTGGCGCAAGCCGTGCCCGATGGCTGGCCCGACATATTAGTGCGCAATGTCGAGCGGCCTATGCTGCGCGTTTTCCGGCCCCAGGTCTCCAATGGGCGCGCGCTTCTCTCGCTGCCGGGCGGTGCCTATACATTCGTGTCCATCCTCAACGAGGGTGTCGATGTCGCCCGCGCTATGACGGCGCAGGGCTACACGGTGTTCGTCCTCACTTATCGCTTGCCAGATGAAGGCTGGGCGGACCGCGCCGATGTGCCGCTGCAGGATGCCCAACGTGCCATGCGCGTCATCCGGGCGCAGGCGGGGCGCTATGGCTATGATCCGGCGAGCGTGTCCGCAGTCGGCTTTTCTGCAGGCGGTCATCTTGGCGCGTCACTGGTGACAGGCTTTGCCGAAGCCGTTTATCGCCCGCAGGATGCGGCCGATGCGCTGGACGCCCGACCCGCCGCGATGGGGCTGATCTATCCGGTTATCAGTGCAACTGCGCCCGTGACTCATGCAGAGTCAGCCCTGCGTTTGCTCGGCGCCAACCCGGCGCTCGGGCTTGTCGCGCGCCGCTCTCCGGCGCTGCATGTCACAGCACAGACACCGCCAACCTTCATCGTCCACGCGCTCGATGATAGCGCTGTGCCGGTCGAGAATAGCCTGATCATGATGCGCGCATTGCAGGCCGCCAAAAGGCCTGTCGAAGTTCATTTGTTCGAGGAGGGCGGGCATGGCTTCGGCATCGGACCCAGCGACAAGCCATGCGGCCAGTGGCCAGCGCTCTTTGCGGCCTGGCTCGATCTGCACCTGGGCAAGACGGCTTAACGACTTGCCATCAGCGCCAATCTCTCACGGTGTCGGAAGCGCTGAACTCTCAGCGCTATAATCATCCTGATCGCGCGTTGCGAGCATCTGCGCGAAGGGTTTGCGTGAGAGGTTCCACCCGCACAAAAGCGCGAGCAGCGTGGCAAACACAGCGCCAAGCACCACGCTATAGGCGCTGTCGCCCAGCCAGTCGCCCAGTGCGCCCATTGCCATCGGCGCAAACACGGCGCTGATGCATGTGAAGAACAGCAGCAGTCCGGCAATCGACCCGTGACGCCCCTTATCGTAGCAACTGATTCCGGTTGAATTGATCGTGGGATAGAGAACGGACATGAACAGTCCGGTTGCAGGAAGCGCGAAGATCGCCACCTCGCGGCCGCCGAGTACGGCAATCCAGAACAGCGCTGCCATCGCCGTGCTGCATGTGAAGAGCACGCTGCTCCAGTTGAACCGCGACAGGAGCCACACCCCAAGGAAGCGCCCTGCCGCGCGCAGCACGAAGAAGATGGAAACCACATAGGCCGCCAGCCAGACCCAGGAGCCGGAATAGCTCGCAAGATAAGTGGGCGCCCAGACGTAGATCGCCGCCTCGGCGCCGACATAAAGCATCAATGCACTGCCGAAGAATTTTGCAGCAGGATCGCCCGCCATGCGGATCGCCTCGCTGGGATGGGCTGGTTCGCTGCGTGCAATGATTGGCCGGGGGAAGCGGGCGACAGCCGAGCCAAGCACCAGCAGCGCACAGAGCGTGGCCGCGATCAGATACACCCATTTCCAACTTGCGCCGTTGAGGAGCATGTAAGCGACAATGGCCGGCCCCGCGATGGCGCCGATGCCAAAAAAGCCTTCGATCAGGTTCATCAACCGGGCGTGCTCGCGGGTCGAACGAGACAGGTCGCCAATCAGCGCGAGTGCGCCCGCTTTGAAAATGCCGATGCCGAGACCGGAAATGAACAGCAGGGTCACGAAGAACAGGAAGGAATGCCCCGCAGCAAACAAGGCCGAACTGATGCCGAACAGGAAGAGGCCGATGAGGATGGTCGCTTTGCGACCAATGCGGTCGGCCAGAAAACCAAGCGCGATGGCAGAAATGCCGATGCCGGACATGGTGGCATATTGAAACGAGCCGCCGGCAGTCAGCCCGAGGCCGAACTCGCGGATCACTTCAGGAATGACGGTGCCGACCGAGTCCGTCGTCATCGCGAACATGGCGAACATCAAAAACACGAGCGCCTTAAGAAGGGTCGTGCCGCCGTTGGCCGATTTCGTTTGGCTTTCCATCACGCTCTCCGCTCGCTTATTGGCCGTTTAAGGCAGACTGCCTTATCGCGCGGCTCTCCGCCAAACACAATCGATTGCACAATGCTTTAGTTTGAGTTGTGAAGGCCTTCCATGTACATGAACAGGGGAGTGGACCTGCCTTCGCACGCCCACTCCCCCTGTTCAGCCGATCATTGCCAGCTTCATTGCGGCGTAACCCGGAAGCGCAGACCGAAGGTGCGTGGCGTCGGCCCGGAGCCGGACAACGGCCCGTTGGTGCCCACAAATGTCGGCCCGCGTTCATCGGTGAGGTTGTTCGCGATCAAGGCCAGTTCGTAGATGCCGTGGCGGATGCCTGCTGTCAGAGCGACGACATCATAGGGCCGGGCGATGATGCCATTGCCCTGCAACCGATCACCGCTGTGGCTAAGCGACACATTGCCGAAGACGTTGAGGTCGGCGCCAATGTCGCGATTGTAGTTGGCGTCGATGCGATAATTGTTCGCAAGCGTGTTGGTGAGGCGTGAGCCGGGGCTGAGCAGGGGCTGTGCCGCGCGGACAACCGGGTTGATCCGGTCATATTTACTGTCGTTGAAGTTGCCTACAAAGCCAAGGTTCAGGCCTTCGATTGGCGTGCGCCATTGCAGCTCGACATCGACGCCCTTGGTCGTCGCATCACCGAAATTGGCAAAGCCGTTCACACTGGTAATGCCGCCTGTGACCGAGGTTTGCAGGTTGGTATATTCAAGGTGATAGAGGTTCAGACCCACAGAAATTGCGCGGCCGGGACTGCGCCACTTTAGACCAAACTCGAAGTTCCGAGACGACTCAGGGCTGAGTGCCACTTGCGCCGGGACGCCGACGAGGCCGAGGGACTGAACCTGCACCCGCGATTGCACGATGCCCGGCCGGAAACCGGTTGCCGCCGAGACGAACATGGTCAGGTCATCAGTCGGCAAGTAAGACAGGTTTAGGCGCCATGTGGTGACATTCTCCGTGGTAGGGACTTTGCCTGTGCTGTCGGCAAAGGCGCGGTCGTCATGATAAACGCGCAGGCCAACCAGCGGCACGAGTTTGCCGCCAAACAGATCATAGCTGACCTCGCCAAACCCCGCATAATTCTCGGTCAACGTGTCATTGTCCGCGTTGATGACCAGGCCCGGCAGGGTCAGAGCGTTTTCCTGCGGGCCGGAGCCGTTCTGGTAAGAACCGCCGATGACCCAATGCAGTGGACCACTGCCGTTGGAATTGACTCGCAGTTCTTGCGCAAACATTTTCGGCAGGAACTGGCTGGAAAAGGAGCCTGCTGGTGAGAGCGGAATGTTGATCCCGAACACGCCCTCCAGCTTGCTCGTCGCGCTGGTGACAGTCAGGGCATCGAAGTCCACCGTCGCGGTGAGGCTGTAGAGCTTGAAATTGCCGTTGGAAAATCCCTGCTGTCCGGCGGTGTTCTCGAAATAGGGCGGGGCAACCGAAGCGGTAAAGCCGGTGAAATCCTGCTCCGGGCGGAAGTTCCAATATTGCGCGCGAATGTTGACGTTATCGGCAGGCTTGAACAGCGCGACGACACGGATGTCGTCATTTCTGGCTGCGTTGACGCCCTCCTGGTCTGGCGTGCCATCAAATGCGCCGAAATAAGCATCGGCCCAGCCAGCATCGCGCGAGAAACCGCCGCTCACTCGAACGGCTAGAATGTCCTTGATGATCGGGATGGAGAAGGCACCCGCCGTGCCATAGTTCAGACCTTCGGCCCCGCGCGTTTGAGATGCCTCTGCCTCGAAAGCATAGTCGATCCCGTCAAGTTTAGGATCTTTGGTGTGGAAAATGAACACGCCGCCTGAGGAGCCCTGGCCATATAATGTGCCCTGCGGACCACGCAGAACTTCCACACGATCGATGTCGAGGAAACGCACCGGCGGCGCGATGCCGAAATTGGTGACGATGAACGGTGCGTCATCAAGATAATAGCCGATCGGGGAGTCGCCATTCTGCGTGACGCTGCCGCGCAGATTGTAGAATCGCGAGCCATTTGACTGGCGAAAACCCTCGAACGCGCCCGGAACACTTGAATTCAGATCGCCAATGGAGGTGATATTGCGCTCCTTCAGCGCCTCGCCATCGAAGGCCTGAATTGCGAGCGGCACCGACTGGAGCACTTGCGCCCCACCTTTTTGCGCCGTGACGATAATTTCCTGCGAGTCCGCGTCCCTCTCAGTCTGCGCCGTGCTGGACGTCGTCTGCGCGCCCGCTGCATGGGACATCAAAGCGCTCGCTATGGCGAATGTCGCGGCTGCATTTTTAAAGCGTTCCATTAACTCTCCCCTTCAATCAACAATCGATTGCATAAATTTTGTTTGAGAGCGCGACCTGCTCTTTTCAGCTTGGCCGCCACTCCGTTTGTTATGGTCTAGTTGGCCGGGCGTGCGAAGGCGCGGCGCAGGGCCTCGACCTTGGCCTGCCTGAACTGCTTGGCCTGCGGGCTATCCGGCGCCAATTGGTCAAAGCCATGATAAGCGCCCGGAATGACTTGAAGCTCTGTCGGCACGCCCGCTTCGTTCAGGCGGCGCGCATAATCAATATCCTCGCTCACGAACAAATCCACGCCGCCCACCTGAATGAAGGCAGGTGGCAGGCCAGCGAGTTTGGGCGTGCGAGCGGGCACGGCCCGCGCAGGCACGGTGGCGGTGCCGGGCGCCTGCCCAAGGAAGGCGCGCCAGCCATATTGATTTTCCGGCGCACGCCAGCCCAGAGTAGCGATATGCCCCGGAACCTGAACAGCGCCGCCCGTGCGATCATCCAGCATGGGATAGACCAGCGCCTGAAATATAATCGGAATTTTGCCACGATCGCGCGCGGTGATGGCAAGCAGCGCCGCATGACCACCGCCTGCGCTCTCCCCGGTCAGGGCGATGCGGCTGCGGTCCAGCCCGAGCTGTGTGGCGTGATCGTACATCCAGCGCAGGCCAGTGTAATTGTCCTCGATCGACCCCTCATAGCTCGTCTCTGGCGCCAGACGATACTCAACGCTGACGATCACGGCATCCAGCTCGCGTGCCAGTTCCTGGAGGCGGCGCACATCGGTCGCTGCCGTGCCAAGAATATAGCCACCGCCGTGGGTGTGTAGAATGCCGGGCCGGCTGGTCCCGGCCTTGGCATTGATGATGAATAGTTTGACCTGTGGTGCGCCCGCTGGACCGGGAATCATCTGTTCCTGCACCGGAACATCCGCCATCCGTTCAGGAGTAGGCGGGCCGCCGCCGCCACCCTTGCGCGATTTCAGTACCATCGCTTCGTCAATGGTGCCCATCATCTTTGAAAAGCCTATGGCCATGCGAGCAGATGCACGAAGCTCCGGGGCGACGGGCAGCAGCTTCGCTTCGTCCGCCGCCGTCAGTGGAGCAGGGGTGGCGAGCGAAAGGCGAGGGGGTGGAGGCGGCTTCTGCGCCTGAGTCTGGGCCGCTACCGGCGCGCCGATCAGCACAAGCAGGGCCGCACCACCCATCGTTGTTGCAAGAATGCTCTCGCGCACTTTCATATCTCTCTCCCTGATTCGCGGCGTGTAAGCAGCCGTCGGATCGCTGCGACTATCCTATTAGCAATCGATTGCAAGTCAATCGCCAAGCAAGCTCCAAAAGCTTGGGTCAGGTCGTTCCGCGCACAATGAGTTCCGGGTTAAGGATGACCGATCCGGTTGCTTCGCCCGCAATGCGCTTCATCAGGTTGCTGACGAGATGCGATGCGCCTGCAGCGATATTCTGCCGCACGGTCGTTAGCGGCGGCGCGCTGGTGCGTGCCAGATATAGATCATCATAGCCCACCACCTTGACGTCGCCGGGTACGGAGAGGCCGCGCGTCGCGAGAACCTGGATTGCTGTCAGCGCAATCAGATCGGACGCTGCAAAAATGCCATCGGGCGGCGTGTCGGATGCGGCCAGAAATGCGTCAATGTCTGACCCGCTGACTTCCGAATCGAAATGGGTCGGCGCATCCACCAGCATGATGTCGTCACGCGCCCGGATGGCAGCCTTGGCGCCCTCAAGCCGCAGGGACGGCTCAATCGCCAGCGGGGTGCCAAGGAAAGCGATCTTGCGGCAGCCACGATCAATCAGATGCTGTGTCGCGAGTTTGCCGCCCAGGAAATTATCTGTGCCTACCGAGCAATGGATCTGCCCCTGCATGAAGCCGCCCCATGCCACCAGCGGCAGATAATCCGCAGCGATCCGGTCCAGCACGTCGGACTGGTCGGACTGGCCAATCACGATGAACCCATCGACCCGATCCGCATCGATGAGCTTGGAGAGCCAATTGTCGCGGTTGGGAATGACGCGCGAGAGCATCAGTTCAAACCCGCGCTCGGTGAGTTCATCGGCCAAATAGCCGATGAGCGTCATGAAGAAGGGATCGGAAAGATGCTGGCCGCGATCATGACCAAGCGGCACCACAACGCCAATCGCGCCGCGCTGTTTGGTGCGCAGGTTGCGCGCGAGGGCGCTTGGGCGAAAATCATGCTCTTCCGCAAGCTTACGGATCCGCTCGGATGTTTCGGCATTGACCATCTTCTTGCCGGCCAAAGCACGTGATACGGTGGCCGCTGACACGCCCGCGAGCGCCGCCAGATCATATATTGTGCGTATCTTACCCGCCAAACCCATTCTCCCGTCACCCAGTCGAGCCGTAACTCTGCTGCAACCGGCTTGCAACTGCGTGGCTGCAATTGCAGGGCGGCCTAAGGCTGGGAGAAGGTCGCGATATCAACGGCTGCTGTCATTGCGGCATTGCCCGCATCATTTGGGTGAATATCATCGCCGGGGTTGAAGCGTGGCAGCAAGCGCGGGGGGCAGGCAGAATCGCGCAGCGCGGCATCGAAATCGACGACAGCGTCGAACCGTCCGCTGGTCCGGATCCAGTCGTTGAGCGCTTGCCGGATCGCTTCGGTTTGCGGGGTATGCAGCCATAAGCCTTCGGTTGGCGTCATCGTCGCGCCCATCAACTTGATGCCGTGCAGATGCGCGCGCTCGATAAATTGGGTGTAGGCGGCAATGAGCTGATCGCTCGTTACGGCCTCGCTCGCCGGGATGCCGGGGATGGCCGCGACATTGATATCATTGATGCCCTCCAGCAGGATCAACCATCGTACTAAGCGCCCCTTCTGCTGAATCTCTGCGGTGATCTGAGGCAACGTCGCCTAAATTTCTACCCTATTGCAACTCATTAGCATTTCTTTATAGGTCTTTCATGGTTTGCCCCGCCCACTTGAGCGGGGCGTGAAATTCGAGTTGTGCCGTCCAGGACGGCAGGGCTCCCAGATAGTAGAGTGTCAGCATGCTGATGATGAGAAACAGGGCCGCAAAGCCTCAGCTGAACGTTGTGCAGCCGCTGGCGGCAGCCAATCGTTTCGCTGCGGCGATCATCGGGGGCTATCTTTTCGCCTATGGCTTCACGGCGCTGGCGACGCTGATGGGCTTTGGCCTCGGTCTTCCATATTCCGAGGCACAAGTGCTTGCATGGATGCTTGGAGCTTTGGTTTATCTGGGTGCGATGTTGTGGGGCTTCGTGCCACGCACTGCGGCGTTGGCCTGGGCTGTGCTCGCAGGCGGTGGCGCGGTAATGGGGGCGGCAGCCTGGGCGCTCTCGCGCCTGGCGGCCTGAGCGAGAGGGACTAAGCGATGCGCGAGACATTCCGGCTATCGATGGCCTATCTGCACACCTGGCTTGGCCTCATCATCGGCTTCGTGCTGATGGCTATCTTCTTTTTCGGCTCTCTCTCAGTATTCGATCGTGAGATCGATCGATGGAGCGTGCCGGAGACGCGCGCGCAGGCAGCGCCTTTCCCGTCGTTTGACCGGTCCGTGAAGCCGATCATCGCATCGGTAAAGCCCGATCCCGAAAGCATCGAGCATACGGCCGCAGAGGTGATCGGCGACTTGCCGCCAGCGGACGCGATGAAGGTCGGCGATGTGGGGGCCTACACCAATCACCGCGATCCTATCTTGCGTACCTATGTGGCATTCGACGTGCCCAACAAGCCGCGCGATGCGAACCTCGATCATGTCCATGTCTATGGCTATGCAGCTATCGATCCGCAGACGGGCGCGCGCTTGCCGGCCGATATTCAGGATCGGCTCAACCTGGGCACGGGCTTCTTCTTCCCTATGCATTATATGCTCCATCTTGAGTGGATGGAGATTGGTTATTGGATCGTCGGTCTGGCCGGCATGGTCATGATGGCGCTGCTGGTGTCCGGCGTGGTGATGCACCGCAAGATCTTCCGCGAGCTCTTCACCTTCCGCCCGGAAAAGGCGCGGTTGCGATCGATGCTCGACCTTCACAACATGACCGGCGTTCTGGCCTTGCCATTTCTGTTCGTGATCACGCTCTCGGGGCTGCTGATTTTCGCCTATATGTATCTGCCCTCGCCAACGACGCTGATGCGCCCACTGGCGAAAACGCAGGAGCTGGTGGAAGCGTCCGGAACGGGCCTGCCCGTCGATCCATCTGGTCGGCCGGGCGAACTCGCCTCCGTCGATGCAATGATGGCCGCTGCCAAGGCGCGCTGGGCGGCAAAGGGCGCCCCCGGCGAGGTGGGATCGGTGTTGGTCGTCCATTATGGCGATGCCGATGCTTATGTCTCGATCGCCCGTGACAATGTGGATAGGGTTGCGACCAGCGAAACGCTGCACTTCAAGGGGACCACGGGCGCGCTCCTATACGAAGACCCGCCAGCGAGCGGCATCCGCACAACCGAAGGCTTTCTCTACGGGCTCCACTTCCAGCAATTCCGTCACTGGACATTGCGCTGGCTGTTGTTCGCAGGCGGCTTGGCAGGCTGTGCCTGCATCGCGACCGGCTTTCTGTTCTTCGTCGAGAAGCGCAAGAAAAAGCATGCCGCCACCGGGGTTCCCGGCGCGCGGATCGCAGAAGCGCTCGCGATCGCCAGCGTCACCGGCATGGTGGTGGCAACCGGCGCGATGATGCTGGCCAACCGACTATTGCCGACAAGCCTGCCGGGTTATGATAGCTGGCAGGAAGCGATATTCTGGCTGACCTGGCTCACCACGCTTGGCCACGCATCTGTGCGGTCGCGCTCATCGGCCAACACAGGCTTCTCGCCAGCATGGGCCGAGCAGAGCTGGCTTATTGCGGGGCTGGCGCTGGCCGCAGTCATCGCCAACTGGGCGACGACCGGCGATCATCTCGCCCGCACGATCGCGGATGGATATTGGCCGGTGGCAGGCGTTGATGCCGTGCTTCTCCTGACGGCAGGCGTGGCTGCGTACACCGCCGCGCGGTTGAGCGCCCGCTCGCCAGCGCGCGGGCGCACGGAAGCAGCAATCCGGGAGCCCGCTCATGTCTGACGCTGTCCTGCTCAGTCTGGCGCTGCTTGCCGCCGTCATCGGCATGGCAGGTTTCGCAGCCGCGAACGATATGCACTGGCGTCAGTTGTTCCGCGAACGACCGCAATCACCGACCGTACGCGCTGCATGCCAGACTTTTGGCACGGCGCTGCTCGGTATCTCCTTCGCCCTTTGTGCACTGGCTGACCCGGTCTCAATGGCGTTTCTGGTATGGCCGATGCTGCTCGGTGTTGCTGCTGCGATTGTGGCTGCGTGCCTCACGGCAAAAGAGCGGGCTAAGCGCGGATGAGGACTGTGGTGGCGCCTGACACTCGCCACCTCGGTGAAAGCGCTGCAATAAGCTCGGGGACCAAACCCCGCTCAAGTCGGTCGTCAGGCCCATCAGACGCAGAAGATACGCCGCGCTGCGTGTCAGGCTCTGACCTGGCCCTGCTAAGTGACTGGGCTTGCAATGCGGTAATAGTAAAACCCACCGGAACATCCCGTATACTCACGGATGGCGTGCATGAGTTCCCGGCAACATGTTGGGATAGCCCGACATTGGCCTGCTACCTTTTCTCAGCGCTCATACCTGCCGTCTGCACGAAGTCGAAACTCTCCACCTCTCAGACGTTGAATGGTTGAATCTTACCATCCACGATGTCGTAAGCGACTGCGTCATATCCCCAGCAGCATGCAGGCGGCACGTCTCGTCCCCAACTCGCCAGGGAATTAAAATACTCAATGAAAAGCAGGCGGCCAGTCGACCCGAACCCCGGTGCCAGACTAAATGTCACGCCCTCTGCCGCAAGCTTGGGGCCAAAGCCGCGAAGCCACGCCTCCTTGTTCTGGGCGACATTTTTCCCGTCTTCGAAAACCTGGACTTCGCTCGCGAGCAAAGAGCTGTAGGCCGCCAGGTCTTTCGCAGCGAACGCCCGCACGAGCTTTTCAGCGACATCTTGCTGAGCGGGTTGCATCGGGGGCGGTGGCACCTGTGCAAACGCAGATGGTGCGATGGCGAGGAAGGTTAGAACCGTAGCGACATGAAGTAGAAGCACGGTTCATAACCTTCCCAAATTGCCAACGAGCGACGCTCTCCGTCGTCGCTCGCTCAGATCAGAAACGCACGCCCACGGTCGCCATGACATTGCGTGGTGCGCCGATGAAGCAATCGCCGCGCGCCAGGCAGGAGGCGAAATATTTGTTATCAAGCAGGTTGGTTGCATTCACAGCGACGCGCCAGTTGTTCCAGCTGATCTCCGCCAGTGCATCGACAGTGGTGCGCGCAGGCGTCACGATCGACCAGATCGTGCTGGTTGAGACACTCTTGCCATTATAGACGACGCCGCCGCCGAGGCGCAGTTGCGCCGCTCCGGGCATGCCGAAGGTCTTGCTGGACCAGAGTGACGCAGTGTGGCGCGGCATATAGTCGAGGCTGGTGTTGACTTCGGATTCGAGCTTGGAATAGCCATAATTGGCCAGCAGCTCGAAATTGCCGGGCAGGGTGTGGCTGGCCTCGAACTCGAAACCTTCCGTGTTGAGTTCACCCGACTGCGTGGTGGAATTATTAGCGCCGTAAAGAACCCGGTTGCGTTCCTTGATCTTGAAGACCGTGACCGTGACCAGCGTGTTGACATCGGGCTGCCACTTGACGCCCGCTTCATATTGGGTGCCGGTCTGGGGACGGTAGGGACCGGCGGGAATGCCGCCCGGCAGCTGGAGGTTGCCGGCGACCGGAAGGAAGCTCTCGGTATAGCTGAAGAATGGCGAGATGCCGGCACCGATTTCGCCGATGATACCGGCGCGGAACGTGGTGGCCGTGTCTTCCTGACCCGTTGAGCCTGTCACGCGGTCGCGGCGTGCGCCGAGGACCATCGAGACGCGATCATAGAAGCGGATCTGATCCTGGACATAGAGGCCCAGCTGCTTCTGCGATTGCGTGGTGAAAGGGCCTGAGGGCTCGTACGTCTGGAGCGCGTCATAGTCGATGTCATAGAGATCGATGATCTCGGTGGTGGTAGCAGCATAACGCTTGGATACCTTGTTCCAGCTATAGTCGATGCCGACCAACAGCTTATGCTCGATATTGCCGCCGGTATTGAAGTTGAATTGCAGATTGTTGTCAGTCGTGAAGACATTCATCCGCGCGTCGCTCGCCTCGGCATAGAGGCCGATTGTACGCCCATCGGTCCCGTAAACCGAGAAGGGATCGGTCGGATTGCTATAGCTGTCCGCATAGTGGGTGTTATATTCGAGATCGCTATCGATATAGCGGGCCTTCAGGCTGAGCTTGATGTTGTCGGAGAAGCTGTGGGTGATGGAGCCGCCGCCCTGCAGCGAGCGCCCGGCATAACGATCCCAGCCAGCCTTGCCGACGAACGTGTATCGATCCAGCTTGCCGGTAGGATTGGCAGCGTTGGGCAGGAAAGTGCCGACGATCGGCAGGAACTGCGAGGTCGATCCGGTATCGTCCTCCTGGTACAGGCCGGTCAGCACGATGTCCGTGTCGGGCGTAGGCTGCCAGCGAACCGAAGGTGCGAACATCACGCGGTCGTCTGGAACATGATCGATATAGGTGTCGGCTTCGCGGACGCGGCCCACGGCGCGGATCGCCAGATTGTCAGCCAGCGCGATGTTGACGTCTCCCAGCGCTTCCTTGCGGTCATAGCTGCCATAAACGAGGCTGAGTTCCCCACCTGTCCGAAACTCAGGCGTCTTGGAGACGAGGTTGACGATGCCACCGATCGACCCCTGACCAAAGAGCACCGACGCCGGTCCGCGCACGATCTCCACACGGGAGAAGTTGTAAGGGTCGGATGTAACGCTGGCATAATAGGAGAAGATGTCCCGCATGCCGTCACGGAATTGCAGCGCATCCAGCCCGCGCACGTTGAAGCCGTCAACGCGCGTATCACGGCCATAGGGATTGGCCAGAACGCCGGCGGCATATTTGACGGTGTCAGAGATGTTGATCGCGCCCTGCGACAGATATTGCTCGGACGTGATGACCTTGATCGGCTGGGGCAGTTCGACGAGCGCCGTGTCAGTCTTGGTGCCTGTGCTGGCAGCGGTGACGATGATGACATCACTATCTTCGCCGGAGGGCGCGCCTTGTTCAGCCCAAGCTGATTGGCTCGCACACAGACCGACCAGTCCCGCCATCATGATCATCTTCGTCATCATTCACCCCTTCGCATTGCAGCATATTGTGCGGCAGCCCCTACTGATTGTGCGACTGACTATCAATAGCGTATTTTGCGATGGCTTTGCATGCGTGACGCGTCGAAAACCGGACGATTGGTAGCGGGCAGCTGGCCTTGCCCATTTTTGACGTTGCGAAGTTGCTCATCGTGGGACGAAGTCGTGCAATCCCAGCATTCCCCAACCCGTTCAGGCCTAAATCACCTCACTGATTTTCACCGCCAGCGCTTCCAGCGAGAAGGGCTTGGTGATCATCGTCATATTCTCCCCGAGAAAGCCTGCGCGCAGCTTCGCATGTTCGGCATAGCCGGTGATGAACAGGATCGGCAGGTCAGGCCGGTGGGTGCGGGCAACATCGGCCAGATCGCGTCCGTTCATGCCGGGCATGCCGACGTCCGATATCATCAGGTCGAGCCGCATGTTGGAGGCGAGCAGCGGCACCGCAGCAACCGGATCGGCGAACTCGATCGCTTCATAATGCAGTTCTTCGAGAACCTCGCGCACGAGCATGCGAACGGCAGGATCGTCTTCAACGACGAGCACGCGTTCGCCAGCGCCGCGAGGCGCAGCGGCAGTTTGAGCGGGGGCTTGTGCCGCTATGGCACTGGTGATCGGCAAGTAGAGTTTGACGCAGGTGCCGCGCCCTTGCTCGCTTTCGATCGTCACCGCGCCGCCGCTCTGCTGAGCGAAGCCATAGACCATCGACAGGCCAAGGCCCGTTCCCTCGCCCACCGGCTTGGTGGTGAAGAAGGGATCGAACACTTTTTCGAGCACGTCTGGCGGTATGCCGGTGCCTGTATCCGCCACGGACACGATGAGGAATTCACCAGCTGGCAGATCGGGTGCGGTGTCGATCTCATGCGCCCGCACGTCAGTCCGCTGCGTTGCAATCGTGAGTTTGCCGCCTTCGCGCATAGCGTCGCGCGCATTCAGCGCGAGATTGAGAATGGCGTTCTCGAGCTGATTGGCGTCGGCAAGCGCAGTGGGGAGGTTCGGGGCCAGCGCGAGCTCCAGCGTCACCTGCTCTGGCAGCGCGCGTTCCACAAGTTCCGACATGGATTGGACCAGCGCGTTGATCTCCAGCGGTTGGAGGTCGAGCGATTGGCGGCGGGAGAAAGCAAGGAGGCGATGGGTGAGCGAGGCTGCGCGCTCCGCCGATGTGGTCGCCGCATCCATGAAGCGATCAAGCTCGTCATAGCGCTGCATGGCGATGCGACGTCGCATCAGATCGAGCGAACCCATGACGCCGGTGAGCATATTGTTGAAATCATGCGCGATGCCGCCCGTCAGCTGCCCGACAGCTTCCATCTTCTGGCTTTGGCGCAGCGATGCTTCGGCGCGTTCTCGCTCCGCCGTTTCGGCGCGCAGGCGGGCGAGGGCATCTTCCAGCTCGGCAGTGCGCTCGCGCACCTGCACTTCAAGCTGACCTGCCGCATCGGCGAGTGCCTTGCTGCCAACGGCGAGCGCATCCCGCTGCTTCAATATTTCGCGACGCTGTTGATGCAGGTCGAAGAAGATATTGGCCTTGCTGCGCAAAATATCCGCTTCGATCGGCTTCTGGATGAAGTCGACGGCGCCCGCTTCATAACCACGGAAGCGCCGCTGGGTATCGGCAGACCCGGCGGTGAGGAAGATGATCGGTACATGGCGCGTCCGCTCATTGCCGCGCATATATTCGGCAAGCTCGAAGCCATCCATGCCCGGCATCTGCACGTCCAGCATCGCCAGCGCGATCTCATGGGTGAGCAACAGTTCCAGCGCTTCTTCACCCGAGCGTGCGCGCAGAAATGTGAGCCCATCGCGCGCGAGCAAGGCCTCAAGCGCCACGAGATTTTCCTCGAGGTCGTCGACGATCAGAAAATGGGTCGTGTCGGTCGAGATGGTCATCATGTCCCCAGGCGCACCAGATAGTCCGCAATCTTCTCAAGAGGCAATGCTTGCGCAGCAGGGCAGCGCGCAAGCGCCGCGCTCGGCATGGCGCGCGCAAAGGCTCCCTCCGGCTCCTGCACGATGATAGTGCCGCCCACCGCGCCGATGGCGGCAGCGCCTGCCGCGCCATCTTCGTTCGCGCCGGTCAATATGACGCCGACCAGCGCACTTGCGTAACTGTCCGCCGCGCTCTCGAACAAGATGTCGATCGAGGGGCGGGAGAACAGCACTGGCTCATCCATGGAAAGGGCAAAGCTATTGTCGTCCTCGATCAGCAGATGATAGCCGGGTGGCGCAAAATAGACCGTGCTGGGAAGGATGGGCTCCTTATCCTCCGGCTCGCGCACGGCGATCTCGCATTTGCTGCGGAACAGCGCCACCAGCCCGGACGGGGAGGCGGGGACATGCACCACGATGATGATAGGCAGGGGATAGCTGACCGGCAGACGCGGCAAGATCTGCGAGAGCGCCTGCACGGCGCCCGCCGATGCGCCGATCACGATTGCCTTTGATCGCTCGCCCGTCATGGTTCGCGCCGCTGATAGATTTTTTCTTCGCGCACAAATTCGGTGAATGCGTTGGCATGTTTGGAGAAGCGCAGCGTCTCCTTGGAGCCGAGGCCGAGGAACCCGCGGCGGCTCAATGAATCCTTGAACAAGCCAATCGCGCGATCCTGTAGCGGGCGATCGAAATAGATCATCACATTGCGGCAAGAGACGAATTGGCACTCGGCAAACACCGCGTCCGTGACGAGGCTGTGATCGGAAAAGACGACTTGCGCGCGCAGGCGCTTGTCGAAAACGGCATTGCCATAGGCGCTGACATAATAGTCCGAGAGCGAGGATTTGCCGCCAGAGCGCTGATGATTGCGGGTGAAATCGGCAATGCGATCGAGCGCATAAATGCCCTTCTTCGCGGTCTCCAGCGCGGCTGGATTGATGTCCGTCGCGTAGAGCATCGTGCGATCCAGCAGGCCCTCTTCGTGCAGCAGGATGGCGAAGGAATAAAGCTCCTCACCGCCACTGCACCCGGCAATCCAGAATTTGAGCGACGGGTAGGTGCGCAGATGCGGCACCACTTGCTCGCGGATCGCGCGGAAATAGCTCGGGTCGCGGAACATCGCGCTGACCTGCACGGTGAGGTAATCGAGCAGGCGCGAGACGATGGCCTCATCATGCAGCAAGGCATCCTGCAAGGCGGAGAGGCTGGGATAGCCAAGCTGCACGCAAGCCTGCCGCAGCCTGCGCTTGATCGATGCTCGCGCATAATGGCGGAAGTCATAATGATAGCGCCGGAACAGCGCCTCCAGCAGCAGATGGATTTCGATATCTTCGACCGGCTCGCTGACCGGCGAATTCAGCGCGGCATCCATACGCGCACCAGCGAGAGCAATTTGTCGACGTCGAGAGGCTTGGCCATATAATCATTAGCGCCTGCCGCGAGACATCGTTCCTGATCGTCCGGCATTGCCTTGGCCGTCAGCATGATCACCGGCAGCTTGGTCCAGCGCGGATCGAGCCGGATGTGGCGGGTGGCATCCAGCCCATCCATCACCGGCATCATCACATCCATGAGCACCAGATCAATCTCATCCCCAGTGCCCGCCGACCCTGCGAGTGCATTCAGCGCTTCCTGCCCATTGCGGGCGATGGCAACTTTGGCGCCGCGTGGTTCCAGGATGTTGGTGAGCGAATAGACGTTCCGCACATCATCCTCGACAATCAGGATCCGTCGCCCTTCCAGCACCGCATCCCGATTGCGCGCCTGCTGGATCATCTTCTGCTGCTCGGGCGGCAATTGCGAGACGACCTGATGCAGGAACAAAGTCACTTCATCGAGCAGCCGCTCGGGCGATTTGGCACCCTTGATGATGATCGAGCTGGAATAGCGGCGTAGCAGCTGCTCATCCTCGGCGGAGAGATCATGGCCGGTATAGACGATCACCGGTGGGAAGCTGTGCTCGCCCGCACTGAGCGTTTCCAGCAGGGAGAAGCCGGAGGCATCGGGCAATGACAGATCGAGAACCATGCAATCGAAGGTCTGCTCCTTGAGCAGTTTGAGACATTCGGCGGCGGTGCCTGCACCAACCGTCTCGACTTCCGGCCCGGCGAGCAGCTTGCCCACGGCGTCGCGCTGCACCGGATCATCCTCGACGATCAGCACGCGGCGCATCGTACGGGTGAGCTGGGCCTCCAGCGCTTCGAGCGCATGCGACAGATCCTCACGCTTCACGGGTTTGACCAGATAGCCCATCGCACCGAGTGACAGCGCGGTTTGCTGGTGGTCGCTTGCGGACACGACATGGATCGGGATGTGGCGCGTGGCATCCTCGCGCTTGAGCCTGTCCAGCACGGAGAGGCCGGATTGATCGGGGAGGCCAAGGTCCAGCACGATGGCGCTTGGGCTGAACCGCCGGGCAAGCTCAAGCGCTTCCTCCGCCGTTCCCGCCACGAGGCACTGGAAGCCAGCCTCGCGTGAGAGATCGCGCACGATGCCTGCGAAGGTCTGATCATCCTCCACGACGAGCAGGAGGCGTCGCGTGCCCTCCAGTCGCTCGCGATCGTCCTCAAGCGCTGGAAGATGGCTGACGCGCTTGCTCATCGGTTTGGCGCTGGCATTTGCAGGCGCAGCGGACGGCGGTGTAGCAGGCTCAGGGCGCGCTTCCACCTGGGCCGGATCATAATCGAGCGGGATGGTCAGCGTGAAGCTGCTGCCTGTGCCCAGCTCGCTGGTCAGCGCGATCGAGCCGCCGAGCAGGCGGGCGAGTTCGCGCGAGATCGAAAGGCCAAGCCCGGTGCCGCCATATTTGCGATTGATCGCGCCATCGGCCTGACGGAAGGCATCGAAGATCGCTTGCTGCTGGTCGGGCGAAATGCCGATGCCGGTGTCGCTCACGGTGAGCGCGATGCGCGCCTCATCCACTGGCTCGATGCGGAGCGACACCTTGCCCTCGCCCGTGAATTTGAAGGCGTTGGCGAGCAGGTTCTTCAGGATCTGCTCCAGCCGTTGCCGGTCACTGACGATGGAGCCGGGCACGCCCTCGGCAATGTCGATGGCAAATTCAAGCCCGCGCGCCTGCGCAACCGGATCGAAGGTCTGGCGCAGGTTGGCGGCAAGGCGCGTAAGCACCACAGCTTCCGGGCGGATATCGACATGGCCAGCCTCGATCTTCGAGAGGTCGAGAATATCGTTGATCAGGTTGAGCAGGTCATTGCCCGATGACTCGATCGTGCGGGCATATTTGGCTTGCTCGTCCGTCAGATTGCCATGCGGATTATCGCCCAGCAATTTGGAGAGGATCAGCAATGAGTTGAGCGGCGTGCGCAGCTCATGACTCATATTGGCGAGGAAGTCGGACTTATACTGGCTGGCCTGCTCAAGCTCGCGTGCCTTGAGCTCAACGGCTGACGTGGTGCGGGCAAGATCGTCGCGCTGCGTTTCGAGCAGTTGCGCCTGTTCCTCAAGCTGGGAATTGGTCTGCTCCAGCTCGACCTGTTGCTGTTCAAGCCGCACCGCGGATTCCTTGAGCGCGCGGCCTTGCTCTTCCAGTTCCTCGTTCGAGACGCGCAATTCCTCGCTTTGCACCTGCAGCTCTTCGGACTGGCGCTGGGTCGCCTCCAGCAGGTTCTGCAGCTCGGTGCGGTAGCGGGCTGAGCGCAGCGCAACGCCTGCGGGCTGCGCGGCCTCCGCGAGGAAGGCTAGCGTCCGCTCGTCCGGTGCGTGTAGAAAGGCAAATTCGACGACGGCATTCACCAGCCCATCCGCGTTGAACGGTGCGATGACGAGGTGGCGTGGCGTGTCACTGCCAAGGCCCGAGCCGATCGTGAAATAATCCTCCGGCACATCCGCGATGGCAATCGGCTTACCTTCTGCAGCGACGCGGCCCAGCAGCCCCTCGCGCAGGGTGAAGCGCTCGGGCACCTTGGCGTTGGCAGGCACGCCAAGCGCCGCCACCCGGACGAACACGCCATTCTCACCCTTGAACAGCGCGCTCGCCTGCGCGCCCAGATAGGGCGTGAGATAATCGAGGATGCTTTCGCTCAACTCCGGCACCGTCTTGTCGCCAAGCGTTGCCTGCGCGAGGCCGACTTCGCCCGCTTGCAGCCATGCGAGGCGCTGGCGTGCCGCCATGCTGCGGTTGACCAGCAGGCCGACGGCGAGCGTCAGTCCAATGCCCAGCACTGCGGCGATGACGCCGCTTGCCGTCGCCGTGCGGAAAGCAGACTGCATTTGCTCGAGCCGCATTTCACGCAGGCGCCGTTCCTCGGCCCGCATCGCATCCAGCTGCGTGCGGATCAGGTCCATCTCCAGCTTGCCGCGGTCGGTGCCGACCAGCGCAATGGCCGCGCTCGGCCCCTGACTGCGGCGCGCGTCGATGGTCTCTTTGAGCTCGGTCAGCTTGGCGGCGACATGGGGCTTCAGGCGTTGCAGATTGGCTTGCTGCGCGGGATTGTCCGCAATCAGCGTCTCGACCCTGGCAAGGCTCGCGCCACTGCGGGTCAGCGCTTCTTCATAAGGGTCGAGATAGCGATCATTGCCCGTGATCAGGTAGCCGCGTTGCCCGGTCTCCGCATCCTGCAGGGCGGAGAGCAGGTTGCTCAACTGGGTGATCACCTCATGGGTATGCACCACTTTGTCGGTATCGGCACGCAGCGCCTGAATGTTGAGATAGGCGAGCATGCCGCTTGCCAGAAAGAACAAAGTTGCCGCCGCCACGCCGAGCATGGTGCGCAGACCAGTTCGGGAGGGGCGGCTCGTCACAGCGCGCGCGGTAGCCAACGGCATCTTCTGGCAAACCCTTCGTTAGAAAGCGAACTTTGGCTGCTCCGCTTTCATGCCAGATCAATTTGCGCAAGCGGGAAGAGCAAAAAAATGCGCGGCAAGGGGCAAAAGGCTGGGGAAAATAGTCAGTTAAACCCCAGAAGTTGCTTCAATTTCACGTCGTTCGGAACCCAATCGCCCTCAAAAACTTAGTTAAATAGGGTCGCATCGGAGGACATGATGGCGCGTGAGGCAGAAACGATCGACTATGAGGGTGCAGCAGGAGGCTGGGGCTCGCTGCGCGGAATAGGCGCTACCTTCGCTCAGGAAATATCCTCACCCGCAGCGCTTGAGACGCTTGCACGCCAGAACAAGCCCGGCGGTTTTATGTGCACCAGCTGCGCATGGGGGAAGCCCAAACATCCGCACGCCTTTGAATTTTGCGAGAATGGCGCGAAGGCAACTCTGTGGGAGCTAACCTCGCACCGCTGCACGCGTACGTTCTTCGCCAAGCATAGCGTCACGCAGCTGCGCGGCTGGAGCGACCATGATCTTGAGCATGAAGGGCGGCTCACGCACCCGTTGCGCTATGATGAAGCGACCGACCATTATGTGCCGTGCAGCTGGGAGGAAGCGTTTCAAGGGATCGGGCAATCCCTCCAAACCATCGATCCCAAATCTGCGATCTTCTACGCATCGGGCCGGGCAAGCCTTGAGACCTCCTATCTCTACGCGCTGTTTGCCAGGCTTTATGGCCATAATAATCTGCCCGACAGCTCGAACATGTGCCACGAGACGACATCCGTGGCGCTCAAGCAGCTGATCGGATCGCCCGTCGGCACCTGCGTGCTGGAAGATTTCGAAGATTGCGACGCGATCTTCTTCTTCGGTCAGAATACCGGCACGAACAGCCCGCGCTTTCTGCACCCGCTCCAAAAGGCCGTCGAGCGCGGCTGCAAGATCGTGACCTTCAACCCCATTCGCGAGAAGGGCCTCACCGAGTTCATCAATCCCCAGCGGCCCAGCCAGATGCTGACGGGCAATGAAACGCAGATCAGTTGCCAATATCACCAGGTGCGCGCAGGTGGCGACATCGCCGCGATCATGGGCCTATGCAAATATGTGCTCGCCGAAGATGAGCGGCGCGGTGGCGCTCTGCTGGATAAGGCCTTCATTGCAGAACATTGCGAAGGTTTCGATGCGTTTCGTGCGCTAGCACAGGCGACCTCCTGGGAGCGGATCGAGCAGGAATCAGGGCTGGGCCGCGCCGACATCGAAGCTGCGGGGGAAGTCTATGTCTCGTCCGAGCGCGTGATCGGCGTATATGGCATGGGGCTGACGCAGCATGTCCACGGGTTCGAGAATATCGCGATGCTGGTGAACCTGCTGCTGATGCGCGGGCATATCGGCCGCAGAGGCGCCGGCATTTGTCCCGTGCGCGGGCACTCCAATGTGCAGGGCCAGCGCACCGTTGGTATCTCGGAAAAGCCGGAGCTGGTGCCGCTGGACAAGCTTGCCGAGATGTTCGACTTCGATCCGCCGCGCGATGAGGGGCGCACGACCGTGAAAGTGTGCGAAGGCGTGCTGGATGGCTCCGTGCGGGCCTTCATTGGCCTTGGCGGCAATTTCCTGCGCGCCGTGCCAGATCAAAACCGGATCGAGCCGGCATGGGAGCAACTCGATCTCACGGTGCAGATCGCCACCAAGCTCAATCGCTCCCATCTGTTCAATGGTCGCCTCGCCTATCTGCTGCCCTGCCTTGGCCGCAGCGAGGAGGATAAGCAGGTTGGCGGCAATCAGACCGTGACCGTGGAAGACAGCTTCAGCCATATCCACGCATCCCTTGGCCATCGCGCGCCTGCAAGCGAGCATCTGAAATCGGAGCTCGCCATCGTCGCGGGCATCGCCAAAGCGACGCTTCCGGCCAATCCCAAGGTGCTGTGGGATGAATGGACAGAGGATTATTCCCGCGTGCGTGATCTTATCGCGCAGACCTACCCCGATCAATTTCATGACATGAATGCGCGGATATTCACGCCCGGAGGCTTCTACCGTGGCAATCCGGCGCGTGAGCGGCAGTGGGAGACGGAGACCGGCAAAGCGCAATTCACCGCGCCCACCATGCTGGCGGCGACCGATGTTGCGGACGCCGACGGTCTGTTTCGCCTCGTGACGGTCCGGTCGAACGATCAGTTCAACACGACGATTTATGGCTATAGCGATCGTCTGCGCGGTATCGAAGGCAAGCGGGATGTACTGCTGATCAATCCCGACGACATTGAGCGGGCGGGGCTGGTCGCCGGGCAGCGCATTTCTCTGGTCGGAGACATTGGCGATGACCATCATCGCCGCGTCGATGATCTGGAAGTTATTCCTTATGATCTGCCGGATGGGACGATCGTCGGCTATTATCCCGAGCTTAATCCGCTCATTCCACTCCAGCATCATGATCAGCATTCCAGGACGCCAGCAAGCAAGGCGGTGCCAGTGCGGATTATGGCAGCCTGATGGCTCAGGACGTTGACGATCCCGTTGGCGACGCGATCGCGATTGACGCATCATCCAATCTTGCCGCCAAAGCGATGCAGCCCTTGGGGCGAATGGTGGTGCTGGCAATATTGGCAGGCGCGTTTATCGCCTTTGGCTCCATTGCCTCTCTGATCGTGCAAGCCGCAGCGGGTGATGCAGGGCCAGTGCGTTTATTGTCCGGCATCGCCTTTTCGGTTGGCCTGTTGCTTGTGATGATCGTGGGTGCCGAACTTTTCACTGGCAACACCATGTTCGCCTTGCCAGCCTTTAAGGGTGATCTCACTTTCGCGCGGATGCTGGGCGCTTGGGGCACGGTCTGGTTCGGCAATCTGCTGGGCGGGGTCGCAGTGGCGATCCTGTTTTCAGCAAGTGGAAGTCTGGATGCCGAGATTGGCAGCGCAGCGGTATCCGTCGCTCAGGATAAGCTGGCAAAAGCGCCGCATGCGATCTTCTTCTCGGGCATTTTGGCCAATATTCTGGTTTGTCTTGCGGTCTGGATGGCAATGTTCGCGCGCACCTTGCCAGCAAAAGCGGTCGCGGTGGTTGCGCCGGTGTCGATATTTGTGGCTGCTGGTCTGGAACATTCAATCGCCAGTATGTCTTTGCTGCCGCTCGGCTGGCTGGCGGCGCCGCTTGAAACTCCGGATTTTGCCGCGGGTCTGATCAATATCGCGCTGAGCACTTTGGGCAATATCGTGGGAGGCGTCCTGCTGGTGTTTGCTATGGCTTATGGTCATGATGCTCTGAGGGCGGAAGGCGCGCAGCGATGAGCAGCTATTGCGGATCGCCCCCTTTGCCGGACGAGATTCTGCTGCGCTGGAACATGGACCCGGTCCTGATCCTGGGACTGCTCGGTTGCGCCCTTCTCGCCATGCGATCGGCTCGACCAAGATCGGCGATGGCGGGCGTTGGGGTCCTCGCTGTGGTGTTCGTGTCCCCGGTTTGCGCGATCAGCGTCGCGCTGTTTTCTGCGCGCGCGCTCCATCACAGTCTCGTCGTTGCGGTCGCAGCGCCGCTTATCGCTCATGCGTTCCCGGCGCAGCGATCAGCCCATGTCGGGGTGGCGCTTGCGGTGTCCACCGTCACGCTCTGGCTGTGGCATCTGCCCGGACCTTATGATCGCGCGCTGGCAGACAGCCTCGTCTATTGGGCGATGCAAGCAAGCCTGCTGGGCACAAGCGTCTGGTTCTGGAGGTCGCTCTTCGCCGCGCCGCCGGTGTCCGCGAGCTTCGCTGCAATTGGGGCGATGGCGCAAATGGGAATGCTGGGCGCCTTGCTCACCTTCGCGCCGAATGCGCTCTACCTGACGCATGCGGGCACGACCTTGCCATGGGGGATGACACAGCTGGAAGATCAGCAACTCGCAGGCTTGCTGATGTGGGTGCTGGGCACCGTCCCCTATGCCATCGCCACGGCACTCGTCGCCCGGCGCATCTGGGCACAGGCAGCCGCATCGGCATGATCGCGCTCATCAAACTCATTCATATCGCGGCGTTGTCGATCTGGTGCGCTGGTCTGGCCGGGTTGCCGCTGCTCCTTTCCAAACATGATAGTGACGATGCGCAGGCGGATTATGCGCATCTGCGTCTGCTGACCCATCAGGCCTATATCTTCATCGTCACGCCCGCCGCTGTGATCACCATCGCAATGGGGACGGCGTTGATCTTCCTGCGCGATGCGTTCGTGCCATGGATGTTCGCCAAGCTTGTCGCGGTCGGCGTGCTGGTGCTGCTCCACGCGTGGATCGGGCATATCACGTTGATGGTCGGTGAGCAGCAGGGCGACTATCAGCCGCCGCGCTTCTGGCCCCCGTTTATGCTATGCGTCACGTCGCTCGCAATCATCGTGATCCTGCTGCTTGTCCTCGGCAAGCCGATGCTCGGAGCTGACCTTGCGCCGGACTGGCTGCTGGAGCCGCGCGGTCAGCCCTTGCCGGTCGATGAGGTGCCGAGGTGATAGTCGAACACCAGCTTGCCGCCATGCCATCCGGTGATGGCCGTAAACAGCGCAGCGAACGCAGAGAGCAGCAGCCCCCAGGGCAAAACGGCATCCTCATAGCCAGTCGCCAGACGATAGCCCCAATTCGCGCCGAGAATGGCGAGCAGCATCACCGCGATGATGAAATGCGTCCAACTGGCGGAGCGCGCGCGGATGCCGGGGACGAGAAGCAGCTCCACGGTGCCGGAAAGACCAGCCACCAGACCGAAGAGGAAGGCCATGCCACTCGCCCACAAAGCTGCGCGGCTCCAGAAGACGTCACCCGTCCACCAGTAGAAGCTGTCCGCGCCCAGTGTGCACATGGTGAGCGCAATGGGGAAGGTCACGAACATGGCATGCAAGGGATGACCTGCCACTGCGATCTTCGATTCCGTGCGGTGGAAATGCGTCTGCGCGGAGATGGGGTCGATCAAGTCGCCCGTATCATCCGCTGCTTTCCCGATCTCTTCAGCCATGCTTTCCTGCGTCATTATAGGGTCCGTTCAATCGCTGCAGCATCATCGTTTTTTGCGAGCGGCTGCGCTGGACCCGTCTCCACGCTCGACACTGCCAGCCCGGCGGCGGAGGGCATCGCGACCCTTTGGTGGGTGATGCTCGCGGGCGCGACATTCTTGACGGTGCTGGTCATGACGTTGCTGGCACTCACTTTCATTCGAAATCGCAGGACGAGGGAAACGCCAGCGAATCTGTGGGTCGGCTGGCTTGGCGTGGCGATGCCCGGCGCGGTGCTCCTTATGCTGCTGGGCTATGCGCTGATGTTAGGCGAACGGTTGATCCCGCATCGCGTTCCGGGGGTTTTGGTCGTCGAGGCGACGGGGCATCAATGGTATTGGACCTTCCGCCAACCCGGCGTCTCCGGAATGCTTGCTACGCGGGATGTTCTGCACATTCCCACCGGGCGCCCCGTCGATGTGCGGATTGCCTCCGCTGATGTCATTCACAGCTTCTGGGTGCCGAGGCTTGGCGGCAAGATGGACGCCATCCCGGGGCAAGTGAATGTGCTGCGCATCGAGGCGAGCAAGCCTGGTTCCTATCACGGCCTTTGCGCTGAATTTTGCGGGCTTAATCACACGAGCAACCGGTTTCGCGTGGTCGCGCATGATGAGGCGAGCTGGGCTGCCTTTCAGCGAGGGAGCGCCCGATGAACGTCCTGCAGCGGCACCGCGCGCTCAGCGCCATATGGGATGCGCCCAGGGGTTGGCGCGGCACGCTGGTCTCCGTCAATCATTCAGATATCGGCAAGCGCTTCATTCTGGCCGCCTTCGCCTTCTTCGCCATCGGCGGCGTGCTGGCGATGTTGATCCGCGCGCAGCTGGCGACGCCGGATAGCGCCTTTGTCGGGCCTGCCATCTACAACCAGTTGTTCACGATGCACGGCAGCATCATGATGTTCCTGTTCGCCATCCCCATGTTCGAGGGGCTGGCGCTCTACATGCTGCCCAAGATGCTCGGCAGCCGGGACATGGCGTTCCCGCGCCTCTCGGCTTACGGCTGGTGGTGCTATCTCTTCGGCGGCACGATGCTCATTGCGGCGCTGGCCTTTGGCGTGGCGCCGGATGGCGGCTGGTTCATGTACACGCCGCTCTCCTCCAAGACTTACACGCCCGGCATCAATGCCGATGTCTGGCTGCTTGGCATCACTTTTGTGGAGATTTCAGCGATTTCCGCGGCGATCGAGATTGCCGTGTCAATCCTCAAGCTGCGCGCGCCGGGCATGCGGCTGGACAGGATGCCGCTCTTCGCCTGGTATATGCTTATCACGGCGCTGATGATGATCGTCGCCTTCCCGCCGCTCATCTTGGGGTCGATCCTGCTGGAGCTGGAGCGGGCGTTCGACTGGCCGTTTTTCGATACGACGCGGGGCGGCAGTCCGCTGCTCTGGCAACATCTGTTCTGGCTGTTCGGCCATCCGGAAGTGTACATCATCTTCCTGCCCGCCGCCGGCGTGGTCTCGACCGTGCTGCCGGTGATGGCCCGCACGCGCATCCTTGGTTATGGCTGGATCGTCGCGGCGCTGCTGGCTCTGGCATTTCTGAGCTTCGGCCTATGGGTCCACCATATGTTCGCGACCGGCATTCCGCACATGGCGCTCGGCTTCTTCTCCGCCGCCTCGGCACTGGTCGCGATCCCCACTGCGGTGCAGATTTTCGCATGGATCGGCACGCTGTGGAACGGGCGACCAGAGCTTAAATTGCCGATGCTCTACCTGCTCGGTTTCTTCCTCGTTTTCGTTCTCGGCGGACTGACCGGCGTGATGCTCGCCATGGTGCCGTTCGACTGGCAGGCACATGACAGCTATTTCGTGGTCGCCCATCTGCACTATGTTCTGGTCGGCGGGTTCGTCTTTCCCATGCTCGCGGGTGCCTATTACTGGCTGCCGCACTTCACTGGTAAAGCCCGTGTGCCGCGCCTGGGTGAGGCGGCCTTCTGGCTCATCCTCATCGGGTTCAACCTCACCTTCTTCCTGATGCACCTGACCGGCCTGCTCGGTATGCCGCGCCGTATCTACACCTATACGGCGGAGATGGGCTGGACATGGTTGAACCTGCTCTCATCGGTGGGCAGCTTCATCCTCGCGGTGGGGTTTGCGCTTTTCGCGGTCGATGTTGCGCTCCAGATATTCCTCTCGCGCCGCATTCGTCGCAACCCGTGGAAGGCGGGCACGCTGGAATGGGCAATGGCCGTGCCGCCACCAAGCTACAATATCGCGAGCCAGCCGCATGTCGATGATGCCGAGCCGCTCACAAAACATCCCGATCTTGCCCTGCAATTGGCGCGCGGCGAGGGCTATCTGGCGGAGGCCCGGCATGGATGGCGCGAGACGATGGCTGTCGAGACGGTGAGCGGCGCGGTCGATCATGTGGTCATTCTGCCGGGCAATAGCGCCCTTCCGATCGTCACCGCCATCGTGACGGGCAGCTTCTTCCTGGCGATGCTGGCCGGGCAATATTGGCTGGCCGTGGTCCCGCTGGTCGGCGTGATTGCGCTTGGCTGGCGCTGGGCCTGGGGGCTCGGCGCGCGCACCGACATGGGACCGGTGTCGATTGGGCGGGGGCAGAGCGCTGCCATCCATATCGAATCAGAAGGATCGCCGGGCGCGTGGGGCGGGAGCTTTCTGCTCATTGCCGATGGGACATTCTTCGCGTCTTTGTTGTTTGGCTATGCCTTCCTATGGGTGATCGCGCCGAACTGGCCACCGCCCAGCCTGATCGACGGCGGACTTTTGTTTGCGGTGGTCGCAGCTCTCGCCAGTATTTGCACACCGCTCCTTTTGCGGGCGGCGCGGCGGCAGGTCGAGACAAGTGCGCTTGGAAAAGCGGCTCCTACGCTGCTCGGCGCAGCCATTGCGCAGGTGATCGTGCTGGCCGCGCTGATCATTGCAGGCCTCGTCGGGCTGCCGTCGCCGCAAGTCCATGCCTATGGCGCCGCGAGCTGGGCGCTGCTGTCCTATGGCGTGGTGCATGCCTTCATCGCCGCCTTCTGCGCCGCCTTCGCGTTCGCCCGCGTGAGGGGAGGCTATGTGTCGCCAACGCGCTTGCAGGAGTTGCGCACGGCCAAGCTGTTTGGCGATTATGCATGCGGCGTAACCCTCGTCACGCTCCTGTGCCTCTTCGCGCCGCTGGTGTTGGCATGAGCTTTTTGTTGCGCATCAGCGCCGGGTTGCTGCTCTGGGCGGTCAGCTTTTCGCTGCTTTATGCCCTGCAAGGGATGAGCTGCGCGCTGGGATGGGACATGATCCCGCTACCTATGGGCAATTTGTCCCGCTGGGTGTTGACCATCGTCTGGCTGGCCTTCCTCACGCTTTCTGGATGGCTCATCCGCCGCGCGATGGGCACGACGAAGGGGCTTGAGCGCAAGCTGGCGCTCTCGTCGGCCATCACTGGATTTGTGGCGATCCTGATTACCGGATCGCCGGTGCTGGTCACCTCGACATGCATTGGCTGACGGACCCGTCTGCGACAGGCATTTGGCTGCCCCGCTTCACCGCAAATAGGCTGCGACGCTCTCGCTGTGCAGGAACTCATTGAATGACCTGTTGTTGAAACCAAAGGACCTGATCGACAAGGAAATTCTGATGGCCGCACCTGTTCTTTACGCACCTTCTGTCGAAACCATCGAAACGGACGAGGCAGAAACCATAGATGGACTGAACGAACAGCTAAGCGCGATTATGGACACCACGTCCGCGCATTACGGTCATGCAGTCCGATCTGTACACGCCAAGGCCCATGGCATTGCGCGAGGCATGTTTACCGTCGCGTCGGACTTGCCTGAAGAACTGGCCCAAGGCCTGTTTGCGACGCCGGGCAGTTATGAGGCGATCTTTCGACTGTCGACCAATGCAGGTGATATACTTGATGACAGTATAAGGCTGCCCCGGGGGATCGCGCTGAAAATCCTTGGCGTGAAAGGCGATCGGCTGCCGGGATCTGAAGCAAGCACGCAAGACTTTCTGATGGTCAATGGGCCCGCCTTTGCTGCGCCAGACGCCAAGAAATTCCTGGCAAATCTCAAGCTTCTTGCAAAGACCACAGACAAAGCAGAGGGCGCAAAAAAGGCGCTGTCATCGATCTTGCGCGCCTTCGAGGCGACATTGGAAGCTGCTGGAACCACGAGTTCGACGCTAATCACATTAGGCGGCGCTCGTCCTGTGCACCCCTTGGGCGCTGATTATTTCTCGCAAACGCCATTTCGCTATGGCGATTATATCGCGAAGTTTCAGCTTGTGCCGGTTTCAGGGATCAAGGCCTATGCGGATGAGACCATCAACGCGGCCGGACGGCCCGATGCAATTCGGGAGAATGTGAATGAGGTTCTCGTCGCGCAGGGCGGGACCTGGGAGCTGCGTGTGCAATTGTGCACGGATCTCGAGACCATGCCAATCGAAGATCCGACTGTGATTTGGGACGAGGAGCAGAGCCCCTTCCGCACGGTCGCGACACTCACTATCCCGCCGCAGATCGCCTGGGAGAATGGAAAGAGCGAAGCGACCGAAGACGCTCTTTTCTTCGCGCCCTGGAATGGCCTCGCTGCCCACCAACCTCTGGGTGGAATTAATCGCGCGCGGCGAGATCCTTATCGTATGTCAGGCGAATATCGAGCGCGCTTTAACGGCTGCCCGTTTTCCCAACCCACATCGCTCGACGATATCGGTCAGTGAGCGAAGAACGGGTAGAGCAAGGGCAGTGCCGCGCGAGTCTTACAGCTTAGAGGTCAGCTCCGGCACCGCCGTGAACAAATCCGCTGCAAGGCCGATGTCCGCAATCTGGAAGATCGGCGCATCTTCATCCTTGTTGATCGCAATGATCGTCTTGCTGTCCTTCATGCCCGCCAGATGCTGGATCGCGCCGGAAATGCCGACCGCGATGTAGATTTCGGGCGCGACGATCTTGCCGGTCTGGCCGACCTGATAATCATTGGGCACAAAGCCCGCATCCACAGCAGCGCGGCTCGCGCCAACGGCTGCGCCAAGCTTGTCGGCGAGCGGCTCGATGATCGCCTTGTAATTCTCACCGCTGCCAATGCCGCGACCGCCTGAGACGATGATCTTCGCGCTGGTGAGTTCTGGCCGCTCGGAGGCAGCCAGTTCAGCAGACACGAAGCTCGCAATGCCTGCATCGCTTGCGCCGCCGATTGCTTCAACCGTTGCCGAGCCGCCCTGTGCATTGGCCTTGTCGAAAGCCGTTCCGCGCACGGTGATGACCAGCTTCTTGTCGCTTGTCTTCACCTTGGCGATGGCATTGCCCGCATAGATCGGGCGCGTGAAGCTGTCCGGGCCGTCGACGGCGATGATGTCGCTGATCTGCATCACGTCGAGCAGGGCAGCCACACGTGGCGCGATATTCTTGCCGGTCGTGGTCGAGGGCGCGAGGAAGGCGTCATGATGGTCCATGAGGCCAACCACGAGCGGCGCGACATTCTCGGGCAGTTGATGCTCAAGCGAGGCATCGTCCGCCAGATGAACCTTGGCAACGCCTGCGATCTTGGCCGCCTCGTCCGCCACCGCTGCGCAGCCCGCGCCCGCGACGAGCAGATGCACTTCGCCCAATTGGGCAGCAGCGCTCACCGTGCTCAAGGTTGCGTCCTTGACGCTTACATTGTCATGCTCGACCAGAACCAGCGTCTTCATTTCTCGCACTCTCTCTTGTCCGTCGCCAGCTTAACCCGTTCAGCGGGAAGCGGCAAAGTCTGGCTACTTATATTCGCGCTCAAGAGACGCCGAGCGCCTTGAGCTTGCCGACGAGCTCGTCGACATTGGCAACCATCACGCCCGCCGCCCGCTTGGGTGGCTCGCCGACATGCAATGTCGTGATACGCGGGGTCATGTCGATGCCATAATCGGCTGACGTCTTCTGCGCGAGTGGCTTGGACTTTGCCTTCATGATGTTGGGGAGCGATGCATAGCGCGGTTCGTTGAGCCGCAGATCGGCCGTGATGATCGCAGGCAGCTTGAGCGAAACGGTCTCAAGCCCACCATCGACTTCGCGCGTGACCTTCACGAGATCGCCCGCAACCTCGACCTTGTTGGCGAAGGTGCCCTGCGCCCAGCCGAGCAAGGCCGCGAGCATCTGGCCGGTCTGATTGCTGTCATCGTCGATGGCTTGCTTGCCAAGGATCACCAGACCTGGCTGCTCTTCATCGGCAATGGCTTTGAGCAGCTTGGCCACCGCGAGCGGCTCCACCACGCCATCATGCACAACCAGGATCGCGCGGTCCGCGCCCATCGCCAGCGCCGTGCGCAACGTGTCCTGCGCTTTGGGTTCACCGATCGAGACCGCAACGACTTCCGTTGCAACGCCTGCTTCCTTGAGGCGGATTGCTTCTTCGACAGCAATCTCGTCGAAGGGGTTCATGCTCTGCTTGACGTTGGCAAGGTCGACGCCCGTGCCATCCGCCTTCACGCGCGGTTTCAGATTATAATCGAGAACCCGTTTGACCGGGACGAGGATTTTCATCTGTGCTCTCCTTATAAACCGCGCGTTCTTCTAATCGCGATTCACGCGACCTTTTTAACTTCCGCCACAATCTTGCGTGCTGCATCGCCCAGATCATCCGCCGCCACAATAGCCAGGCCACTGTTCGCGAGGATTTCCTTGCCTTCCGCGACATTCGTGCCTTCGAGGCGCACGACCAGCGGCACGGAAAGATTCACTTCCTTCGCCGCAGCGACGATGCCGTCTGCAATAATATCGCAGCGCATGATGCCGCCAAAGATGTTCACGAGAATGCCCTTCACGGCAGGATCGGACAGAATGATCTTGAAAGCTGCCGTCACCTTCTCCTTGGAAGCACCGCCGCCAACGTCGAGGAAGTTGGCAGGGAACATGCCGTTGAGCTTGATGATATCCATGGTCGCCATCGCGAGACCGGCGCCATTCACCATGCAGCCAATGTCGCCATCCAGCTTGATGTAGGCGAGGTCATATTTGCTGGCTTCCAGCTCCATCGGGTCTTCTTCGGTCTCGTCGCGCAGGGCGAGGAGATCGGGGTGACGGAACAGCGCGTTGCCATCGAAGCCCACCTTGGCATCGAGCACCTGAATCTGACCGCCAGCGATGGCGAGCGGATTGATTTCGATCTGGCTGGCATCCGTGCCGAGGAACGCCTTGTACAGCGCGCCTGCGACCTTGGAGGCCTGCTTGGCGAGGTCGCCCTCAAGCTCCAGCGCGGCAGCGACGCGGCGGCCATGATGCGGCATGAAGCCCGTGGCGGGGTCAATAGCAATCGTGTGGATTTTCTCAGGCGTGGAGTGCGCCACTTCCTCGATATCCATGCCGCCTTCGGTCGACACGACGAGCGCGATGCGGCCCGATGCGCGATCGACCAGCAGAGCGAGATAGAATTCCTTATCGATATCCACGCCGTCGGTCACATAGAGGCGGTTGACCTGCTTGCCGGCTGGGCCAGTCTGGATCGTCACCAGCGTGTTGCCGAGCATGTCGCGCGCATGCGATTCGACTTCCTCAAGCGTCTTGGCAAGGCGTACGCCGCCCTTGGCATCGGGGCCGAGTTCCACGAACTTGCCTTTGCCGCGACCGCCAGCATGGATCTGCGATTTGACCACATAGAGCGGCCCAGGCAGCTTCTTCGCGGCTTCAACGGCCTCTTCAACGGTCAACGCGGCATATCCGGCAGGCACGGGCGCGCCATATTTCGCGAGCAATTCCTTGGCCTGATATTCATGGATGTTCATGCGTGCGTTTCCTGTTGCGAGGTCGTCGGGTAGCGCCCTCTAGCGCGAACGGGCACAAACAAGTTCTGCAAAGTTGCAAAGCTGAGATTTAAAGGGCCGATTATCCGGCCAGCGTACAACCCAGCGCCGCTGCGCCCGTGACTTGCAAAATCTCTGGATCACCCAGCGCTCGGATATGGTGTATCAACTTGTCATAGCTTGTGCGGCGCGGATCGAGTTCACCCGTTTTCGCAAGGGCGCTTAATCTGCGCAATTGTGTGACGCTGAGCCGATCCGTCATGCGTTGCGCCATGCAGCTTGCCATCGGCTGGCTCAATCCGGCATCCATCAGGCCCGTGCGCAGCCGCGCTTCAGGCGCGGCGCAAGCGGAGAGGGCGGAGGCAGCGAGCAGGGCGATGAGTGCGCGGGCACTGAAGATGTTCGTCATGGCTTGCATATAATGTGATTGCGTGAGACCCGCCAGAGGGTTGGTAATTGGCCTTTGGAGGCTCCCATGATCGATCATTTGTTCACGCGTATCGCCAGCCGCATCGCCGCCTGGACGGGGCAGCCACTGACCTTCATTCTGGCGTTTGCCGTCGTGATCATCTGGGGCGTCACGGGTCCGTTGTTCGACTGGTCCAATACCTGGCAACTCGTGATCAACACCGGGACGACCATCGTGACCTTCCTGATGGTGTTCCTGATCCAGAATGCGCAAAACCGGGACGCCAGCGCCATTCAGGTGAAGCTGGACGAACTGATCCGCGCGGTGGAGCAGGCGAGGAATGAGTTTATCGGCATCGAACATTTGACCGATGCTGAGATCTGCCAGATTAGTGACCGGCTTGAGGACTATGAGCGGCAGGCCGAACTGATT
>CBIHKY010000019.1:0-41633 GCA_966205705.1 uncultured Alphaproteobacteria bacterium
GCGCAGCACGCAGCAGGAAGACAAGTTGACGAGTGGCCTAACGACAGAAGAACGGGAAACGCTAGTGAGGTTGCTTTCCAAAGTCCGGTCCAATGTAGCGAGCGATGGACGGGCGCTGATGCCCGCTCAGGCGTAACATAAGGTTTTCGACACAAACTCTTGCAGTCACAAACAATATCACCGATGATATTGTCAACAATGTGGGAGGGTGTATGCGTTTCCTGGCCAGTGTCGCGGTCTGTCTTGCGTTATCAACGGCGGGGGGGATGGCGCAGGTGGCCGATGATGAGGGGCTCACAGCCACCAAAGCATCCAACACAGCCCGGCTCTATGGCGGCGTGATCCGCCAGTCCCTTTACGTGCCGGTAAGAGATGGGACGCGGCTTGCAGTTCATATTTATCGGCCTGCGATCGCCGGAAAAGCGGTTGAGGGACGCTTTCCAGTGGTCTTTGCATTCACGCCTTATCGGGGGCGCTTCAAGGGCGCGGATGGCATGATCGAAGAAACGGGCCTGAGCGAGCAGCTCGGCCTCAAAGGCTTGACCGATTTTGGCTATGTGGTTGCCGTAGCGGATATCCGTGGGAAGGGCGCGTCCTTTGGCGCGCGCCGAGGCTTGCAGGATCGCACCGAGGCGATGGACGGTCATGATCTGGTAGAATGGCTTGCGGCGCAGCCTTGGTCGACTGGGCGCGTCGGCATGTCTGGCTGCTCTTATCTTGGCGGCACGACGCTGCAGACGGCCTCGACTGCGCCGCCCGCGCTCAAGGCGATTTTTACCGGCGCAGCCGATCTCGATAAATACATGTTCGTACGACGTGGGGGCATTACCGCGCAGTTCAACACGCGGCCGGATGAGCCCTTGTCAGTCGATCTGGCGAGTCTGCCCGTCGATGCGGATACTGACAGAGCGCTCCTTCGCGCAGCAGTTGCGCAACATGCTGGCAACACGCCGATGGCCCCGGTATGGTATGGCATGCCCTATCGGGATAGCATGTCGACGCTGACCGGCACCAAATTCTGGGAGGAGGTCGGCCCCTATACCTATCTCGATACGATCAAGAAATCCGGGATCGCTACCTATTTCTGGGGCAATTGGCAGGATGAGCCGACTGAGCAGATGATCCTCGCCGCCGCCAATATGAGCGGCAGGCTGATGATAGGGCCGGGGACCCATTGCGTGCCAGCCAAGGATTTTGACTTCTCAGGCGAACAACGCCGCTTCTTCGATCGCTACCTTAAAGACATCGACAATGGCTTTGATCGCCAGCCCCGCGCAATCTGGTGGACTGACGAGGCGCCGCAGGGCCACCGCTGGACGAAGTCGGACCGCTTACCGGGCGAGGGCGCCATACGCGCGCCGCTTTATCTGAGCGACACGCAGCTCTCCGCGCAGGCAACAGCCAACAAGACCGACACCAGTTTCACGGTCGATTATAATGTCGGCGAGGGCGAATATTTCGCCTTCTGGCCGCCGACGGTCAAAAACCGCGGCCTCCACTTCGACAGCGCACCATTCGCGCGCGATCGCACATTGCTCGGCGGGCCCATCGCGCGGTTGATAGTGAAATCTGACCGCAAGGATGCGCAGCTTTGGGTCTATTTGGAAGATGTCGCGCCGGATGGCAGCACCTTCATCGTTTCGCAGGGCCGTCTCGCCGCGTCGCATCGCAAGGAGGGCAAGCCACCCTTCGATACGCTTGGCATGCCGTGGCACTCCAGCCGCGAGGCAGACATTGCGCCGTTGCAACCTGGAGAGGCTGTGGCGGTTGCCATTCCGATGCTGCCAGCCGCGCGCGTCGTCAAGGCGGGGCACCGCCTGCGCCTGATCGTGGCAGGGGCAGATCCGCGCCAACGCAACCTCTCGCAGATCAAAGAAATGCCGCCGCCGGTCATCACATTGGTGAGTGGCGGGGCAGATCCGGCGCGTGTAGAACTCCCCTGGCTCGACCTCATTCAATAATCGTCGACAAGATTGTTGACAATATTGGTTGATGAAGTCATTCATTAAAAAAATTCAGGGGAGAGATGTATGTTGCAGAATAGGGTCAGCATTCGTTGCGCGCTGTTGAGTTGCGTTGCGTCCATCGTCATCGCCGGCCCGGTCCTTGCGCAAGGCGCGGGAGACCCGGCTCCACAGAGCGCGAACGGTGATACCCCCCGGCAAGATATCGTCGTCACCGGCAGCCGCGTGCGTGGCGCCGCACCCGTCGGCTCCTCAGTGATCGCGATTGGCCGCGATGAGATCAACGCATCAGGCGCTGTTACGATCGACCGCGTGATCCGCGAAATTCCGCAAGTTTTCGATCTTGGCATCAGTGAGAATTCACGCGGGCAGGCAGGCGGCAACAGCAATGTTGTTTATGGCAACAGCGTCAATCTGCGCGGCATTGGCCCCTATGCGACACTTGTGCTGATCGATGGCCATCGAGCTGTGAGCAATACGCGCTTTGTCGATCCTTCAATCCTGCCCTCGCTCGGCGTCGAGCGGATCGAGGTGGTCGCCGATGGCGCGTCCGCCATTTATGGCTCGGATGCCGTCGCAGGCGTGGTGAACATCATTCCGCGCCGCACGTTGGATGGCGGCGAAGCGATGGCGCGCTACGGCATTTCCAGCGATGGCGCCTTTCATGAGTATCAGGCTGGCATCGCCTTGGGCAAAGTCTGGAGCACTGGCCAGGCGATGGTCGCCTATGAGCATGTGTTCCGGTCCAATCTGCTCGGCGATGATCGCAATTTCTTCCGCTCCGATCTCACGGAATTTGGCGGGCGTGATTATCGCGTGACGCGTTGCGATCCCGGCACGATCCGCGCGGGCACCACCACCTATGCCATTCCCGTTACGGGCGTCACGCAGGCAGGAGCCCCGAGCCTCGTGCCCGGCGCGACCAATCGCTGTAATGATCTGATCGGGCAGGATCTGTTTCCTGAGCAGCGCTATGACAGCCTGAACGGCACCTTCACGCAGGAACTGACCGACTGGCTCACCGTGTTTGGCGATGGTTTCTTCAGCAAGCGCCATTTCCGGCGCGATCCCGGCCATTCCAGCGCCACGCTCAATGTGCCGCAGACCAATGCCTTCTTTGTACGACCCGCTGGCTTCACCGGCACCAGCTATCAGCTCGATTACAACTTCTACCGCAACCTGCCGCGCAATACCGTCATCGGCTCATCGGAAAACTGGCAGGTAACGCCCGGCTTGCGGGTGAAGCTGCCTGCTGACTGGTCGTTCGAGGCGATCCTCTCGATCGGGCGGACCAATGATCAATCGGACCAGCGCGACGGCGTGAACAATGCCGCGCTCAATGCGGCGCTGGCGAGCAGCAACCCGGCGACTGCGTTCGATCCCTATGGCCTTGGCCGCACAAGCCAGGCCGTCCTCGATGCCATTAGCGATCAGGTGTTTCTGGCGCCCACGCTGGCGCGCTTTACCGGCTATGAGGCGCGCCTCAATGGCACGCTGTTCAGCCTGCCAGGCGGCGATGTGAAGCTGGCGGCCGGCTATGAAGGGCAGCAGATCCGCGTCGATCTAGGCAGTGCGCGCGGTGGACCCACCACGCCGATCACTTATCGCCACTTCGAGCGGCGCGTGGATTCAGGCTATGGCGAGTTGCTCGTGCCCATCTTCGGCACGGAAAATGCGATCCCCGGCTTCTACAAGCTCGAGTTTAACGCGGCGGTCCGTTATGATCGCTATGATGATGTGGGCGACACGACAAATCCCAAAATCGGGGTCAATTGGTCTCCGGTTCGTGGCCTCACCCTGCGCGGCAGCTATGGCACATCCTTCCGTGCGCCGCTGATTTCGCAGATTTATGGCAACTCCAACAATCTGTTCGTCCAGAGCTATCAGAACCCCACGGGTGGCGCGCCGATCACCGGCGTTGCCTATTCCGGCCCCAATCTCAATCTCGGCCCGGAGAAGGCCAAGACATGGTCGGTCGGTGGGGATCTGGATGTGTTGGAAGGGCTGCGGCTCGGCGTCACTTATTTCAATGTCGATTATAAGAGCCAGGTCGAGGCCTATCTGTCTGACCTCGCCATTCTTGCGCGGGAACCCCAATTTGCAGGCACCGGCATCATCCTGCGCGGCACGCAGGCGCGTGATCGCGTGCTGGAGCTGCTCTCGCAAGGCGTGGCGCTGGCTGGCGGTTCATTTCCTGGCGGCAGCGCGAATAATGTCACGCTCTACGTCGATGGGCGGAACAATAATCTCGGTCGGTCGATCACCCGTGGCATCGATTTCACCATGAATTACCGGCATGAGACGAGCAGCGCTGGCACATTTTACCTCAGCGCCAACGGCACGTATCTGACCGACTATAAGGTCTCGATTACGCCGACAGGCACGGCCATTGATCGCCGCAACACCATCTTCCAGCCGCTCAAATTCAAGGCGAAGGCCAGCATCGCCTGGCAAATCGATCCGGTGCGTGTCCAGCTGCAGGCCACGCACGTCGGCGGTTACCTGAACAACGCCATCACGCCGAACGAGCGGGTGAAAAGCTATACCCCGGTCGATCTGAATTTGGCGTTCAATGTCGGCGATCCCAAGCCAGCGCGTTTTATGGATGGTGGCTTCACCTTCGGTATCGACGTGCGCAACCTCTTCAACATCCGTCCGCCGTTCGTCAATCTGGCACCGGGTGCCAATGGCAGTGGCGGCTATGATGCATCGGCATCCAACCCGGTTGGGCGCCTGATTTCGGTCAGCGTGCGGAAGTCCTGGTGAGGCGAAGCGCGGCGTCAGTCATCGAAATGCGATTGGATGTCCGAAAGCGCCGTGAGGCCCTGCTGGATATGCGCGCGCATCGCTCGCTCGGCATCGTCGACACGCCCCTCGACGATGGCCGCAGTGATCAGCCGGTGGTCGGCATTGGCATCATCGATGCGCTTGGCACTGTAAAAGGTGGAGAAGAGCAGACGATAAATGGGAATGGTCAGCCGGGAGAGGAATTGGCGGACATATTCATTGCCAGCCCCATCGATGATGAGCCCGTGCCAGGCATCGTTGAGCTTGGCGAATTCGTCATGGTTCCCGCTCTCTTCGCGCGCATTCATCTCCCCTTGCAGGGCAGCGAGTTCGGCCTTCATGTCTGGCGCGTCGGCAGCGGCAAATTCTCGTGCGGCGAGGCCTTCCAGCACCATGCGGGTCTGGTAGATCTGGCGCACCTCATCCCAAGTGATGCGCTTGACCGACGCGCCACGAAACTCCTCGATGGTAATCAACCCCTCAATGGCGAGCCGCTGGAGAGCCTCACGCACGCGGGACCGGCTGGCGCCCGTTTCGCGGATCAAATCGCCCTCGATCAGTCTTTGCCCCGGCACATAGCGGCCAAGGCGGATGCGCTGACGGATACCGTCGGCAACATCGCTGGTCGTGGCCTTTTCTTCTTCGGGGATCATGTTGGAGTCGGCCATAGTCCATTCCTTGATACGGCCCGGATGATGAAGGGCGCAGGTGACTCTCACCCATGAATGATTCGATTGTCAACAATCCTGCCGATATTCTGGTTACGGGTGATCTTGTTCTGGATGTGCCGGATGCGGCGCATTGGCTCTCCGGCATTGCGCCCGCACTGACCGGCCCCGCGCTGGTGATCGGCCATCTTGAAGTGCCGCATTGCCGGGGCGGGGAAGAGGCGGGGTTCGATATCCCGGCGCCCGGCGCTGATCCGGATAATCTGGCCGCGCTGGTGGATGCCGGGTTCGATATGCTGTCGCTCGCGGGCAATCATATGGCGGATTGCGGCGCGCAGGGCATTGCGGAGACCGTGGCGGAACTGGGCCGGCTTGGCATCGCGCAGACCGGGGCGGGCGAGACGCTGGCAGTAGCGCGCAAGCCCGCCATCGCGCAGGGCGTTGCGCTGCTGAGCTATAATTGCGTGGGTCCGCAGGAGGGATGGGCGAGCGCCGACAAGGCTGGCTATGCTTATTTGCGGATCGATACGGTAGATGGCAGCCCCATCACGCCCATCGCGCCGCTCGCACAGGTCTCGGCAGAAGCGGTCGAGATGCTGCGCGCGGATATTGCGACCATTCGTAGCGATGTCATCATCGTCGCGCTGCACAAGGGCATCGTGCACACGCCCGCGAAGCTGGCGCCCTACGAGCGCGCAATTGCCCATGCGGCCATTGATGCCGGGGCTGATGCGGTGATCTCGCACCATGCCCACATCGTGCGCGGCATAGAATTTTATCGCGGGCAGCCGATTTTCCACGGGCTGGGCAATGGCTGCGTCGTGACAACCGCGCTCTCGCCCGATCAGGATCATCCCGGGCGTGCCGACTGGGCGCGCAGGCGCAAGGCACTGTTCGGCTTCGAGCCGGACCCGGCCTACACGCTGGCGCCTTTCCATCCTGAGGCTGTCAACGCGATGATCGGTCGGCTCGTGCGGCGGGCGGATGGCACGCTTGGCGCGGGCATCATCCCGGTCCATGTCGAGGCGCCGGGCCGTCCGATACTTGCCAGCGGTGCACGCGCGCGTGAAATTGCCGATTATATCGAGCGCATCACGGTCGACGCGGGTCTGCCGCCCATCCGCATAGACGAGAACTTCATGGTGACTACATGAATGAGCCTCCCGAACACAAAAGCCGCAACCGCGCCGCCTGGGCCTTTGCGCTCTTCGGCGGTGTCGCGTTGCTCGGCGCGATGGCGGCAGATTTCATCGCCGTGATCGGTCGTCACACGGGCTTCTCGCTGCTCGGCGCGATCGAGATTGTGCAGGCGCTCGTGCTGATATCGGGGTCCATCGCCATCGTGATCGCCACCTATGAGCGCAGCCATGCGGTCGTGCATCTGCTTGTCGATCGCCTCGCTCCGGGCCCGAAACTGTGGTTCGGGCGGATCAATGCGCTGTTCTCGATGCTGTTTTTCATCGCCGCGACCTTTGGCAGCGGATGGATCGCCATCGACATGATCGGGGCGCATGAGGTGAGCGAGTTGCTGGATATTCCGATGTTGCCGCTGCGGCTGCTCTGCGCGCTGTGTGCTGCGATCTGCGCGCTGCTGTTTGCGCGCCAGCTCATCGGGCGCTCGCCATCATGATGTTCGCCACACCAGAAACTGGCGTCATCGGCGTCCTCGCGCTGCTGGCGCTGCTGCTCGTGGGCACGCCGATTGGCGTTGCGCTCGGCATGGTCGGCATTGGTGGCCTTGCCATCGTCATCGGGCTTGAGCCCGCGGTCATCAAAACGGGCGTGCTGACGTTCGAGACGCTCTCCCGCTATGAGCTTGGCACCTTGCCGCTGTTCCTGCTGATGGCGCATATCTGCTTCGCCGCGCAGGCGAGCCGGGACTTTTTCGATGTCGCGGCCAAGTTCCTAGGCCATCGCCGCGGCGGCCTTGCCTTCGCATCGGTCGGCGGTTGTGCGGCCTTCGGCTCGATCAACGGCTCCAGCCTCGCCACCACCGCGACCATCGGCCTTGTTGCGCTGCCTGAAATGCGGCGGCGCGGCTATGCCGACACGCTCTCGACCGGCGTCATCGCTGCTGGTGGCACGCTCGGCCAGATGATCCCGCCCTCCGGCGCGCTGATCGTTTATGGCATCATCGCCGAGCAATCCATTGGGCGCTTGTTCACTGCCGCGATCATTCCGGGCATCACCCAAGCGCTCTCCTATGTGCTCGTCGTATGGCTGCTCGTGCGGTTGCGCCCCGGCATCGCGCCGCCCACGGAGCGGGCAAGCTGGGCCGAGCGCTGGGCGGCGCTCAAGCGCATCGTAGATATCATGCTGCTGGTGCTGCTCGTCATCGGCGGCATTGCGCTCGGCTGGTTCTCGCCCACGGAGGCCGCGTCCATCGGTGCGGTCGGCGCGCTGCTCATCCTCATCCTGCGCGGTCGCTTCACATGGAGCGGTTTGGGAGAGGCGCTTTATGATACGCTGCGCACCAGCGGCCTCATCTATACCGTCATTATCGGCGCGCTGATCTTCTCCACATTCATGAGCGTAACCGGCCTTGCCGACGCCATCGGCAATTCGATCGGCTCGATGGGCGCGAACCCGCTCATCACGCTCTTCGTGATCGCCATCTTCCTGTTGCTGCTGGGGTCGGTGCTCGATGGTCTGGCGCTCATGCTGCTCACCACGCCCATTCTGCTGCCGATCGTTCAGGAGCTGGGCCTCTCGCCAATCTGGTTCGGCATCTTCCTTGTCCGCGCAATGGAGATCGGCTTCGTGCACCCGCCGATGGGCATGAACCTTTATGTCATTCAGGGCATCGCCAAAGATATTCCGCTTGGGCGTATCTTCAGGGGTGTGCTGCCATTTCTGGGAGCAGATCTCATTCACCTGACACTTCTGATCCTTTTTCCGGTCATCGTGCTGGGCCTGCCGGAGCTACTCGGATCATGACCGATATGATCGACACGATCCTCGCTGATCCGCTCTCTGCCGCCAGAGCAGCGCCCCGCGCGATCGGCTGTGTCGGGTTCGATGTGCCCATCGACCTGCTGCTCGCCCCACCCATCCACAGCGCACATCTGCCCTGGCGAACCGGCAAATCCTTTCCGGTCGCGGATCGCTGGCTGGAGAGCGGCTTCCCGCAATGGAGCCGCGCGATCCTGGAGGATTGGGCCGCCGGGCAGTTCGATTTCATGGAGGCGGTGATCTTCACGCGGGGCGACGATGCTGCCCAACGCCTCTATTATTACGTCTGCGAACTGCAGCGGCGCGGGGATATCGCTGGCCCACAGCCGCTTATCTTCGATGTCGCGCGCATCAATCGCCCGACCAGCGTGGCCCGCACCAGCTATTCGGTCCGCCATCTTGCGCAACTGCTTGGCCTGACGGACGCCGATCTGGCCGACGGCATCGCCCGCGCCAATGCCCGGCGTGCGACGTTCGAGGCGTGGGAGGCTGCGCGCGGTTCAGATGGTGCGGCGCATGCCCGGCGTGCCCGCGCGAGCCTTTACGCGCCCATCAATGAGCTGCCTGATACGGCGGCGACCCCAACGCCTCAGCCGGAGCGCCGCATCCTCCTCGCGGGCAGCGTTCCACCCGATGAGCGCATCCACCGCGCGGTCGAGGCGTCAGGCTTCAGCATCACGGGCGAGGCGCATGACCTCTCCCTGTTGCGCCACGGCCCGGCTGTCAGCACGTCCGGCGATCCAGCAGAGGCCATTGGTCGACAGGCGCAGGCGCTGCCCATCGGCGCGCGCAGCTTTGCCACGCGCGGCCCTGTTGTGGTGGAGGCAGCAGCCCGCGCCCGCGCGCAGGCGGTGATCCTCTGGTATGTGGAGGAGGATGAAGCGCAGGTCTGGCAGATCCCATCCCAGACGCAGGCGCTCGCGCGTGAAGGCATCCCCGCCCTCGTGCTCACGCGCCGCTCATGGTCGGGTGAGGATGGCACTGCCGAGCAGATACAGACGTTCCTCAAGGATTTACCGCAATGACCCTGCTCGCTGGCACAAAGCTGCTTGCCATCGGCGGCATGGCTGATCGCCCGCTCACGCGCTATCTGCTCTCCCTCGGTGCGCAGGCAATTGATGGCGGCATCGAGGCGCTGGATCGGGCCGATTTTCTGGTCGATGTTAGCGGCCTTGGCGCTCTGGAGGCGCAAGGCTGGTCGCGTGCGCGTATCGAGGCGCTGAACCCACGCCTCATCCATGTGTCCGTCACTCCGTTTGGTTCGGGCGGGCCGCGCGGGGACTGGGCCGGGAGCGAGCTGGTCGCCTCCGCGATGGGCGGCGCGCTGCGGCTCACCGGCTATCCCGATCGCGCACCGGTGAAGGAAGCGCTGGATGCTTGCACCTTCCATGCCGATATGGTCGCGGCTGCCGGGGCTTGCGCTGCGCTGTTTGCGCGCGGGGCAGGGGCGCCCGGCCAGCATGTTGATATATCCATTCAGGAAGTGACGTTTCTGCGCAACGTCAACGGCATCCTCGTGTGGCAATTCGATAAGCGCAAGCTCGCTCGCGTTGGCCGCGCACTCAATTATGGCAAGGTGACCGTCCGTTCGATCTGGTCGCTGGCCGATGGCTGGTGCTTCCATTCGCTGATGACCGGCAGGTTCGGCGCGCCAGCCAATCAGGCCCTGTCGGATTGGATCGACGAAGCAGGCATGCCCAATCCCCTCGCTGGCACGGATTGGCTCAGCTACAACCGCTCCACCCTCGATCCTGCGATCCGCACGGAATGGGAAGCGGCCATCAAGGCATTCTTCGCCACCCGCACCAAAGCGGACGTCCGTGATGAGGGGCGCAGGCGCGGTATCAATGCCTGCGTCGTTGCAGAGCCTGCCGATGTGCTGGCCGATGCACATCTGGCCGCCCGCGACTTTTGGGATGACGCCGATGGCATAAAGACGCCTGGGCGCTTCGTGGCGGTCAAGCCCGGTCCGGCAGACGCCAAGCCCATTGCGCCTGCACAAGCGATTCGCCCCGGCCCGCTGGCGGGCGTGCGCGTGCTCGATTTTGCATGGGCGCTCGTCGGCTCCATCACCACCAAGATGCTGGGCGATCTTGGCGCAACGGTCATCAAGGTGGAGAGCCGCACGCGGCCCTGCCTTTCCCGGATCGATGTGCAGGTGTCCGCATCGCAGGCCGGCAATTTTGACGACAAGCCCTGGTTCGCACATCTCAATACCTCCAAGCTTTCCCTCTCGCTTGACATGAAAAAGGCGGAGGCGCGCGAGCTGCTCGACCCGCTCATCGATTGGGCCGATGTCGTCGTGGAGAATTTCTCGCCCGGCACAATGGCCAAGCTTGGCCTTGATTATGAGAGCCTTGTCCTGCGCAATCCCGGCCTCGTGATGGTCTCCGGTAGCGTCTTCGGCCAGAGCGGACCCATGTCGCAGGAATGGGGTGTCGATGGCACCGGCGGCGCGCTCTCCAGCCGCACCTTCCTCACCGGCTGGCCGGATCGCGACCCTGTTGTCCCCGGCGCGGTGCCCTTTGGTGATGTGATCGTGCCGCCAGCCATGGCCGCTGCCGTCGCCGCCGCCTTAGAGCATCGCCGCCAGACCGGGCGGGGCTGCCACATCGATGCAGCGATGTACGAGATTTCAGTCCAGCAGATGCGCGATGCGATCATGGCGGCGCAAACCGGCCCGCGCCCTGTCCGCCCCGGCAATGATGATCCGGCGTTTGCTATGCAAGGCGTCTACCCCGCGCATGGGAATGATCGCTGGGTCGCGATCAGCGCACGCACGCAGGCCGATGTTGCGCGCTTGCATGAGGTTGCGGGAAACGATCTGCCGGGCTGGACGAGCGAGCGCGAGGATATCGAAATCGTCGAGACCCTGCAGCGCGCAGGCATTGCCGCTGGCGTGGTGCAGGATATCGAGGATTTGATGGCCGACCCTCAGCTCAGCGGGCGAGGCGCATTGGTCAGTCTGGACAATCCCTATCTCGGGGCGTTCGGCCATAGTCGCACACCGATCAGCTTCTCGCACTATCGCCCTGTGCCGTTCAGCGCGCCTTCCATGGGCGAACATAATCAGCAAGTCGCGGCGATTGCCGGTCTCTCGCCAGACCGCTTCGCTGCCCTTGCAGCGCTTGGAGTTTTCAAATGAGCCACGCAGGCGTTCGAAGCCGCAAGGATCTGGAATGCACCGCCGTCGCGACCGCCTATCAAAAGGCGTTCGGTCAGGAGCTCAAGCGCCGCGTCGTCGATGATGGCGAGCCGTTCGTCATCGCGCAGGCGGATACGCCGCACGAGCTGTTCCACGCGATGGATATTCCGCTCATCTCCAATCAATGGTGGTCCGCCTATATCTCCGCCAAGCAATTGTCCGGCCGCTATTTCGATGAGATGGTGGCGGCGGGCTATCCGGCGAATTCCTGCAAATATTGCTCGCTTGGCCTCGCCTGCACGCTGGCGAATGATCCGGCAACCGCGCCCTGGGGCGGCTTGCCCAAGCCCGCGCTGTTGGTGGCAAGGCTGACCTGCGATTGCATCCAGCAAGTCTTCTCGCGCTGGGCGGATGAGCTGGGCACAGACTTCTATCCGCTCGAAGCCCCGGCGTGGGAGCATAAGGAGCAGCATTGGTTCAAGCGCTCGAACACGGATTGGGACGAGCTTTACCAGCCGGATCGCATCGCCTTGCTGGTCGAGGAAATGCAGGGCCTCATCGGCGTGCTGGAGAATAAGACTGGCCGCAAATTCGATGAAGCCCGTTTCCATCATGTGATGGAGCAGGTGAATGTGCAGGAGGGCTATATTGCGGAGGCTGCGAGCCTCGTCGGCTCGGCCCGCCCATGCCCGGTCTCGATTGGCGATCAGATGCCGAACACCATGATCCCGCAATGGCATCGCGGGTCAGATTGGGCGGTGGCGCACGCCAAGCGGTTCCGGGACGAGGTTGTTGCGCGGGTTGAGGCGGGCATCGGCGTTGCGGAGAATGAGCGCATTCGCTTGATGTGGATCGGCGCGGGGGTCTGGCACGATCCGGGCTTTTATCAGGCGCTGGAGGCGCGGCTTGGTGCGGTTTTCGTCTGGTCCATGTATATGCCCTTTGCCGGGCCGCAATATATTCGCGAGATCAAGGGCCGCCCGATGGATGCACTGGGCGCGCGGGTGTGCTCCATGAATGAGGTGCTGCATCTGCCGCCGTGGATGAATGGCTGGATGGTCAACGAGGCGGAGCGTTGCGGGCTGGACGCGTGCGTGATGCTCGTGCCCGAGGATAACCGCATGTCCCAATCCGGCACCAACATCACCCGGCAGGCGCTGGAGGAAGCTGGCGTGCCCGTGCTCGCGCTGGATGCCAGCATGGTCGATGCGCGCAGCTGGGATCATAAGAAGATGGTGGATCTGGTCGAGCAGTTCCTCACCCGCACCGGCCTCGTCAAATGAGGCGGCTGCTGCTTCTCTCGCTGTTACTGCTTGCGGCCTGTGCCCAGCACGATGATCCGCGTGTGACGGAACTCGTCTATGCCTCGCCTTACACGCCGAGCCATACCTTCAGCCGCGCCGATCAGGCCTGGATGCGCTATGTCGAGCAGGAGTCGCACGGTACGCTGAAAATCCGGCCAATCTGGTCGGGCGGATTGCTGTCGGCGGATCAATCCATGATCGAGCTTCGTCATGGCGTGGCGGATATTGGCCTGATTACGCCGATTTATGCCAAGGGCGGTTCCCATCTTTTGCGTGTGCAAACAGGATTTTATTCGGGCGCGGAAACGCCTCAGGCGCAGGTCTTGCTGTATCGCTGCATGGAAGCGGCGATCCCGCAGTTCGGCCGAGAGATGCAGGGCCTAGTTCCGCTCGCCGTTCAGGGTGGTTTGATGCCCGGCATCATCACGCGGGAGAAGCCTGTGCACAGCCTTGACGATCTGCGTGGCATGCGGATCCGCGCTCCCACGGAATTGCTGGCGGTGTTGCAGGATCTGGGCGCAGACCCGGTAAACATGCCGATGGGCGAGGTTTATTCGGCGATGGCCAAGGGCGTGATCGATGGCGTCATCGCCTCTGCCGAGACATTCAAGGCGCTCCACTTTGGTGAGGTGGCCAAACATTATGCGATGCTGGATATTCCGCGCGGCGCTTACCCGGCGCGCGCAATGGGCGCTGAGCGGTGGAACCGCCTGTCGCCCGAGCACCAGGCGGTCCTGCGCCGCGCTATTCCGGTGTGGGAGGCTGCCATTGCGGAACAGACGCTCATCTCGCTGGGCGAAGGCACGCAATTCGCTCGCGAGGAAGGCGTTGCCCTGACCCAGATCAGCGCGCAGGAGCAGGCGCGCTTCCGCAAACTTTATGATCGCGATGCCGAGCGCAACGCGGCCAATCTCGCCCGCTTCGGCATTGATGGGCGCGCGGCCCTCGCCGTCGCCCGCGCCAGCATCAAGCCGGGCAATCATGTAGCGTGTAAGGATAAAATATGAGGCCGCAGCCCCTTTCCGGCATTCGCGTTGCGGATTTCAGCCATGTGATGGCTGGTCCCTACGCCTCGCACCTGCTGCGCCTGCTCGGTGCGGAGGTGATCAAGATCGAGGCGAAGGGCCGGGGCGACGCCATGCGGACCTATGGCTCGGATCGCCGTTATGATGGAATGGCGCCCGCTTTTGTGGCGGTGAATGCAGGCAAGAAATCCATCGCGCTGGACCTGAAAAATCCGGATGATTTTGAGGTCGCGCGCAGTATCGTCGAGCGATCGGACGTGCTGCTGGAGAATTTTCGCCCGGGCGTCATCGCGCGGCTGGGGCTTGGCTATGAGGCGGTGCGCGCCTTCAACCCCGATATCATCTATTGCTCGGTCTCCGGCTATGGCCAGTCCGGCCCGCTGCGCGATTGGCCCGCGATCGACAATATCGTGCAGGCAACGAGCGGCATGATGAGCCTTGGCGGATCGCCCGGTGATCCACCCATGCGCATCGGCTTTCCGGCGGTGGATACGCTCACCGGCCAGACGGCGGCCTTCGCCATCCTCTCCGCGCTGCTGCGCCGTGAGCGGAGCGGAGGTGGCGATTTCATCGATGTTGCGATGCTCGATGCGAGCCTTGCGTTCATGGCCTCTGCGGTAGTGCCCTATCTCGTCACGGGCCGCGCGCTGGAGCGGACGGGGAACACCGGCTATAGCGGTCAGCCGACGTCTGCGCTGTTCGAGGCAGGCGATGGCCGCCTTGTCTCGCTGGGTGTTGTCCAGCAGGCTCAGTTCGAGCATTTTGCACGTTTTCTGGGGCGTGAGGACTGGCTGGCCGATCCGCGCTTTGCAGACCCTGATCTTCGCCGCGAGAATGGCGCGGCCCTTCAGCAGGATATCGCCGCGCTCCTCAAAGCGCGCACTGCTGCCGATTGGGAGCGGGACATGAGCAATGCCGGCATCCCGTGCGGGATGGTACGCGAGGTGGGCGAGGCGGCCTCAATGCCGCATCTCGATGCGCGCGGTGCCAAGCTCCCGCTCAACGTGCCTGGCCTTCCGTCGAATGAAGAGGTCGCGATCATCAATGCGGGCTTCCTTATGTCAGAGGGCGGACCGACAGTGGATCAGCCGCCGCCAAAGCTTAATGAGCATGAGGCGGAGATCCGCGCCTGGCTTGCAAATTCAAGGGAGAATGAAATTGAAAAAAGCGCATCTGCTCGGCCTCATGCTTCTGCCGCTATCGGCGCTTCCGGTACAGTCGATGGCGGCTGATCGCAACGCGGCGCGAAATCTGGGCAATGCTAGCGGCACTGGCGGATTTCCCGCCGTCGCTCAGGCAGATCCCTCTTTGCCGACCCACACCATCTATCGCCCTGTAACTTTACCAAAAAAGCCGATGCCGCTTGTCATCTGGGGGAATGGCGCGTGTCGCGACAATGGCCTGCAACACGCCATGTTCCTGCGTCAGATCGCTTCCCGTGGCTATCTCGTCATCTCGCTCGGTCATCCTCGCGAGGAGCGCGGCATTTCTCCAAATCTGCCCGCGCCAGTCGCCGGCTCGCCTCCGCCGCCCCCAGCCGCTGATGAAACGAATGTCGGGCAAATGGATGAAGCGATCGTCTGGGCCACGGCGCAAAATGCAAAGAAGGGTGGTGGGCTCGCCGGTCATGTCGATCTGAACCATGTCGCCGTGATGGGGCATAGTTGTGGAGGGCTTCAATCCATCACCATGTCGGCTGATCCTCGTATCAAAACATCGATCATTTTCAACAGCGGCGTCTATAACAAGCCCAGTCCCACCAATCGCAGCCGTATCGCTGTCGGCAAGGATGCGCTGGATCGCCTCCACGGTCCCATCGCCTATTTTCACGGCGGGCCGACGGACATCGCACAGCCGAATGCAGATGATGATGTGTCGCGGATCACAAAGGTTCCTGTCTTTCTGGGGGTTCTTCCAGTGGGCCATGAAGGCACATTCTGGAAAGATGAGAATGGCGGCGCCTATGGCGAGGTGGCCGGCTACTGGCTCGACTGGCAGCTCAAGGGGGATAAGGCGGCAGGTCGCTGGTTCAGCGGCAAGGACTGCAAATTGTGCGTAAGCCCTGAGTGGCGTGTCGTTCGCCATAATATGGATTGAAGCCGCAGGCCGCATTCCGCCACCGATTTCCGCTCACGCTTTCGGGAAACGACACACTCTGATCCACCCTTGCGCGCAACCGCGTGCAAGGGTGGCAATCTGGAATATAAACTGTTTATAGTGCGCATAGTGATCGTCGCGGATTGACGTGCGCGCAGTCATGCGATGCTGTGCGGAGCGCGTCGCGACAATGAGTTTATGAGGAGCGTCTCATTCCGGCAAAGCTGAAATCCGAAGCGAAAGCGAAACCTTTGCCACTGCTTTCACCTGATGATGAGCAATTTGCACTGGGCAAGCTTGAACATCTGCTCTTGTTCCGCTTCCGCCGTTTACGCGAGTTAATTTCGGAGCGTTACCGCGAGTCCAATGGTGACACCGGCAAGCTCAAGGCGGGAGACCTGACCATCCTCGCCCTGATCGAGGCGAACCCCTCGATTTCACAGACCGACATAGCGAGGATCGGCGGTGTCGATCAGGCCGTTCTGGTCGGCGTTCTTGATGATCTGGAGGAACGCGGGCTTGCCCTGCGCGTGCGTGATCAGACAGACAGGCGCCGTCACAAGCTGGAAATCACGTCGAAGGGCAAAAGGGTCGTCGCCGACCTCTTCCGCCGCGCCTTCGAGAATGAGGCAAGCGCGCGCGCTATACTCACCGCCGAGGAAAATGCGGCGCTCGATTCAGCGCTCAGGAAGCTTTATCAGCACGTGTCCTGACCATCGTTTAGAGAATGCCAGCGCCCTTCAGTGAAGCGACCTCGTCCGCCGTATAGCCCACGCTTTCGAGCACGCTGTCAGTATGCTCACCAAGCGCCGGGATCGCGCTGCTCGCATAGGGGCCATCGGAAAATCGATAGGGCAACCCGCAGACCAATGTAGCATCCTGACTGTCTGCCACGCGCGATGGATAGATCGACTGGCGCATCTGGACATGCTCGGCCGCCACAACCTCAGGCAAGCGCCTGACCGCTGCTGCTGGCACGCCCGCTCGGCTTAGCAGCATCTCCCAATCCTGAGCCGTGCGCGCCGCAAGCCGCTCTTCAAGCGCAGTTTTCAATTGCTCGATATTTGCCTCGCGGTCCTGCTGGGTCGCAAAACGCGGGTCGCGAGACAGCAAGGGCTCTCCAAGCGTGGCGGAAATAGCCTCGAACCATCGTTGGTGCGCGCCCATGATGAAGATTTGCTGGTCCTGCGCCATAAACCGCCCGACCGCAGGCCGCCTGCCCATGCGGGTGGGTCCAGTCGTCGCAATCCGTGTCGTCATTAGGTTCAGGGCCACGTCGAGCATCGCCACGTCGATCCGCTCGCCCGCGCCGGTTCTGGAGCGCTTTAGCAGCGCGGCGAGAATGGCCGTGGCAGCGGCATGGCCGGTGCTGATATCAAGCATTCCAAAGCCCAGATGATGGGGGTCGTCATCGGCGGTCAGATAGCTGTCGCTCAGGCCCGAGGCCGCCTGAACCGACCATTCGACAGCGGGCCTGTCCCGCCACGGTCCCTCAAGCCCAAAGCCGCTGATCGAGCACCAGATCAGCCGCTCATTCCAGCTTTGTACCGCTCCTGAGGTGATACCGAATTTCTCAGCCGTGCCGGGCTTGAAATTATCGACAAGCACATCGGCATCCCGCGCCAGTCGGGCCAGCACATCGAGCGCGCCCGGCTTTTTGAAGTCGAGCGTCACGGATCGTTTGCCGCTATTGACCGCGTTGAACGCGTCTTTCGCAAAGCCTCGAAAATCATCGCCAACGCCGGGGTTCTCAATCTTGATGACATCGGCGCCGAGCAGCGCAAGTTGATAGGTGCAGACCGGACCCGCCAAAGCATGGGTCAGGTCGATCACGCGAAAACCTTCTAATGGGCGCAAAACGCTTATCCTTGTCATTGGCTCAGTTGCGAGCATCGCCGGGAATGATCTGGTCTTCGATGAACCGATGCATCTGGTCCATGATCCGCGCTTCATCCCATGTCCGTCCGTCGACCAGATCGACATCGAGGATCAGCAGTGGCAGCCCAGCCTGAGCGATGGCTGCACGCGTGCGACCGCTCACATTGTTGGCGACGGTAACCACGCCATCGGCGCGATGGCGTTTCGTGTCATGGATTTCCCATTCGAGATTGCCCAGGCCAATGCCGCAATAGCGCGAGGCCAGCGCACGAACCGGGTCGCCTCCGTAGCGGGGATAGCCGTCGATCGCGATCGACATATACATTGATCGGGCAAATATCGTGGCATGGCTCTCTTCGAAAGCACGATAAAAAGCCGTGTTCTGCCACAGCCCGGCGCCGAACCAGGTCAGGCGATAGGCCTCATTCGGGCAGCTATATTCCTGCCGCGCGGCGCGCTCGACGATCTCGTCACGAAACAATCTGGCAGCATCTGTCGCCCATTGGCTCCCCCGTCGCCACTGGATCGTCATGACATTGCCGAGCTGCTCGGACATGCTGACGGGCGATTTGCCAGCAATGATGACGTTGCGAATGTCCTCGAAATAGGTCTGCTGCAGGTTCGCGCGGTCCATCACGGCGCGCAGCTTGTCGATGTCGAAGCGGGTGCCGGTCAATGCCTCGCATTGGCGGATAAGCGCCCAATAAGCTTCGGTCATGCGGTCGAGTTGATAGCTGGGATAGAGATGCTCCCACCCGTGCCGCACGCTTTCCCACCAGCGCGCTGGCATTGACCTGCCTGTCATTGGAATTTCGGTCATAAGCAAAGGTACATCCCAAGCCTTCGCCATAACTTCCCAGCGCGCGGTCGCTTCTGCGCGACCAGACATGGCCGAGCAGCAGATGAAAGCTGGCTTGGGTAGCCCGCCCCAGGGCGGCTCAGCCTTCCCCTCATCCAGCAGCGTCGCAAGCCCGAGCGCCGTGTAGCGCTCAAGCCCGGCATGATAGCCTTGCCGCTCCAGCTCATCGAAATAGTAGGCCGATTGCCGCCGGGCCGCGACGATGCCGGACCACCATTCATTGATGACATGCGGAAGATCGAAAGCCTCCAGAATCTCGTGCGGGCTATAGGCATCGGTAAAGATATATGGGCGGCCAGCCGCGACCTCCTCACGCAGATTGGCGAACCACTCCTTTTGCGCCCCGCGGATCAGCGGCGTGCAGTCGAGATCATTGCGTGCCCGGCTCTGGGCGCCTCGTGTCGCTGGCTCATCGGTCATTCGGCTTGATCGCTTAAGCCGGCAACGAAGGCCCGGGTCGCAGATTCAACCTGCGCAGCACCTGCGGCATTCCTCGCATCGGCGTGGATGAAGAGAGAGGGCTTCCCGTGGCTTTCAAGAAACTGAAGCATCGCTGGATGATCCCATCCATAGCGCGAATTCTCCCCGTAAAAGATGACGGCATCGACATCGGGCTTCACGGCCTGCGCATGAAACCAGCGCAGACGATGCGCGGCGGGGAAGCTTCTGACACCAGCGATCGCCTCCACATAATGGTCAGCGATGGCCTGCACAGGATCGCCCTCACGCCTGATATCCACCTCCGCGCCTCGTGCACCCAGCGGATCGTCCTCTGCGATCACCAGCGCCCCGGCTGCTTCAATCGCTCGGTGCGCGTGCGGATGCGTGAGCGGATCGGAGGGGACGAGCAGAATGCGAGGCTGCTCACTCAAGCGCTTGTCGGGGCGCAGTGATGCAAGCAGGTCTTCCAGAGCTTGAGTATAGGCTGCGGGCGGCAAAAATCGCGCTGCGCCAATTGCTTGAAATGCCTCTGTGCCACTGATGAGCGGCGTCGTTCGGCGCGCGCCGTTGAACCTGCGCAAAGCCTGCCGACGCAGATTGGTGACCGCGATCGCCTCGCGTAGCTTGTCGTCGGTCACATGCTGCCCGGTGACGGCGCCAATCCGCGATGCGAGCGCACGGATCCGGTCCGCTGCGTAGCGACGGCTGGCGTCCGACTGCTCGGCCTGTAGCTCGAAATAAAGGATCGCCACGGCATTGGGCAGAAGCGTCGCCCGCCGCAGATCCTCGATCGTTTCGGCGAGGCCGCCATAGGGGGCGGTGAGCACGGCCAATGCCATGAAGTCCGGGGATGGCTGGGCAATCTGTTCAAGGAGACTGCGCAGCTCCGCTTGTTCGCCCGGATCCACGAAAGCGTCGGCAATTGGCGTCGCGGCGCCTGCCTGCGGAATGATCGCGACGGGCAGGCCGCCTGCAGCAAGGATCACTTCCTCCGGAATGCCCACGCCGATGCAGCCAATCATGGGCAATCCCGCGTCATGACCCGACCGCGCGGCGCGGAGCGGGTCATGATAGGTTTCAAGCAGATGCTTGAGCGACATCAGAACTTCAGCGACACGCCGGCAGTTATCAAACGGCCAAACGGATTAGCCTGTTGAATGTCGAAGCCGCCGCTCTGGATGACCGTTGCAGGCAGGGACGCGAATGGCGGATCCCGGTCGAACAGGTTCTGGACATTGATCGAGAAGGTCATGCCACGATTCCAGCTGTTCTCGCCCGGCGCCACGTTGAAGGCCAGGTTGAGGTCCACGGTTGTCCATGAACTGATGCGCTGAGTGGGGGTGATGGAGTTGTTCGTGTAGGACGGCACATGATTGACATAGACCGTCGTATTGATCGGACCCTTTTGCCAGTTCAGATTTCCGCGCAGATTATATTTGGTCGGGAAGTTGATGAAGCCGACCCGCTCGATCAGCGGTGCGTTGGCGCTCTGCGCAACTTGGTAGCGGGAGTACCAGATGCCATTGAGCCCAAGGCCGAACGAGCCCGCTGTCTCGGTGGCAATCCGGTAGCTCAGCGTAAAGTCGATGCCATCCACTTTGGACACGCCCAGATTATTGGGGCGCGCATCGATCAACACGCCGACTGCGGGCAGTGGCACGCCGCGCACGGGCAAACGGGCCAGCAAAGCGGCAACCTGCGCCTGGCTGGGATTGCGCGTGATAAGGCCGGGATAGAGTGCCTCACGCTGCAAAATGGTCAGATCGCCGAGCAGCGCGGTGATCTGACCGCGATAATCGACGTTGAAATAAGTGATGTTTGCGCTGAAGCCCGGCAATTGCGCCGGGTTGATATCGGCGCCGACCGACCATGTGGTCGCTTCTTCCGGTTTCAGATCGAGATTGCCTTCATTGATCGCATAGCCGGGGGTGAAGCCGGTCGGCGACAGAGGATCGGAATAGCTCTGGCCCGAGAGCGACGCATTGATCGAGACGAGGCTGGTGAGCGGCGGAGCACGGAAAGACGTGCCCCAGTTTCCGCGGAATTTCAGGCCCTGGAAAGGCTCCCAGTTCAAGCCCACCTTTGGATTCCAGGTTTCACCGACATCGCTATATTTGTCGTAACGTCCGGCGAGATTGAGCGTCAGGCGGCGCAGGCCGGGCGTCTCATTCTCCGCCCCAAAGATCGGCACAAGCAACTCTGCATAAGCGGACTTCACGTTGCGCGAGAAGCTCGCACCGGTTCTGGTCAACGCGCTGACTGGACCCACAAGACTGCCAGCCGTAACGTCAATCTTGTTATACTCGCCGCCGATTGCCACGCGAACATCGCCGCCGGGGAGCGCGAATAGTGGCCCGTCGATCTTCGCTTGCAACTGCAGCAGCTGGTTTTCGCCGGGCGCGCCCAGCGTCACATAATTGCTGATCGCGGCGATCACGGCTGGGCTGTTCGCACCGCCGAACGGATTGAAGGCCGTGGCCGGGTTGCTGCTCGCCAGTGCAGCAGTCAACGCGGTGGGGTTGGGGCCATAATTATAGGCAATGTCTTCATTGTGCCCATAGGAGACGCCAAGATCCAGGTTCCACTCGCTGGGGAGCTTGATGTCGACGCCGAAATTGCCCTGATAGGATTCCGATGTGCCGTCGAAGCCGAGCGTATTGCCCAGATCATTGCCGAAGAAATAATTGACCGACACGCTGTTCGGATTTGTGCCGGGCGGCGTGACGTAGAAGGCGTTTGAACGCGGCACGGTCAGCGCCTGCGCGGTCACGGCCGCTTGCCGCAGGAAGGTGCGCTTATAGTAGAAGCCATCGGCCGAGACGGTGATCGATGGACCCAATTCCTGACGGAATGTCAGAACGCCGCCGACTTTCTTGATCTCGGGGATCATGTCCGAATAGCCGCCGACCTCGCAGCGATTGGTCGTTCCGGGCACGAGCGCGGCGCGGTTAGCAGGCGTTACGCCACCTGTTGGAATGGCATAGCTTACGCCGCCAGTCACGATGGTGCCGGGGTTGCAATTGGTCGAGCGGAAATCAGGTCCGCCAAAGGGACGCAGGTCGGATCGGCTATAGGCCCGGTCCTGGCTGTTCAGCGCGCTATGATAGCTGTATTCGCCGGTCAGCATGATCTGTCCGGTGTCCCACACCTTGCCGATGGCACCGCCAATCTGGCGGGTGGTGTAATTGTCCGCGACACCCATGCGTGCGTTCAGTTCCACACCGTTCAGGTTGCGGCGCAGGATCAGGTTGACCACGCCTGCAACGGCATCCGAGCCATAAATGGCCGACGCACCGTCCGGCACAACCTCGACACGCTCAAGCGCGGTGATCGGGATGACAGAGGGGTCCACAAAAAGCCCCTGTGTGCCGCCGCCAACAACGCGATGCCCCTCGATCAAAGTCAACGTCGCAAATGGCCCAATGCCGCGCAGGTTCACCGAGCTGGCATAAGTGATGTTGCCCGAGCCACCCTGTGCGCCGCGATTGGATTCCTGAATACCGACATTCACGACCTGCGGAATGTTGCGAAAAATCTCGGACGTGGTGACCGCCGATGTGGAGGTGATGTCCTCCCGGCCCACCGCGATCACGCTCGACCCTACCGGCGCCACGCCGCGAATGCGGCTGCCCGTGACGATGATTTCTCGATCGATTGCTGGAGTGGCGGTGCTGCTCTCTGGTGGCTGCGCGGAGCCGGAGGTTGCCGCCTGAGCGTGGGCATTTATGCTCATGGTTAAAGCGATGGCTGCAACAGAGCCGCTAAGGGCCGCGCGCGTGAATGAACGATGCTCCAACATGGTCCAATAATCCCCTCAACTAGATATTTTTTGTCTGTAATCGAAAGATCAACCAGCCTAATCTCTTTGTCAATGTAATAGTTGACTTTACAAAGTAGTCGTGGCTTTTGGGACCGGTAAAGATCAGTGAAGCCTCAGGAATCGGGGCGTCTTGGCTGGCCGAAATTTCAGGAGAGTAGCGTGACGGAAGAGAAATCTGGCCCCCTGGCAGGGATCACAATCCTGGATTTCAGCCGGGCGCTGGCGGGGCCATATTCCACACTTCTGCTTGGTGGACTGGGCGCTCGTATCATCCGCATTGAGGAGCCTCGCGGTGATGGACGCGAGAGCGCGCCATTCTACGGCCGCAATGGTGCGTCCCTCCGGCGCGAGCATGATGATGATGTGTCGATCGCGCATCTCATCCGCCACCGTGGCAAGGAATCCATCACGCTCAATCTCAAGCACCCAGAAGCGAAGCGCATCTTTCAGGAGATCGTCCCCCATGTGGATGTGGTGGTGGAGAATTTCACGCGCGGCACGTCCGAGCGACTGGGCGTCGGCTACTCCGCCGCGAAGGCGGTGAAGCCGGACATCATCTATTGCTCCATCAGCGGCTTTGGTCAGGAGGGCGTGCCTGGCACAGGTAGAGCGATGGACAATATCATTCAGGCTTTGAGCGGAATGATGATGACGAGCGGCATGCCGGAAGATCCGCCTGCCCGCATCGCAGTGCCTTTCGGTGATCTCAACACACCTTTGTTTGCCGTGATAGGCATCCTCGCCGCGCTCGTTCACCGTCAGAAGACGGGCGAGGGGCAATATGTCGATGTCTCGATGCTTGGCGTGCTGACGTCCATGTTGTCCACCGAGCCATTCGACGTACTTGAGCGCCTCGGCGTGCCCATGCGAACCGGGCCGACAGTCCCCCGCCTCGCGCCATTCGGCGTCTATCCGACCTCGGACGGGTTCGTGGTGATCTGTTGCGCCGGTGAGCGCAGTTTCGAGAAATTCGCGCCCGCGATCGGCAGGCCAGATCTCATCGAAGACCCCGATTATTCGAGCCAGACGGCCCGCCTGCAAAACTATGAGGCGCTCGATGCAATCGTCGCCGATTGGAGCCGGGGCCAGACAATGGCGAGCGTGCACGAGATCCTTGAGCCTGCCGGGATCGCCAGTGCCAATGTGCGCGGCCCAGCCGAAGCGATGCGCGACCCGACCGTGCTGAACCGCAAGGAGGTCATCCGCCTTGAGCATCCCATCTATGGCGCATCGGACGAGGTCTATGGGCCAGGCGTACCCATCACATTCTCGGCAACACCGGTTGAGATGGCGCAAGCCAGCGTCCCGCTGCGCGCGCATAATCAGGCTGTTTACGGCGATATGCTCGGCTATTCTCCCGAAGAAATCGAGCGTCTGCTCAGCGAGCGGGCGATCTAGAACAGGTTGGTGGGGGAGCCGGGCAGATGAACGAAACGACCGCGTCAACGGCTGGGCCAGCCGAGACCTCCAGAGCCTGGACCCGCTATCAATATTACATGATCGTCATCCTCGTGCTGGTCAGCGTCTGCAACACGATGGATCGCGGCGTGCTGACCCTTGTTCAGGAGCATATAAAGCGCGAGCTGGCGTTGAGTGACCTGCAACTGGGCATGCTGAGCGGGCCGGTTTTTGCGATCTTCTATTCGCTTGCGGGGCTGCCCGTTGCGCGGCTCTCCGAGCGGTTCAATCGCAGCAGGCTGCTTGCGGGCTGTCTGGCCTTCTGGTCCGCGGCGACACTGCTGTGCAGCACAGCCGTCAGCTTCGTACAGATCGCCTTGTTTCGCGCGGGCGTTGGACTTGGCGAAGGCGGTGCCAACCCGATCAGCCACTCTCTGGTCGCAGATACTTTTTCCGTGCGGCAGCGTGGCCTGGCAATGTCGGTGCTCAGCGCAGCCATTCCGCTGGGCATGGTCGTCGCGCCGCTCACCATCGGCTTTGTGGCGCACGCATGGGGCTGGCGCGCTGCTTTTCTGGCGGCGGGAATTCCTGGCATGATCCTGGCACCCCTCGTCTGGCTGACCTTGCGGGAGCCACGGCACGAGCGCGGCGAGCAGGTGCAGAATGGCCGGTTCATGGCCGATATGGCCTGGCTGTTCCGCAATCGCGCGTTCCGCTGGGTCTTTCTGGCAGCGACCTTCAATGGCGTTGGCATTCACGGCGTCGGCATCTTCACCACCTCCTTCCTGCTGCGCGAATATAAGCTCAACATCGCCGAAGTCGGGACCATCCTGAGCGTCGCTGGCGCGATGGGTCTCATCGGCACATTCATTGGCGGCTATCTGGCAGATAAGTTCGCGGATGATCGCGGGCGCTCCTATGTGCTGGTGCCCGCGGTCGGGGCCGGGCTATCGTTCATTGCGTTCGGCTTGGCATTCCGCATCGATTCCGTCGTGCTTGGCGTGGGGCTGATCCTTGTCGGCAACATCGTCACCGATCTGAAAAACGGTCCCAATTGGGCTGCCGTCCAGAACATCGTTCCCTCCACGATGCGCACGACGGCGTCGGCAATCTTCTTCATTGCAGCGACAGTGTTTGGCACGGGGCTTGGCGGATTGCTCGTCGGCGCGTTCAGCGACATTGCTGCATCCAACCAATTTATGCTGGGCAATATTGATCAACTCTGCGTCGGTGGACGCGGGATCGAGGGCGCCTCTGCGGCTGTCGACGCCGCCTGCCAGCAAGCATCCGCCGCCGGGCTGCGTGCATCGCTCGCCGTTCTGCCGGTCACCTTCCTTGCTGCAATGGCCTGCTTCATGCTGGCCAGCCGCACGATCTCGATCAACCATGACTGAGCCCTCACCAAGTTCAGCGCTCAAGCGCGCTTATCTCGATCGCAACGCAGCAGCCCGCGCCTGGAAGGCAGATGGCGGCACGGTGGTCGGCTATCTATGTGACAATGTCCCGGTCGAGCTGATCCTCGCCGCCGATTGCTTCCCGTTCCGCCTGAGTGGAACAGCGGATGCGGATTTGCGGATCGTCAGCGAGCGCATCGACGCGCTGTATCCGCCTGATCTCACGGGGCGCCCGGCCTTCGCCGCGTCCATCCTCAGCCAGATTTTGAGCGGGGCGCTGGATTTCGTCGATTATCTCATCATCCCGCATAATCGTCACGCCATACAGGCCATGTATCGCGAACTGATCGAAGTGGCAGACGGGTGGCCCGGCCTCAAGCTGCCAGAGTTGCACTATTTGGATAAGGCCTGGTCACCGCTTTCGGATGAGGATGGTTTCAATCGAAATGCCGTCGAGGCGTTGCGCGACGCGCTTGAGCGCTGGACCGGGCGGACCTTTGATGACGACGCCATCGCCGCAGCCATTGACGATGTGGAACAGACGCGGGCGTTGGTGCGGCAGATCAGTGCAGCGCGTTTGCAGCAACCAACATCGGTTTCGGGCAGCTCTGCTCTGTGGGCCTATGCGGCATCCACGCGCCTGCCGCCGCGCCAGTTCCAAGTCGCAGCGCAGGCCATGCTCGATGAGACTGCCGATCTTCCGGCACGCAAAGGCCCATGCTTGTTCGTGGGCGGCAGCCCGTTCGACCATGACCGGCTTTATGCAATTATCGAGGGACTTGGCGCGAACGTCGTCGCGGAGGATCATTGCTGGGGCGCCCGTCTGGGTGATGCGTATGCGATGCCGCAAGGGGCTCCGCTTGATCGGCTCGCGGTCCGTTTCCACAATGCGCCAGCCTGCTCCATCCGCTTCTCGTTCGAGGCGACCGTCAGCGCATCGGTCGAGCGCGCCGTTGCCGCGAAGGTCGATGCCGCGATCTATTATGTGTTTGCGGGCGACAATGCGCAAAGCTGGGAAACGCCGGATGAGGTGGGGCAGCTTCGCGCGCACGGCGTCCCGGTGCTCCATCTTGCCGAGCAATCTTATGACTGCTCACCTGTGGAAGAGATGCGCCAAAAAATCGCTGATTTCCTCGCCTCCATTCCTGCCCAACGCGCGATGCAATCCTAATGAAGCCCGGCGATCAATCCCGCCTCGCCAGCGTCGACGCCGTGCGCGCGCACCAGCGGCGCTGGCTGGAGGAAACCCGCACGGCGGTGGCTGAGGGCGGGCGCGAATTTGCCATCTGCAATGCTGATGATTTCGAGGAGATCTTCACGGCGTTCGGCATTCCCGTGCTCGTGGTGAATTACTGGAATTCGATCATCACTTTTTCCGAACGCAAGGGTCCGCACTTCAGCGCGGTTCTACGTGATCGGGGCTACACCCCCGGCATGTTCGCAATGGGCCTTGCCAGCACTTTGGAGCCCGCAGAGGCCCCGTGGGGAGGTCTGCCGCGACCCACCATGATCGTCGGCACCACGCGGGATGAAGCGCAATTGCGCGTCACTGAGCTGTGGGCGCGAGCGTTCGGCTGTGAGTGCATCCCGCTCGATTTCAGCTGGACCTCCCAGTATAAAAAAATCCCGCCCAATGGCTGGTGGGATCTGCATTTCGATCGATCGATGGAGATGGTCGACCCGGCCCGCCATGACGAACGGGTCAGCCAGATGACCAAGCTGATCGCGCATCTCGAACAGCGTCTGCAGCGCAGCTTCGATCAGGTCTGCTTCCGGCAAATCATGGAGGGCGTGAACGAGCAGATGGCGCTTTGGCAGGAGGCGTTTGACCTGATTGCCGCCGCCCGCCCGCTGCCCGTGAGCCTGCGCGATCAAACCGCGATCTACCAGCTCAACTGGCAGCGCGGGACTGACACCAACATCGCATTGGCGCGCAATTTTCTGGAGGAAGTCCGCCAGCTCGTTGCGGCTGGAACGGGCTGCTACCCGTCCGAGAGGTTTAGGCTTTATCTCGCCACGAGTGGTAACGATCCCACCTTTCACCGCTATTTGCGGGAGCGTTGGGGCGGTGCGGTCGTCTCCAGCCGCTATAGCGGGATTGCGCCCATGTATGCGCGTGATCTTTCGGAGCAGGCGCCGCTCGATGCGCTGGCATCGCGGCAATTGTTCCTGTTCGACAAGGAGCCGCATTGGGAAGTCCATGAGGCGAAGCGCTGGGGCACGCATGGCGTGATCGGAATGGAGCGCGATCCCGCCCGCCCATCACGGTATCGCCGGGTGGTCGAAGCGGCGGGCCTCGCCTATCTCGCCTTGCCGCGCGATGCCGATGACGAGGAGGTTCGCGGGCTTATCGACCAATTCGTTGAAACCCGGATGCCGCACGCAGGATGACCGCGACCGATCAGCGAGATGCGGATCGACGTTTTTGGACGCCTTATCAGGCGGGACTGGTCGCCATGTTGCTGGCCGTTAGCATCTGCAATTATATGGATCGCGGCATTTTACCGTTGCTTCAGGAACTGATCAAAGCCGATCTTGCGCTGCGTGACGGCGATCTTGGTTTGCTGAGTGGCCCCTTTTTCGCAGGATTTTACGCGCTGTCTGCTATCCCGATGGCGCGGCTGTCCGAGCATGTGAACCGCGTTCGGCTGCTAGCGGCGATCATGGCAGGCTGGTCCGCGCTGACCGCCTTGTGCGGAACGGCAGCCAATCTCACCTCGTTGATCGCCTTCCGGCTCGGCGTTGGCTTTGCCGAAGGCGGATGCGTCCCGATCAGCCACTCCCTCCTATCCGATAATTTCCCGATCCGTCAGCGTGGCTTTGCGATGGCGGTCCTGAGCGCAGCCCAGCCTGCCGCTGCGATCATCACGCCGATGCTCGCGGCTACCATCGCGACCATCTGGGGGTGGCGTGCGGCCTTTGTGGTGATCGGCCTGTGCGGTATCATCCTCGCTATCCCGGTGCTCACCCTGCGCGAGCCGCGCGAACATGGCCTTGCCTCCAAAAAACCGCGTGTGTCCGCGTCATTGGGTGCAGATGTTCGCTGGCTGTTTGCCAACCGCGCCTATCGCTGGCTGTTCATTGCCGGTGCTTTCATGGGGATGGGCAATGGCGGCGTCGGCGTGTTCCTCATCTCTTACATGATGCGGGCGCATGATCGTACGCTGGTCGAGGCTGGCGGAATGCTTGGCCTGCTCGGCGCAATGGGTTTGCTGGGGACGATAGTGGGTGGCTATGCCGCTGATCGGCTGGCGGGGCCACGCGCCAGATCATATCCGCTGGTTTGCGCAGCGGGCGCGGGGGCTGCTGGCTTCCTCTATCTTGCAGCATTCGCACAATCGGCCTGGCTCCCTGCGATTAGCCTGCTGCTGGTTGCCGGCATTGCGACCGACCTCAAGAACGGGCCGAATTTCGCCGCTGTCCAGAACATTGCACCACCCCGTATGCGGGCGACCGCCGCCGGCATCTATATGCTCGGCCCGACGCTCATCGGCTTTGGCATCGGTCCGCCGCTCAGTGGTTTTCTGAGCGATGCTTTTGCATCCAACCTTTTTCCATCCGCGTCCGGATCATTCGACGCGCTTTGCCGGGTGGCGCCGGTGGCGCCGAATGTTGCAACCGCTTGCGCTTCTGCGTCGGGGAACGGCCTGACCTACGCACTCACGATCGCTACGTTCGCCTATTTCGGCGCCGCCATTGCCTTTTACATGAGCAGTCGGACCTTTGCACCCTATGTCGAGATCGATTGATCGCGAGTGGCGGGGCCATATCAATCAAATGCCGTACCCAAGGATATTGCAGGAATGTCTAACGCTTTCTCGGAAAATGCTTATTTGCTGGCTCCCCTCAAGGGAGAGAAACCGCTACAATCGGCCTGGTTTGCAGGCGAGCTGGCCAAAGAGCCTGAGCGCAGCACGTTCATCAGCGAGGGGTCGCACGTTGAGCTGCTGACTTGGGGTGAAATCGGCGCGCCGGGAATATTGCTCCTGCATGGCATGGGCGCTCATGCGGATTGGTGGCGCTTCATCGCACCATCGCTCGCACAAGGGCATCGGGTTGCTGCCATTTCCTGGCCGGGCATGGGCGGTTCGGACTGGCGAGAATCCTACGCGCTGCCACAACTCGCGCGGGACGTGATGAATACGGTGGAGATCACCGGACTTGGACAGGGGCCGTGCCGTCCAATCCTGATTGGCCACTCGTTCGGCGGCCTGCCCTTGTTGCAGGCGGTCTGCGACTTTCCTGACCAGATCGCTGGCGGCATCATGATCGACAGCTTCATCCCGCAAACGCCGCGTCCGTCGGAATGGGCTGGGGGGCGCGACGCCATGCCGGTCTATCCTACAATCGAGGCAGCGCTCGCCCGATACCGCTTTGCTCCTGTTCAAAGCGCCGCGCATCTCGATATTGTTGATTTCATTGCACGTGGATCGCTTCAGGCGGTTGAGGGCGGCTGGACATGGCGGTTCGACCCGAACCTTTGGGCAAAGCTAGACCGCACCAATGCCAATGTTTTGCTCGATAACGCCACGCTGCCCGTGGCTATTCTATATGGCGAACGTTCGGGGCTCGTCTCAGCTGAGATGGTGGAGGAGATGCGCGCGCATCTGCAATATTGCCCGATCGTGGCGGCCATCCCCGATGCCGCTCATCATGTAATGATCGATCAGCCAGTTGCAACAATATCGGCGTTGCGCATCGCGAGCGCAGCATTGTGGGCGATGACGTCGGCGCAATGCTCATACCAACATCAAAAATACAGCGCGTAATTTTGGCGTCGATATAGATGGCGCGCTGTTTGTTCGAAGGATCGTAATCTGAATTCCTACCATTGTCCTTGGGAAGCAGGGATATATCGATTAGCGAGCGGCAGCTAACAAGGGCGGAAATTCAGTCGCTGAACGTCTTCTATGTTGGCGTTACCTGACAGATCAAATCGGCTATAGTGGGCCACTTAAGTGCCGTGCCAACGCTCGGCTGAAGACGACATGTTAGGGTTCTCATCGTGCAAGGCAGACCCTTGGTTCATAGCGGGACGGTATCACGCAAAACGTGCCTTCTTGAAGCGCGTACCATTCGCCTCCCCCTTGTAGCGGCTCGCCGCACGCCATAACACAATGAAGTGGGGGTAGATTTGTGGCGCAGCATGAGCTTGTCGAGACATTGCTGCTGAGCTGGCGTGCTGGCGATGCAAAAGCGCGCGATCGGCTGGTTGCCCTGTTGCTGCCTGATCTGCGCAGAATTGCCTCTGCGCGCCTGCGGGGTGAAGCCAATAGCTCACTCGCGACCGGCGATCTTGTCAATGATACGATGCTGCGCTTCTTTGCAGCCGGTGCGTCAACCCCGACCGATCGCTCGCACTTCCTCAAGCTTGTCGCCCGGATTATGCGCAACGTGCTCGTGGACCACGCACGCGCTAAGAACAGCGACAAGCGGCACCATCACAAAGTGGAATTATACACGCAGATTGACGGCGGCCAGCGCCTTGATCTCGAAACGCTCAATTTTGCGCTTATCCAGCTGGGGACGGTTGACGTCGAACTGATGGAACTGATCGAGATGCGCTATTTTGGGGGTATGACCGTGGATGAGGTAGCGCTGGCGACAGGGTGCTCGCCAGCGACCGTCAAGCGTCGCTGGCGCAGCGCGTTGGCATGGTTGACCGACGCGATGACCGATCAAGTCGATCATGGTTGACGTTGAGCGCGAGCGGCGCGCCCTCACACTTTTTGATGAGATTGCCGACATTGAGCTCGCCGAGCGGGAAAGCTGGATCGTGCGGGAGGTTGAGGGCGATGCTGCCCTTGAGAAACGCCTGCGTGCGCTACTCGCTGCCGATGAGCGTGCCGGGCTGCGCACCGGCGGAGCTTGGGAGGAGGCGCGGGGCGAAGCCGGTGCCATGCCCACGCACATCGCGGGCTATCGCATCACTGCCCGCATCGGCGAAGGCGGCATGGGGAGCGTCTATCGCGGTGAGCGCGACAGAGGCGATTTCCATCATGTTGTGGCGATCAAGGTCATCAAGCCGGGGCTGCTGAGCGATGCGCTTGGCGAGCGCTTTCGGCGGGAGCGGCAGACATTGGCGCAGCTGTCCCACCCCAATATCGCGCAGCTTTTTGATGGCGGCGAAATGCCGGATGGCGCGCCCTATATCGTCATGGAATATGTCGATGGACGGCCCCTTGAACGCTGGCTCGCCGAAAGCGCGCCAAGCCGCACCGAGCGGTTGACCTTGTTTCGTGCGATTTGCGGCGCAGTCGGTTTTGCGCATCGCAGTCTCATCGTACATCGCGATCTGACGCCATCCAACATCCTCGTCGCACGCGACGGGACGGTCAAGCTGATCGACTTCGGTATTGCCAAGGCGTCCGATGTTCCTGAGGCAGGACCCGTGACCAGCAGCGCATCGATTGCCGGGCTTAGCCTTACACCGGGCTATGCAGCGCCGGAACGGATCACGAGTGCCAAAGTCTCGACCGCAGCCGACATTTACTCCCTCGGTCGCTTGCTGGCGCGGCTTGAGCCGTCCAAGGATGCCGAATTTGCCGCCATTGTCGCCCGCGCGACGGCAACCGACCCTAATAACCGCTATTCGACCGCAGAGGCGCTGGCGAGCGACGTTGCCGCCTGGAATGCCGGGTGGCCGGTTGGGGCGATGGACGGTGGGGGGAGTTACGCAACGCGCAAATTCATTGCACGTCATCGCCTGCCGATCGCTGCTGCAGGCCTGGCTCTCCTGCTGCTGATCGGGACTCTTGTCTATGCCCTCGTTGCCAACCAGCGCGCTCAGATTGCACGCGCCGATGCCGAAGCGCGTTTTGCGCAGACCCGCGCTATCGCGAAGTCGCTTTTGTTCGATGTGTTCGACGAAGTGAGCAGATCGCCCGGCTCGACCCGCGCCCGTCAGCAGCTTGCTGAAACCGGTGTTGCCTATCTCGATGCGCTCTCGCAGCTGAAAGACGTGCCGCGCGATGTGCGGCTGGAGGCAGGCCTTGGCTATCTGCGCCTTGCCGAAGTTGTCGGAGGTGGCCAGGCGGCAAGCCTTGCCCACTATAAGGATGGCGATGCGCTTTTGGCGAAGGGAGAGGCAATGCTCGCGCCATTGCATCATGCGACGCCGGGCGATCCAGCTGTAGCCAGCGCTTATGCCGCTTTGCTCAACGAGCAATCGGGTGTGAATCTCTACAATAATGGCAAGACACAGCTTGCGCGCGAACAGGCGCGCAGAGCGGTGTCGATCCTTGAGCCCTTTTCCAAAAATGGCGATGTGCTGATTGTCAGCCGCTACATGACCGCGCTCCAGTCCGACGGGGACAGCTATCAGTGGGATAATGATTATGAGACGGCGCGCCGCTTACATGAGCGCGCCGAGGCATTCGCCGCTGCACTTCCGGCGAACCAGCAGCGTCAAAAGCAGGTGATGAGTGCTCGCGCGGCCAATTTGCGTTTGCTTGGCGAGACATATCACAAGCTCAAGCTGGCAGATCAGGCGCGCACGACGCTTGAGAGGGTGCTCATCATCAATCGCGCACTCGTCGCGACGGCGCCAGACGACCCGGCGCTGAAGCGCAAGCTGATCAATGCGCTGCGCTATGCGGCAGTGGTCCATCGCACCAACGGTCGCGACGAAGCGGCACGAGTCGCCATCACCGAGGCCGCGACGCATTCGCTGGCGCTGAGCGCGCGCGATCCCGATGATGGCGGATCGCTGCATCAGCTCGCTCTCGTCCAAGAAGTACAGGGCCAGATCCTCGCCGATCTTGGACAGTTTTCCGAAAGCTTCGCAACGGGTCGTCAGGTGATCGCGGGGCATCGCAAAATCGTGGCGCTGGCTGGCAATGCCGCAGGCGCCCGGCGAAGTCTGGCCGCTGCGATGCGCACGACGGGTGGCAATCATTATAATGGCGGGGATTATTCGGGCGCCTGCGCTCTTTGGCGCGAAGCCTTGAGCATTTATCGAGAGCTCGACCGGGCAGGCACGCTTTCGGATGCCGATCGCAAAGGCAGCATGGCCGAGATGATCGATTATGTTTCGCGCGCCTGCGACGGTGGCAGTCCACGCCCCGGCCTTGGGCCGGACCCGCTCTAAGACTGCGCACCGACTAGCCTTAATTAATTATTTACCTGCGCGTGACCCGCAACCGCTTTAAAGAGTGAGGGGCGGTGTGGGACTGCCCCTCTGCGCTGCTGCGGCACGCAGATTGTGGGAAATACAGGGGTCATGAACATGTCGACAAACGTTCGCGGAGCAGCATTGCTGTTCGCCATTACAACGACAATCGGGGCTGCAGGGTCGGCACAGGCCGAATTTTTCGTGCGGCCAGTGCTGCAATATAGTGGCGAGCTGCAGGATGGGCTGTCGTTAAACGCCCTCTCCAGCAACTCGGCCACCTTCTATGATGGGTCGACCGCGCTTGAGGCTCATGTTGATCTCGAAAAAGGCACAATCACGACATTTGCCGAGCACTTTGGGCCGAGCGATACCTTCATCGCGGTAACAGGCATCATGGGCGACCAGATCCGCTACACCGGGGCGCAGGACGTGGCCGTCACATTCCATTATGATTTTGACGCGTCGATATTTGCTGATCAGACTTTCACCGGCACGCCGCCCGAATTCGACAATCGCTATATCGGTATCGAAGCGCATTTCGCAGTCTATGAGGCAGGTTCGGGCGCCAACTGGGCTGATTGGACGTCATTCGGCACACAGTCCGGCAAAGCCCTGTATGTCGATTATAAGAGAACTAATTTTCAGGATTATGGTGAGAGTTTCGCAACCGATTATGCGAGCGGCTTTTCAACCGATCTCTTTCTAACATCGGGCAAATCCTACGATATCTTTGCGGCATTCAACCTGATCCTGACGCCCGGCGCGATGACGGGTCAGGTTACGATGAATGCATTGAACACCAGCACGATTGGCGTTGAAGCGCCGGGCGGCGAATTCACATCGCAGTCAGGCAAGTTCCTGAACTTTGCCCAGACGACTTCTGCAGTCCCGGAGCCCGCGAGCTGGGCAATGCTGATTGCAGGGTTCTTCATTACCGGCGCCACTCTGCGCAGTCGCAACGCTTTGCGCGTTGCTCGAATCTAGCCTTGGGTTCCGCAAGGAAGACTCCACCCCAAAGTGGGCGGGAGGGAGTCTTCCTTGCGCGCTGTTCAGCACAAGGCGGGCACTCTTGCACCGCAGCCGATGGATCGAGCATTCGTATTGGAGCAGACTCGGTTACGCTGGTCTCAGGAAGCCGGCTCGATACGCTCAATGAACGGCAGCTATTAGGGGGGGGTATTTTAATCGTCGAATGTCGACTGTGTTGGCGGTTGGAGCCATTATAAGGAAAGCGCGTGTTGGATACTTGCCGCTATCATCATCAGAAAACTTCTGCCTAGAAGCTAAGACATTGCGGACCTTAGATGGCTTGCAATTCGCCATTTACGTTGCTCATCATCATTCCGGCGAACGAACGCCTGATGGCGACGTCGGAACGCGAGGCTGGCGCTGACATTCTGGCGATGATGGTCGAGTGAGGCAAGCTGCATAACGTCAGAAACGCTTTGGACGCAGCGATAGCAATGCTCTTTACATGGGAAGCGGCAAGCGCTGACTAGCGACTATGGGCCGTTTGGTTAAATTCGTTCTTCGCAGAAACGACTGCGTTTAACGACTGCACCTATTGCCGGAATGACTTTTGGAGGAGCGGCCTACCTTTGTCACACATCTTGAACGCAGCGAAAGCCGATATGCGACGTTGATGTATCCTCTGTCTGGGGATGGCGGGCAGCTGGCCGGTATCGCTGGCAATAACTTTCCGCACACAGATGGGATCCGCCTTTCAGCACCTTGGTGGTGAATGCTCCTTTTGGCTCGCAGTCGGACGCGCAGCAGCGCTTCACAACGACGCTCTGCTCATTCGTGACGTAGTTATCCGCGGTCCATTCCCAGACATTGCCGATCATATCGAACAGACCAAAGCCATTGGCCGGGAATCTGGCGACGGGTGATGTCCTCGTCCAACTTCCAATCTGATCGCGACGCCAAGGAAAGTCGCCGGTCCAGTAATTGGCCATCATTTGCCCGTCTGGCGCCAGGTCTTCACCCCAGGCATATGTCGCGCGATCCAGTCCGCCACGGGCTGCATATTCCCATTCGGCTTCCGTCGCCAAACGCTGGCCGCTCCAAGCTGCGTAAGCCAGCGCATCGGAATGCGCGACGTGCACGACGGGATGATCTATCCGATCCCGGATGTGGCTGCCGGGGCCTTCCGGACGGTTCCAACGTGCCCCCGGACGATAGCGCCACCATTGCAGCGGATCATTCAAGGGGACCGGACACTTTGTGCCCGTAAAGACCGATGATCCCGCTTTCAGCAGAGCGGGATCGGCATCGGGATAAAGCGCCACATTAGGTATTTTTTCCGCCAGCGTCTGATAGCCGGTGGCCTCAACGAACGACTGGAATTGCGCGTTTGTCACGGGCGTCAGGTCGATATGAAATGGCGCAACGATCACCTTGCGGCACGGCCGTTCTTCAACATAATAATCGTCCGAACCCATCCAGAAGGTGCCGCCGGGAACAGCCACCATACCAGTTGGGCTCTCGCGACGCGGGTTGCGTTTGCCGAAAAGACCAGCGAATTTCATTGTGGCTGCCGAATGTCCATGTCGCGCTAGCCTATCAGAGGCCAGCGATGGAGCAAAATGTCCGATGAGCAGGAAGCGTCAATTTGGCAGGACCTTTCTTGGGGCAACCCGCGCGGTGGACGGGACGTAACCCAGCGCGGCGCCGAAGGGGACTGGCGGATAATCCTCAAGGCTCTGCTCGAAATCCTTGATTGTTTTTGTGATCGCGCCGCGAACCCAGCCATCCTCCAACAGCGCGCGCGGCGACTCTTCCTTAGGGACAACCGTGATGTTGAACAGGTAGGGCTGGGCTAGTTTCTCAATCTTCTTTTCCGGGTCCGGCTTCCAGAGGATGTGATATTTCCAGTCGCGGACCTTCGCGCCGAACTGCTCACCCTCGATATAGATGGGGAAGCCTTCTCGATGAGAAGGAGAAGTCTGGGTCACCAGAAAGTCATATTGGTCGACGCCATCAATCGGTCGATCCTCGGGGATTTTCGCACCACCAACATGGGCAAGGGTGTTGAATATGTCGACCGCATGGACGATGCCGTCGCTGACCGCTGGCTTGATTTTGCCGGTCCAGCGGATCATCAAAGGCGCGCGGAGGCCACCTTCCAACATCGTGTGATAAGTACCGGCCCAATAGCCAGCAGTACCACGCCAGGGCCGACGATATTCCGGGCCATTATCGCTGGCGACGACCAATATGGTATCTTCGCCAAGACCTAAATTATCGATCGCGTCGACCAGCTTACCGATCAGATAATCGGTTTGAACCATGGAATCGGCAAAGTCGCCGAAGCCTGACTTTCCAGCAAATTCCTTGCTCGGGACGGTCGGGAAATGGACCTGTGTCATCGGTACGTATGCGAAGAACGGCTTGTTGGCTTTGGGGTTCGCGGACATGAAGCCGATCGTCTTGTCGATCAGTTCACCGTCAATTTCGCGACGCGCCTCCATGCCATATTCTTTGACATTACGCGCCGGTGCTCCGGCGGTGCTCTCCATGATGTACTGCATGGACCGGACGCTTTCGGAATAGCCTGGAGACGTGCGGTTAAGCGCCTCGCCCGACGTGCGGGGGATGCCATACCATTGATCGAATCCGAAATCGGTCGGGTAGCGTCCCTGCTCGTCGCCCAGATGCCATTTGCCGAATGCAGCCGTCGCATAGCCTTGCTGCTTGAGGAGCTGAGCAATGGTGACTTCCCACTTGACCAGCCCTGTCGCACCAGACCGCAAATTACCTGAGCGCACCGAGAAGCGACCAGTCATCAACGCCGAGCGGGTAGGCGTGCAAGATGCCTCGACATTGAAATTGGTGAGGCGGATGCCTTGGCTGGCGAGCTGGTCCATCCGCGGCGTCGGCGCGCCACGTAGCGCACCGCCACCATAGGAACCAAGCTCGCCCCAACCCAGGTTATCCAGCAGGACGAAAACAATATTCGGCTTCTTTGCAGCTTGCGCCTGTGCAGCGGCTGGAGCGAACAATCCCGTAAGAAGCGTCATGAGAAGAAGAATGCCTCTTCTCAATCCCCAGATTGATAGGCGAAAGAATTTCATCATCCAAACTCCAGATTTGATGCTTCATTTCTCTTGGGATCAGAAGGCTTTTTTGACGCTTGCATACCAGTAGCGGGCCGTCGGTGTGTACAGGGCCGCAAGATATCCAGCAGAGGAGAGCGGGGGCGTTTCATTGGTGATGTTGCGGGCGCCAATCTGCAATGTCGTGCCGTCCAGCCCGCTACTATTGAACCTGTACTGCACGTAGAGGTTCGCTGTTAGCTGGCTGTCGATCGACCAGATTTCGTTGTTGGCATTAAACACGCCAGCTTCGTTGACGGCATCGATATATTGGGTGAACAGCCCGACCTGTACCGGCCCATTTTCATAGGTTGCCGACAGTGAGAACTTCCATTTCGGCTTGCCGCTCATTGCACGCTGATCGCCAGCATTGCCGATCGAAAGAGCGGGATTGATCGTACCTGCGGCTTGCCCTTCGAGCAATTGCTGCTGGAGATCCGATGGCGACTGGAAAAACTTTATGAGATGCGCCGCATTGGCATTGATGCTGAGCGATCCCCAGCCAAAGTCCGGCAGACGATAGTTAAGGCCAATGTCCAGTCCCTCCGCATCAATCGGCAGCAGGTTCTGATATTGAAGTTCGACGTAAAGGATTTCGCCAGCGGGGCTAAGGCCGGTGCCCGCGACCAGGGCCGCATCATCCACCGTTGGAGCGCGGCGCACCACGGCGGGATTTGAGCCGCCCTGCGTGCGCAGCAAATAGTCGAGCGCGACGGCATTGGTAAAGTCCACGACGCCGACGACTCCCTTCTGCTGGATGCGCCACCGATCCAGCGTCAAAGTGAGTTTGCCGAAGCGCGAGGGGATAAACTTGGGCTCAAGCACCAAGCCATAGCTGAAGCTGGTTGACGTTTCGGGCTTGAGAGCTTGATTGCCATCGATCCGGCGCTGGATGCTCTGGCTGCGTGAGCAAGCGGAGAAACTGGTGATACGCCCGGCCCGCAGATCTGCCTCGCACAGCACATGGTCGGTGCCGGATGTCGAGCCCTCGGATACGGGCGTATTGAGCACTTCGAGATTGGGCGCGCGGAACCCGCCCGACCAGGATGCGCGCAGCCGCACACCGTCCGTCACGTCCCAAAAACCTGCGATCTTGGGCTTGGCGACGCTGCCAACGTCGCTGTACCGCTCGTACCGACCCGCCAATTGCAGGTCGATCTGGCGGATCAGCGGAATATCCATTTCGGGCGATATGATCGGCACCGCTGCCTCGGCATAGGCGGAGAAGATAGTCCGCTTGCCATCGACATCTTTGCGCGTGCTTTGCCCTAGGAAGTCGCTGCCATAATTGATGCCGGTGATGCTATCGACATAAGCGATTTCGCCCGACTGATGCGGGTCACGCCGGTCGCGGAAGGTCTCCCTGCGCAGTTCGATGCCTGTCGCAATGCCAACATCGCCGGCGGGCAGCGAGAATACGTCGGCATTGGACAGTTTTAGATCCCACAACGCCATGCTCGTGCGGCTGTTGCGCGTCGCGCGGATGCGAAAGCTGTCGATCGCGGCTGCGTTTGATGGCGTGGTGTCGCCCATGCTTGGACTGGCCGGGTCGCCGCCGCTAAACGGATTATACGCATCAGGCGTTGTGCGGTTGATCGCCGCCTGCAGGCCGCTGCTCGAAAAGGCGTCCACTGTGTCCCTGACCGTCGCCCAGGTATAAAGCCCTGCGCTTTCCCACGACCAGCCAGCAACCTCGCCCCGTAAGCCCGCAAGAAGACGATACTGGTAATTCAGCACATCATAGCGTCGCGGTCCGCCATCTGTGATGTTGTAACTGCGGATCGTCACTGGAAGGCCCGCAGCAGGAATGTTGAGCCCAGGCAGCCTGTTCGGCGATCCCACTGGGCCGAAGGGATTCCAATAGGCATTGGCCGCCACGGTGATCGGCGATGAGCCGAGAAGCGAATTGGGCGCGACATAGCCTGTGGAACTGGCGCGGTAAAAACCAAGTTCGCCGAAGACGGTGATGTCGTCTGTCAGATCAAAATGTGCGGAACTGAAAAGATTGATCCGCTTGGTGCTCGGCGTAACGCTGAGATTGGGGAAAGACGCAGCTGTGTCCAGACGTAGATTGCGATCCGCAGCGCCGGTGACATTCCCATCATCAAAGCAGGTGCCTGGCGAGGATGGCTGGGCAACTTGACATCCCGCACTGCTGGTAGGTTGCACATGAAAGAAGCCAGATGCATTGGTGACAGCGGTGCCGTTGCTGCGAAGAGTGCCGTTGGCCGTCGGCGACTGGAACGCGCCCCACGCAGAGTTGCTCGAGCGGGTGTCGAACGCCAGCACGCCTTCAAAGGGTGTGCCAGCAACCAAAGCCAAGCGATTGCTCGTCGCAGTGAAGTCCTGCTCCCCGCCATCCAGAGCAGTGCGGTTCAAATAGCCGGCGAACAGTGAAACATTGCCCCGGCCATTGCTGAAGTCCGTGCCAAACTGGCCATTCAGGCTGAATTCGCGCAGCCCCGTGCCTTCTGCGCCGCCATATTGTGAGCTCAGTTCCAGGCCTTTGAAATCCGTCTTGAGCACATTGTTGACGACGCCTGCGACAGCATCTGCGCCGTAGAGCGCCGCTGCGCCATCACGCAGCACCTCAAGTCGCTCAAGGCCGGCAACTGGGATCGCGTTCACATTATAGGCGAACACGGGCACCTGATTTTCCAGCTGAGATTCCGGATGGAGCAGGATACGTCGACCGTTCAGCAGAACCAGTGTGTTGCCTGGTCCTAAATTGCGCAGCGATACGGTCGAGATATCGCCCTTAGCATAATTCGCATTACCCGAGTTAGCCTCGCTGAACGAGACATCGCCGGCTTGCGGGATGGAACGGAATAACTCGTTTGCAGAGACAGACGCCGTCGCTGCGATCTCTTCGGTCCCCACGACGCTGACCGGAATTGCATCTGTGGTTTTCGCCCCCTTGATTTGCGATCCCACCACGACGATGTCTTCAGCAGGCTGCTCGGGCTGCGCCGAAGCAGGCGCCGCTGCCACCATTGCGCCAGCGCTCAGCGACGCGATATAAGTCTTCAATGCCACCAAAATTCCCCGGTTTAAATCAGACGATCCAATGGTCGTTGGATTGCCGCCGATTCGTACCGGTAGGCGATTGACCTCTTTGATCGCGATAAACAGCCGATATCAACCGATAAAGTAGAGAATGGTGAAGGAGACGAAAGAAAATCTATTTTTGCGGCCGAGCAGGGTCGTGCGACGGCTAAGCGGCCGAAGCTTGATGTTTAAGGAACAGTTTAGATAAACGGCAGCGATCCAGCCGATCGTTCCATTCTGAGCGGCTGCGATCAATGAAAGGCAGCTGACAAAAAGCCAAGTTGTGCCTTCGAACGGCCGCTATGTTGGTGGCAACCGCCGAATTAAATGGTCATCGCAATCAACTTAGTTACCCTGACTTCGCGGGCGAGGCGATCCCGGTGCCAAGGCCCGACCGACCCTTTACCGATGCCGCGCACCCAGAGACGTCGTTATCAGGTCGTGGCGCTATTCGACACCGTGAGCCAAACGCCGCACAAGCTTAACCTGCGTGCCGGGACGGAGCTCTGCCTGGGTGTCGAGGTCGTTCAACATCCGAAACAGCGCCTCGCCACGATCACTGGCCATAGCGCTAGCAAGTCTCGTCGGTGTGTCGCCCGGTTTGACTTTTACCACCTGGATGTAACGAGGACGAAGGGTCGCG